>JACNJX010000095.1 GCA_014382345.1 Alphaproteobacteria bacterium
GGGGCGGGCCGAGCCCGGCCACCACGACGCCGCCACGCACCCCCCCGTCTGCTACGCCTGCCAGACACCCCCCCCCCGCCGGCGCACGTCCGCCGACGGCACCCCCCCCCAGGGCAAGATCGACCGCAGAGGCGCCCCCCCCCCCCGGACCCCAAGGGGGAGAGCGTCGTCCGACGCCCCCGGCGGGCGCACGGGCGAAATCAATCCCCGCCAGCCCCAACCGGTCAACCACCATGGATGCGCCACCGCCGGTCGTCGTCATGACGGCGACGCGTTTCGCACCGCTTCCGGCAACACGTTTCTTTTTTGCCCCGGCAGGGCGTGGGAGCGGCGTCCGCCCCATAACCAAAAACGGCGTTTCCAGCAGGGCTTCCAGGGTATCGACGCGGAGGATGCCGTGATGGCGGAAAAACGCCGTCGCCGCTTCGTCCGGCCCGGCCAAGGCGCCGGAATGGGACTCCGCCATGCGTTGTCCGGCATCGGAGCGCCCCAGTTTATAAGCGATGACGGGCTTGCCGGCGTCGAAGGCCCGGCGCGCGGCCCTGGCCAGATCATCGGCCCGGCGCAGCGTCTCCAGAAACAGCAGGATCGCCCCGGTATCCGGGTCATCGACCAACCCATCCACCACTTCACCGACGCTGAGATCGGATTCATTGCCGATGGACAGAAGTTTCGAAAACCCGAAGCCGCGCGCCTGCCCGCGCGACAACAGGGCGCCCAGAGCCGTGCCGCTTTGCGAAATCACGGAAAACGGGCCGGGTATCAAGTCCGGTGTTTCCAGGGCTGCATTGGTGGTCATACCCATACCAGTCTGCACGTTCACCACGCCCATGGAATTGGGGCCGATAATTCGCACGCCGCCCGCGCGGGCGGCGGTTACCATATCGTGTTGAAACCGCACGCCGTCTTCCCCGGCTTCGGCGAAGCCATCGGAATAAATCGACGCAACCTTCACGCCGGCCTCTGCACAATCCTGGATGACCTGCGGAACGGCGGCCTTTGGCACCATGACATAGGCGTGGTCGATAGAACCCCCGGCATCCTTTGCTGCCGACATCAGGTCGGGCCAAGCCTTTTCGCCCAGAACCTCGGCCCGTCCCGCGTTGACAGGGAACACGCCGCCATCAAACCCGTGCTTGCGCAGATAGCGGAGCGGCCGAGCGGTGTTCTTGCCTTCATCTCCCGATGCGCCGATCAGAGCGACGGAACGGGGCGAAAGCAGGGCGCGGGCGACGTCTTTATCCGTTTGATCCAACACGGCGATGCTTCAGTCTTTTGCCGGTTTGGGGGGACGTTGCGAGAAACGCCGGTCGAAGACGGTTTCGGCGATGCGGTTTTTCAGGACTTCCACCGAGCCACCGGCGATCATCCAGCCCCGGGTGCGGCGGAAACAATATTCGATCAGGGAATCCTTACTGTACCCGGCCCCGCCCAAGACCTGCATGGCTTCGTTGCAGGCATCAAACCCGGCGCGATTGCAGTAGGCCTTGGCGATGGCCGTTTCCCCGGCGTCGGGAAAGCCCTTATCGGCGTTGCTCGCGGCCCGGTACAACAGCAAGCGCGCGGCATCCAATTGCATTTTCATTTCGGCGAATTTCCATTGCAACCCCTGGAACTCACATAAAGGCCGACCGAACTGTTCGCGGGTCAGGGCGTGGTCACGCGCCAGCTCGAAAGCGAACTGGCCCAGCGCCAGCGAACGCGCCGCATTGCCGATACGCTCGACATTGAAACCGGCGATCTGTTTCTTGAACCCGCCTTCGCCCAGCAACACGTTTTCAGGCCCGACGTACAGGTTATCGAAAAACAACGGCATCCATTCATCGCCGGACAGGAACCCGGTCGGCTGGCCGTGCGAGAACCCGTCGGTGTCCCGCTCGATCAGCACCGAGCCGATGCCGCCGACGCCGGGGCCGAACCGCACGTAGGCCAGGAAGTAATCTGCTTCCGGTCCGTGCGAGGTGAACACCTTGGAGCCGTTAATACGGAAACCCTCGCCGTCGGGCGTCGCCGAGGTCCGCAGGTCGGTCACCGCGGAACCCGCGTCCGGCTCCGTCATGGCGACCGCGATCAGAGCTTCGCCGGCCAGCAAGCGGGTCAGGATTCGCTTCTTTTGATCGTCGGAGCCATATTCCGCCAGCACCCGGATCGGCCCGAAGCTGCCGAACTGCAGCACGTCGGCGCTTCGCGGGCATTTCATGGCGATCTGTTCAGTGGCGATGACAGCATCCATCAGGGTTCCGCCCTGGCCACCGTCAGCCTCGGGAATGGTAATCCCCAGCAGGCCGTTTTCGGCCATCAATTTGGCGATTTCCCACGGGAAGGTTCCGGCGTGGGACCGTTCCAGAGAGCCCTCCGTCAGATGACGTTCGGCAAACCCCTGAACCGAATCCATGAACAGGCGCTGGTCTTCGCTATAGGTGAAATCCATGTTTTCCTCCACGCGCCCTTTTCCAAAGGAATGCAACGGGACGCGAGCGTTTGTTATTAATTTTTGGGACAAAGACTGTGACCCAAAACGCCCGGCAAAAAAAGGCCCCGGGGAATATAAAGGGGAATGTTAGGGCGTGTTTTTAGGAGGATGTTTTGCCGGAACCTTGCCTCCGGCGGGGCATGTCATTGGCTGAGGGGATTCAGCAGACCCGGTTTCGCCGATGGTTAGGGTCGGGCGCCCGCAAGGGAACCACGACCGGTGCGCCCACGTTTCCGGCGCTGGCCAGGCCCATGTCTTCGATCATGTCCCCGGCCCGGTTCAGCAAATTCATGACCTTTTCGTTGCTGGCCAGGACCGCGCCCAAAAGGTGCCGGGTTTGGGGATTGCCGTCATGGGTCATGCGGTGACTGCCTTTGCGAACTTCGTCCCGGATAAGCTGAAGAACCGCGCCGAGATCATAAGCGTGGGGGTATTCGTCGGTAACCAGCAACCTTTTCATAACCTTGTCCTCTCATCTTTCGCGGTGGGTTCAGAACGGGCCGATGGAATTTTTCGTGACAGTGTGGTTTAAAGAACCCGTTTGAACCGTGACCTTTTGACTGTTACGGCTTAAATTATGCTTGGGGGATGTTTCCGGGGTTTATCAGTTGTGTTCCTGGCAGATATCCAAATGTTTCGGTGTATTTCGGAATGTGTCTGAAATGATGACGTTAACAGAGCCATCTGCGAAGATTCTAGTGGTCGACGATGACCCGGATGTCCGGGATATTGTCGAACGCTGCCTTGTGGATGCCGGGTACAAAGTCTGGACCTGTGGCGAAGGCGCTATGGTTTTGGGCGTTATTCAGGAACAGGGAATCGATCTCGCCATTGTCGACCTGGTTCTGCCGGACACCGACGGTCTGGCGTTGACCCGGTCGCTGAAGGAACATTCCAACATCGGCGTGATTATCCTGTCCGGACGGGGAGAGACCACGGAAAAAATCATCGGCCTCGAGATCGGCGCCGATGATTACCTGGCCAAACCGTTCGAACCCCGGGAACTGCTGGCCCGGGTGCGCAGCGTTCTCAGGCGCCTTGTCCAGACGCCCTCGGCGTCTCCAGCGGCCGAAAGCATGATTTTTTCCTTCGAAGGATGGAATCTGGACATTACAGCCCGCACCCTGACGTCGCCCAAGGGAGAACCGGTCGAGCTTTCCAGCGGAGAGTTCAATCTGCTCAAGGCTTTTGTCGAGCACCCCAACAGGGTTTTATCGCGCGATCAGTTACTGGACTTTACCCACGCTAACGATTCGCCCGCTTTCGACCGTAGTGTGGACGTGCGTGTCGGTCGGGTCCGGAAAAAAATCGAAGTTGATCCACAGAACCCGCAATTCATCAAAACGATCCGCAACGGCGGCTATATGTTCGCCGCCAGCGTCAACCAGAGCTGATTTTTTTCGGAAATTGCCCATCAGGGCCTTAAGAAGCAGGTCCCGGTAGAGACGTCAGGCCAGGCGATGAACCGCGCTTAGAAGTTCCACCGGGTCGAACGGTTTGGCGAGAGTTTCCAAGGCGCCGGCATTTCTGGCCCCTTCCAGCAGTTTTGACGGCGTAGACGGCCCGCCGCCCGAGATCGCGATAATCTTGGCTTCGGCATCAATACTGCGGATTTCCCGGATCGTTTCCTCACCCTTCATGCGAGGCATGACAAGGTCGGTGATAACCATGTCGGGCGCCCAGGTGCGGAAAGCTTCCATGCCCTTGACGCCGTCTTCGGCAGCTTCGACCTCAAACCCTTCGCGCTCCAGGAGCCTCTGGATTAGAACCCGAATTTCCTCGTCGTCTTCAATGACAAGAATTTTTGTCACGGCTCAGCGCCTTTCTTTTTTCCTTTATTATATGGCCGTGATTGCCTGATAGGACGAGCACGCCCTAGGCAGCCGCGGCAGGCAGGACTATGCACGACGTTTCTATCGGGGAAATTTCCGGATGATTTCAAATTGTGTCGATTTGTGACCGCAGGGTAGAGAGCGTCTGTTCTTTTTAAAAAACCAGGGAAACCGGCAAGAAAACTAGGCTTGAGGCGTATCCAGAATCTGGCGGATGGCCTGGGCCAGTTCGTATCCGACCAAAGGCTTCAAAAGGAAATCCCGGATGCCCCTGTCTTGTACGTTTTCAAGCGTCATGGTGTCGGCAAACCCGCTTATCAAGATCACAGGAAACCCGGGCCGGACCTTGAAAATTTCTTCGGCAAGATTGACGCCGTACATCTTGGGCATGGCCTGGTCGGTTACTATAATATCGAAAGCATCCGGGTCCTGGCTGAACCGCTTGAGGGCGTCGCTGCTGTCGTTTTCCGTGGTCACTGTGTAACCGGCCCGTTCCAACAACTCCCGCGCCAGTTCCGTGATGTCCTCTTCGTCATCGACGAACAGGATATGTTCGGCCCCTTTGGGAACGGTTTCGTCGGTGGTGTCGCCCTCTTTTATCTCGATCCGGGTTTGCAGCAGGTACACATCGAATATCGTGCCTTCACCAACCCGGCTGTCGACAAAAATTTCCCCACCGTGGCCGGCCACGATGCCATGCACTGTCGCCAGCCCCATGCCGGTGCCTTCACCGACGCCCCTGGTCGTGTAAAAAGGCTCAAAAATCCGCTCCAGGGTATCCGGGCTCATGCCGCGACCGGTATCCCGAATGCTCAGTTTTACGTATTTCCCCCGAACATCGTCTTTCCGGTGGCGCGCAAACTTTGGCCCGACCTCGAAAGGCCCCAGCGCCACGGTCAGCCGGCCGCCCTTTTCCTCCATGGCGCGAAAGGCGTTGGTACACAGGTTCATCACCACCTGATGCAGTTGCGACTGATCCCCCATCACCGGAGGACAATCTTCATTGATGACCGCCTCCACCTCGATATTGGCCGGGCAGGACGCTTCGATCAGCTTGAGCGCTTCGTTGACAATCACATACGGTTTCACCGGTGCCATTTCCGGGTCGCTACGGCGGCTGAAGGTCAAAATCTGATTAACCAGCTCCTTGGCCCGCCCGGCGCCCTTAACCACGCGCTGAATGTCGGAATGCACCTGGCTGCCATCCTCAACCTCGGACAGCGCCATGTGGCTGTATCCGATGATCGGAGTCAGGATGTTGTTGAAGTCATGCGCGATCCCGCCGGCCAGGGTGCCGATGGTCTTTAGTTTGTCGGCCTGGCGCAATTGCGACTGGAGCGTCTCGCGTTCGCGCTGGGTGCGCTCACGGTCTGTAATATCCTCGCCAGAGCTCAACGTGCCGGTAATGACCCCCTCGTGATCCCGGACAACGGTGATATGCCAGTCGATCTTCCGATGTTCCCCGGATTTTGTAAGGACTTCGCTTTCCCTTTGAAGTTCCGGGGCGGTCTTTCCGGACAGGATATCGGAGAATTCCTTCTGAAAAGCCTCCCGGTCCTCTTCGGGAACGATTTTTTCCAGCCAATTGGTTCCGATCAACTCAATCAAGTCGTAACCCAGGATTTCGCACCCCTTGCGGTTGATCAGCGTGATCGTGCCCTGGGCGCTAAGCGCAACAATGGACGTCCCAGCGATCCTCAGGAAATTTTCCGCCCTTTCTTTTTCCTGCAGAATTTTTTCTTCCGCCTGTTTGCGGTCGGAAATATCGAGCACGGCGTTCTGGATGGCCTGGTTGCCCTCCCACTTAACGACCCGGGCAATATTGAGCACGGTGACGATCGAGCCGTCCTTGCGAACACAATCGAATTCATATTGCGTCGGCACCCGGCCGCCCCGCTTGCGGGCATCACGGAACACCGTAAGGCGGTCCAGTTCATAGGGCGCGAACACCTTTGAAACATCACCCATGTCCATCAGTTCCCGGACCGTTTGGTAACCCAGGATGTTGGCGAAAGCCTGATTCGCGAACAACAGCTTCCATTCGGTATGAACGAAGATTCCCTGGATCGATCCGCCGATCAGGTTGCGGTAGCGTTCCTCGAATTCATAAAGGGCCTCTTCCGCCTGTTTGCGGAGCGCACCGTCGGCCTCGGCCTTTTGCAACCGGCGCGACATGGTCTCCAGTTCCTGAGCAAGCTCGTTCTTGGTCATGCCCAATAACCGTTTGCTGGTTTTGTCTTCGTCCGGCATGCCTTAACCTCTTGGCCGTGGACAACGAACAACGGCCTTTTTCGTTGCTGGCACAATATCACACTTGTTCAAGAGGAGAACCCGGGCCGAGAATCCACCCCTAAAATCCGTCCGATTCCGACCCCGGTATTGGTAAAGCCGCGCCATTTCCATTATTTAAGAGCTGCGGAAAGTTCGGCCATTTTCAGTATTTTTCTTTTTATAACATGCTGTTAGAAACGAATTTTGCCAATTCCGCACTAATTTCGTATGCTTTTCAGTGGATATATTCGAGAGTCCATATATATTTGGTATACAATATTTCCAAATCAATCATGCCGTTGAGGGTCCGGGGGGGCGACAAATACGTGTTAAACGGCAACATGAGGTAAAGCAGTCGTGAAAGACATTCATGAAAACGCCAAGCTCGCCAGCAGCTTCCTAAAATCACTGGCCAATGAAAACCGCTTGGTGATTCTTTGCGCGCTGGCGGAAGGCGAAAAAAATGTCGGCGAGCTTGAAGAAATCCTCGGCGTCCGCCAACCGACACTGTCGCAACAACTGGCCCGGCTCAGAACCGACAAAATGGTCGAGACGCGTCGGGAATCCAAACAGATCTATTACAGCCTGTGCAATGAAGACGCCGAACTGGTTCTCGGCCTGATCTTCGAGTTGTTCTGTACCGGCGGATCCCAGGACATGGAACCGAAACCCCACGCCGATTCCGCCGAAGACGACGAGGCAAAATCGGCGGACGAGGAAGCCGCCTGAAACAGGCCCATTACGCAGGCATTAAAATCCCCCGCCCGGTATTTTGCCCGGCGGGGATTTTTTTTATGGTAGGCGCTGAGGGTTTCGAACCCGCCAAGCATTGCAACCGGAGCCCACACTGCGGTAACGAAATAGAGCGGCTAGGCTCAAAAGGTCTGCTTAAATTTAGGCCTATGACGAACTCGGTAATTATATCTATGATCTGAAACAGATGTTTTTTGGGCGCACTCCTCCCACCAGGTAAATAAACCGGGATTAGACACCCGCACGAAAAGGACCTTTCCTATGCTGACCATCCCCCGCCTGCCGTTCGCCGGCGTCAGCCGTTCGTTGGGTGCACCCCGGCAAGACACGAAAGCCGCCCAAGTCTGCAACTGCCACGTCCTGACAACGCGCTAGTACCCATGGCAACTAAAACCAATCCCGGCAATTTCTTCGAGGACTTCACCCTCGGCCAAACCATCGTCCATGCGACACCGCGCACGGTGACCGAAGGTGACGTGTCGGTCTACTCCGCGCTCTACGGCACCCGCTTCGCCGTCCAGTCGTCGCGCGCCTTCGCCGAGAGCATCGGTTATCCCCAGACCCCGGTCGACGACCTGTTGGTCTTCCATGTAGTGTTCGGCAAAACCGTGCCCGATGTGTCACTCAATGCGGTGGCTAATCTGGGGTACGCGGCGGGGCGTTTCGGGGTGCCGGTATATCCGGGCGACAGTCTCCATACGGTTTCCGAGGTCATCGGCCTGAAGGAAAACTCTAACGGCAAGACCGGCACCGTCTACGTGCGCTCGATCGGCGCCAACCAACGCGGAGAAACGGTGCTCGACTACGTGCGCTGGGTGATGGTGCGAAAAGGCGACCCGGATGCCCCAAGCGCCGATCCGGTGGTGCCCGAGCTGCCGGACGCCGTGGTCATGGAGGATATAGCCGTGCCCGACGGCCTTGATCTCTCAGGTTACGACGCCAAGCTGGCTGGCAGCCCCTACTTCTGGGACGACTACGCGGCGGGTGAAAAGATCGATCATGTCGACGCCATGACCGTCGAGGAAGCCGACCACATGACGGCGGCACGGCTTTACCAGAACACCGCCAAGGTGCACTTTAATCAGCACACCGAAAAGGACGGACACTTCGGGCGGCGCATCGTCTACGGCGGCCACGTCATCAGCCTGGCCCGGGCGTTCTCCTTCAACGGCCTTGCCAACGCCTTCAAGGTTGCCGCCATCAATGGCGGCCGCCACGTCGCCCCAATCTTCGCCGGTGACACGGTCTATGCCTGGAGCGAGGTGCTGGAAAAGGCGGAATTGTCGGGCCGCACCGACCTCGGCGCGCTGCGGCTGCGAATGATCGCGACCAAGGACCAGGCCTGCACCGACTTCCCCGGCCAGGACGCGGACGGCGCGTATGACCCGTCGGTGGTGCTGGATTTCGATTTCACGGTGCTGATGCCGCGCCGGGGATAAATCTCCCGCCGCTTTAATTCCGCCGCGACAGCAGCCCCTTGGCCACCACCTGCGCCTGAATCTCGGCCGCGCCCTCGAAAATATTGAGGATGCGGGCATCGACCAGGACGCGTGAGATCGGATATTCGACGGCATAGCCGTTGCCGCCGTGGACCTGAAGTGCATTGTCGGCGTTGGACCAGGCGACCCGGGCGGCCAGCAGCTTGGCCATGCCGGCCTCGATATCGCAGCGGATATCCTCGTCCTTCTCACGCGCCGCAAAGTAAGTGAGCTGGCGGGCAATCATGGTTTCCACCGCCATCCAGGCCAGCTTGCCCGAGACCCTTGGGAAGGCGTAGATCGGTTTGTCGAACTGAGTGCGGTCCTTGGCGTAGCGCAGCCCCAGCTCGAGGGCGTTCTGGGCGACGCCGACGGCGCGTGCCGCGGTCTGGATGCGGGCCGCCTCGAAGGTCGCCATAAGCTGTTTGAAGCCCTCTCCTTCCTCAGCCCCGAGCAACGCGCCTTCGGGCACCCTATAGCCGTCGAAGCCGAGCTCGTATTCCTTCATACCCCGGTAGCCGAGCACTTTGATCTCGGTACCGGACATGCCGGGTGCCGGAAAGGGGTCGTCATCGGAGCCGCGCGGCTTTTCGGCCAGGAACATGCTGAGCCCCTTGTAGCCGGGCTCGTCCGGGTTGGTTCGCGCCAATAGCGTCATCAGGTCCGACCGCGCCGCATGGGTGGCCCAGGTCTTGGCCCCGGTGATTTCATAGCCGCCGTTTGCCCGGACCGCGCGGGTCCGGAGCGAGGCCAGATCGGAGCCGGTGTTGGGCTCGGTGAAAACGGCGGTCGGCAGGATTTCGCCCGACGCGATTTTCGGCAGCAGGGTCTGTTTCTGCTCTTCTGTACCGCCGAGGCCGATCAACTCGCCGGCGATTTCCGAGCGTGTTCCCAGCGAACCGACGCCGAGGTATCCCCGGGACAGTTCCTCGGTAACCACGCACATGGCCATTTTGCCCATGCCGAGCCCGCCCCATTCCTCGGCGATGGTGAGTCCGAAGACACCCATCTCTGCCATCTGGTTGACCACTTCAATGGGGATCAGTTCATCCTTGCCATGCCAGTCCTGGGCGAAGGGCACAACTTTTTCGTCCGCGAAGCGCCGGAACTGGTCGGCGACCATGTCCAGTGTCTCGTCGCCAAGGCTCCGGGCGCCGAAATGGCCATCCTCCATCAATGTCGCGATGCGCTGGCGCACGGCCGGCGAATTGCCCTCTGCGATCAGTTCCCTGACAGCGTCGTTGAAGAACGTGTGCACCGCTTTGCTGTCGACGCCGAGGTCGCGGGGCCGGACGATTTCAACCTGGCTGAGCGGTATGCCGCCATACATCTGGGCCAGGTATTCTCCGAAGGCGGCCTTAAGCATGAGGCCTTCCAACTCGCCGAGCTGGTTTTCGGAGTCCAGGCGTTCGGCCCAGCCGAGCATCTGGCGCAGTCCCTCTACATAGGTCGCCATCCAGGCATAGCCATGGGCGGCGAATTGTTCGTCACCCTTGCCGATCCCGCGCTTGGCGGTGGCGAGCAGGGTGTCGGCCGACGACAGGGCGGAATGGTAGATATCCATGGAGAACCTCGTCAGGACTTCGGAAACATGCGCTAATCGGCGAGCAGGCTGCGCACCATGTCGCTCATCGACAGAATGCCGACCGGAACGTCGCGCTCACCTTGTTGCTCGGTGACAACCAGGCGGTGGATGCGGCGCTTCATCATGGTGCTGATGGCGGTCGACATAGGCGTCTCGATATCGACCGTGGTGCAGCCCGGACTCATCACCTCGCCCGCAAGGGTCTGGCGGGTTTCGCCCTTGGTGCGGCCCTGGCGGGCCATCACAATGTCGGTGATCGAAACAACGCCGACGATCTGGTCGTTCTTGACCACCACCACCGAGCGCGACCGTTTTTCGAGCATCATCCGGGCAACGTACTCCAGCGCCGTTTCCGGGGTGCAAGTGTAAACGCCCATGTGCATTTCGTCGCGTACCAGGACACCCTCGTCGACGAAGCCGTTGTAGTCCTCGCCCATGTCCGACGCGACGCCCGGCAGCGGCCCCACTAGCGGCGCCGGTTTCGGCGTGTCGCGGATGTCGTCCGGCAAGCTCCGGCTATCCCTAGCCATAGGCGGCGGGGCGCTGGCGCCGAGCCCAAAATCGGGCGCGCCGATGAGGACGGCCATGTTGCCATGCGGGTGTCGGTTTTCATGCATGAGCTGGTGCGAATCCGGCAGTTCGTCGAAGGTAAAGGCCTTCGACATGCACGGGTCAAGATGGCCCTGAATGGCCAGTTCGTTCATCGCGTAAGCCTGGTCGTCGTTGGCGAAGTGCGAGCCCTGAAAGCGTTTCTGGCGCATCCACAGATACCGCAGATCCACGGTGGCGTTGTAGCCGGTGGTTCCGGCGCAGATCACCACCGAGCCGCCGGTCTCGCAGACGAACATGGAGGTCGGAATGGTGTCCTCGCCCGGATGCTCGAAGACCAGGGTTGGGTTGCGCTTTTCGCCGAGCGCCTCCCAGATGGCCTTGCCGAAGGAACGCACGCCTTTGAGCCATTGGCTATAGCCGACCTTGTCTTTCCAGTGGGGCAGCATGCCCCAATGGTCAAAGTTCTTACGGTTAATGCAGCCGACCGCGCCGAGGCTCATGCAGTAGTCGATCTTGGAATCGTCGGAGATTACAGCAATCGGCTTGGCGCCGACAGCGCGGGCGATCTGGATAGCCATGGAGCCGAGCCCGCCAGCACCGCCCCAGACGAGAACGACATCATCCTTCTTGATTGCGTGCTCGGGCCAGCCGAGCAGCATGCGGTATGCCGTGGCGCCGACCAGGGCATAGGACGCGGCCTCCTCCCAGGTCATGTGCTTTGGCTTGGGCATGCACTGGTGGGCCTGAACGCGGGTGAATTGGGCGAAGCTGCCGAAGTTGGTCTCGTAACCCCAAATACGGAAGGTGGGCGAGAACATGGGGTCCTGACCGGCCTGCACCATCGGGCAATCCGAATCCCAGGTGCCGCAATGCACCAGGACCTCGTCGCCGACCTTGACGCTGGTGACCTTGGAACCCACCGCGTAGACGATACCGGACGCGTCCGAGCCGCCGATGTGGAAATCCTCGGGCTCGCCCTGTTTGTTACGCGCGGCAATAACGTCGACCGGCGTACCCAGTGCGGCCCAGACGTTATTGTAGTTGACGCCGGCGGCCATGGTGTAGATCAGCACATCCTCGTCGCCGATCTCGGGCACATGGACGATCTCGCGCTGGAAACTGTTCTTGGGCTCGCCGAAGCGGTCCGCCCGGACAGTCCAGGCGTGCATCAGCTTCGGAATCTCGCCGACGGGCGGCGCTTCACCAATGGGTGGCGCTTCGCCGATGTTTCGAACGACCTCATCCATGTCGACCCCTTTCATGATCCCGGTTCAAAGACCGGGTTAAACCGTCTCATTTCCTTGTCGCCGGGCGGTTGCCTGCCCACCGAATATTCTTGCATTTTATGACGCAGTGCACAAAATTATATTGCAACGCACCAAAGGTAAATTTCAAGCAAAGATGTGCCGGAAGGCTGTAAATTTCACTTTTTCTTGGTTTTTCATCATAATATTTCGCAACCAACCAAAATTTAGGTCGTAAAACGGAGCATTCATGGCGGATAACCGGGTAAAAACAGACGTAACTACCGCAACGCAGCATGAAATGCCGCGTGATAGGCCGTGGTTATTCCGGACCTATGCCGGACACACGTCGGCCGAGGCCTCCAACGCGCTTTTCCGCAAGAATCTCGAAAAAGGACAAACCGGCCTGTCGGTGGCCTTCGATCTGCCGACACAGACCGGTCTCGATTCGGACCATCCGCTGGCGCGGGGCGAGGTCGGCAAGGTGGGCGTGCCGATCGGCCACATGGGCGATATGGAAACCCTGTTCGCGGATATTCCGCTGGACCGGATGAACACGTCCATGACCATCAACGCACCGGCGCCCTGGCTGCTGGCGCTTTATGTCGCGGTCGCCGAGAAGACCGGTGTTGCGCGCTCCGCCCTCTCGGGGACGGTGCAGAACGACGTGCTGAAGGAATACCTGTC
>JACNJX010000074.1 GCA_014382345.1 Alphaproteobacteria bacterium
CGTGCAGGCGGATAAGGCCCACGCCTTGGGAATTCTCGATGCCGTTCTGGATGAGGACGCTTTGCTGGATGGAGCCATCGCCTTCGCCCAAGCCCGCGCCGAAAAGGGCGGGCCTTTTCAAAGCGCCCGCGACAGCCGGCCCGAAACCCCTGAAGACGGCTTCTTCGAGGCTGAACGGAAAAAGATCGAACGCCGCGCCCGCGGCCTGATCGCGCCATGGTATTGCATCGAAAGCGTGGAAAACGTGTTCCGCCTGCCCTTCGACGAAGGACTGGCGCGCGAACGCGAACTGTTCATGGAATGCCGGGGGTCCGAACAGTCGGCGGCGCAGCGCCATATCTTTTTCGCCGAACGCGAAGCCAGGAAGGTTCCCGGTGTGCACCGCGAAACGCCCGTGCAAACCATCGAAAAGGCCGCGATTATCGGCTGCGGCACCATGGGGACGGGCATCGCCATGGTCTTCGCTGACGCCGGCATTCCGGTGACCATCGTGGATAGTGATGCGGGTATGCTGGAAAAGGGCCTGGGGCGGATCAAAAGCACCTGTGTCGGCTCGGTCAAACGGGGCCGGATGTCAGAGGCCGCCATGAATACGTGCCTGAGCCTGGTCGAGGGCGCCACCGATATGAGTGGGGCCGGGGTCTCAGACGCCGATATCGTCATCGAAGCGGTGTTCGAGGACATGGACCTGAAAAAGGAAATTTTCTCCAACCTGGACGCGATTTGCAAACCGGGCGCGGTGCTCGCCAGCAATACCTCGACGCTCGACGTCGACGAAATTGCCGCCGCCACCAAACGCCCGGACAGCGTCATCGGCACCCATTTCTTCAGTCCCGCCAACATCATGCGGCTGATGGAGAATGTACGGGGCGCGAAGACCTCACCGGAAACCATCGCCACCGTCATGACGCTGGCGGCCCGGATCGGCAAGGTCGGCGTGTTGGTCGGCAACTGCGACGGTTTTGTTGGAAACCGCATGTATCACCACTACACACGCCAGGCGGCGTTCCTGCTGGAAGAAGGCGCGTTGCCGCAGCAGGTGGACAAGGCAATCTATGATTTCGGCTTCGCCATGGGGCCGTTCGCCGTCGGTGACGTCTCGGGTCTCGACGTCAGCTGGCGTATCCGCCAGCGCCGCGCCAAGACTCGGCCCTCGGATGAACGCTATTCGCCGATCGCCGACCGCTTATGTGAAATGGACCGGTTCGGTCAGAAAACCGGAGCCGGGTGGTACCGCTATGAAGACGGCAGCAGAACGCCGATTCCCGACCCGGCGGTCGAAGAGGTTATTTTAAAGGTGTCCGAAGACCTCGGCTTTTCACGCCGCGAGATATCCGAAGAGGAAATGATCGAGCGTTGCCTCTATACCCTGGTCAATGAAGGCGCGAAGATTCTCGACGAAGGCATGGCGTTGCGGCCGAGCGATATCGATGTCATTTGGGTTTACGGTTATGGCTTCCCCAAACACCGGGGCGGGCCTATGTTTTATGCTGATCAGGTTGGCCTTGGGGTGGTCCATGAAGCGCTCTGCCGCTTGGCGGAGACACACGGCGACCTGTTCCAGCCTTCCCCGTTGCTTGAAAAGCTGGTCAGAGAGGGGAAGGGTTTCAAAGACTTGTAAGGCCTAGTGGACACTTCTCAACAGGAGGGACGCTTTATGAAAGCTTCAATCGTTATGAGTATCGACCTGCGGCTTTTGGCCTATTCGGCCTTCATCTGCATCCTTATGTGGGTGCCGTATATCCTGCTCGCGATCAAGACCTTCGGTCTGTTCAGGGTGGTTGGTTATCCGGTGCCCAGTTATGACGGCATGCCCCAATGGGGACAGCGGCTTTACCGCGCGCACATGAACCTGGTGGAAAACTTAGCACCCTTCGCGGCCCTGGTGATCATCGCCCATATCACGGGGACGGCCAATGAGACGACAGCGTTGGGGGCCAGGCTGTTCTTCTGGGCTAGGCTCGCCCAGATTGTTCTGCATACGGCCGGAATCCCGTGGGGGCGGACTATTTTCTTCGTCATTGGCTGGGTAGGAAACATCCTAATTTTCAGCCAGATCATAGGCTATTAAGGCCAAAATTCTTGAAAGGGGTGTGTGATGACCAGTGGACCTGAAAAATCACTTCAGGAAAAATTCGCATACCGGTTCGGCGACCCACCGGCCTGTCACGACCCGACGGCCGAAAACGACACGCTTGCTTATTTGGCGGGGCGGCGTTCCCATCGGCGGTATTTGGACCGGCCTGTCGATCCGGCCTTGATCGAAACCCTTTCTGCCGCAGCCTTTTCAGCGCCGACGAAGAGCGATCTTCAGCAGCGCGATATCGTCATCCTTCAGGATCCGTCGTTGAGAGAAAACATCAATAGCCTGTTTCCGGAAGATTCATGGATGGGGAAGGCCCCCGCCTTCCTGATTTTCTGCGGCAACAACCGGCGCCAGCGGCAACTTCATCAATGGCGGGGCCGGCCATTCGCCAATGATCATCTCGACGCTTTCTTCAATGCCGCGGTGGATGCGGCGATTGTCCTGGCGACGTTCGTTGTCGCGGCCGAGCGGGTTGGCCTTGGGTGCTGCCCTATCAGTGCCGTGCGTAATCACGCGGGGACGATCAGCGATCTGCTGGGCCTACCAGATCATGTTTTTCCTGTCGCGGGGATGACGCTGGGCTGGCCGGAGGGTCCCGGCGAGGTCAGCCTGCGCCTTCCGCTTGACGTAACCCTGCACAAAGACCGTTTCAACGAAGACGGACTCCGCCAACGCGTCGAGGCCTACGATGATCGCCGCGACGGTTTACAACCCCTTTCCAGGCAGCGCTATGCCGGGGAAGAAGGATACGGGACCGTGACGCCCTACACCTGGAGCGAAGACAAGGCTCGGCAATATTCCAAGCCGGAACGGGCCGATTTCGGAGCCTTCATCCGATCCAAAGGGTTCAATCTGGATTGAGACGGCCCTTCAGGTGACCTCAATCCACGTCACCATGCCGGCGGCAACGTGTTCGAGCATGTGGCAGTGGAACAGCCATTTGCCGGGATTGTCGGCGATGAAGGCGATGCGTACCTGTTCGTCCCTGTCGACCAATTCCGTATCCCGCCACGGCGCGCCGTAGACCGGCTTGCCGTTGCGCTCGACGACCCGGAAATGAAACCCGTGCAGGTGCATGGCATGGGGGAAGGCGGTCCGGTTGACCATGTTGATGACCGCCGTTCGGCCCCGGGCGATGGAGGCCAGCGGTTTGATCTGCCGCCCGACATTGCCGTTGAAGGCCCAGACCAGTTTCTTCTCGATCAATTCCTCGATGCTGAGCGTCTTTCCGTTGATGCGGCCTTCGCGCAAGCCGCCCATGGCACCGCCTTCCATCACCAGATCGATCATCTGGGCGCCATCGGTTTTTGGGTCGATCAGCAAAGGGTTCGAGGCCAGCACGATGGCGTCCTCGGGCGGGCGTTTCTTTAAAGGCGTGTCCTTGGACAGGACGAAACGCGCCGCCTTGAGGCGCTGGCGGGTGGAGACCTCCCAAACCGGGATGGTATCGCCGGGGGCGCCATCGATGTCGATGATAAGGTCGACTCGTTGTGCCGGCGCGAGGGTCAGGCCGCCGGTGCCGAGGCTCGACGGCGCCGCGGGCTGGCCGTCCATGGCGATGATGTGGGCATTAAGTGGAGAGAAGTCGAAAGCCAGGATGCGGGCGTTGGCGGTATTGACCAGCCGCAGCCGGATGCGTTCACCGGCGCGCACGGAAATCTCCGGGTCCGTCAGGCCGTTCACCGTCAGCCAGTTGCCGAGCCGGCCGCCGTGCGACCAGGAACCCAGATTGCCGAAGCTTTTCTCGTCGATCTTGCCGTCCTTGCCGATCAGCCAGTCGTCGGCGACGAACATCAGGTCCCGGTCGACATCGGGGGGAGAGTCTTCCTCGACGATGAGCATACCGTAGAGGCCGCGCGCCATCTGCTCCCACGATTTGTTGTGCGGGTGATACCAGAAGGTTCCGGCGTCCGGCGCGGTGAAGGCATAGTCAAAGGTCTCGCCGGGGGGCACCGCGTCCTGGGTCAGGCCGGCGACACCGTCCATGGTATTGTCGATGCGGATGCCGTGCCAGTGGATCGTGGTCGGCTGCGGAAGCCCGTTTTTCAGCCGCACTCGGACGGTCTCTCCGCGCCGGGTGCGGATCACTGGGCCCGGCACTGTTCCCGGCCCATTACCATGAAAAGCCCAGACCGGCACCGGTGCATCATCGGGTCCCATCAGGGGCGCGGTGGCGGGTTTCGGCTCCAGCACCAGGAAGGGGGCCTCTTTTGCCGCTTGGGCCGCACGCCAGGCCGGACCGGCAAGGACGCCCCCCGCGGCGGCCAGGCCTGCGGCAAGAAAATGTCTTCGGTTCAACATGGAAAGATTACTCGAACAAAACGTAGGACAGGGTCTCGGACACCTTGCCATTCCGCCCAAGGGGCATGGTCACCTGATGCCATTTGGTGTGTTTCCTGTCCATCCAGCCGAGGTCGCCGCTGGAGCAAATGGTTTCATGATGGATCGGGTGCCTGTTATCGTATGCACGCATGTTAAGGGTAATTATTTCATCTCCCAGAGAAAAAAATGGGAAAAAATGGTGCCGCCAGAAAGAATCGAACTTTCGGCCTCGCCATTACCAATGGCGCGCTCTACCCCTGAGCTATGGCGGCTTAAGATGAAGCGGGCGCACAATGCCATAGGGTTTAGGCGTGCGCAAGCAGGTGTTGACGGGGTGGGCGGCGGTGCCCCACCATGGGTTTGATTTTTAGTATTTTCAATGGGGGAAAGCATGGCTAAGAGGCGAAAACCAGGGCGTCCGGGCGCGAATCCCGCCGATGGTCCGGATATTAACATTCCCGGCGAGAAGAAGCAGCCGGGCCGCGCCGAGCGCCTGGCGCAGCAGCTACGCGGCAATTTGAACAAGCGCAAGGCCCAGTCCCGCACCCGTCATAGTCCCCGGGGTAAATAAAAAGAGGGAAATAACCGGGAAAATAACCGGCCCGAAAACCGCCACAATGAAGGTCCATATTCCCTCGCGACTTTGAACCAGGGCGGGGCTTGAGGCAGAGCGGGGCTTGCCGTACAACTCCGCCTGACGAACAACCCGGAGCTTTTCATGGACCGCATCCACATTCAGGGCGGCACGCCCCTAAAGGGGACCATTACCATCGGTGGAGCCAAGAACGCGGCCCTGCCGCTGATGGCAGCCAGCCTGTTGACGGAAGGGACGCTGTCGCTGTCCAACCTGCCGCATCTGGTCGATATTTCGACCATGGCCAAGCTGCTGGGCGAGCTGGGCGTGGATATCTCCATGGACGGCGATGCCACCGGCGGCGGCCATGTCGGGCGCGTGTTCCGGCTGACGGCGGGGGATTTGAGCGAAACCACCGCGCCCTATGATCTGGTGCGCAAAATGCGCGCGTCCGTGCTGGTGTTGGGGCCGCTGCTGGCCAGGGCCGGCCGGGCGCGGGTGTCGCTGCCCGGCGGTTGCGCCATCGGCACCCGTCCGGTGGATTTGCACCTGAAGGCGCTGGAACAACTGGGCGCCGAAATCGAACTGACGGAAGGCTATATCGAGGCCCGCGCCGAGAAGGGCCTGACCGGGGCCAGGGTGGTGTTCCCCATGGTCACCGTCGGCGGCACAGAAAATCTTTTGATGGCGGCGTGCCTGGCGAAAGGCGAGACGGTGCTGTCCAACGCGGCGCGCGAACCGGAAGTCGCCGACCTGGCCCACTGCCTTGTCGCCATGGGCGCGAAAATCGACGGCATCGGCACCGACACGCTGACCATCCAGGGCGTGGATGCGCTTTCGGGTGCGGACTATTCCGTCGTACCCGACCGGATTGAGACCGGAACCTACGCAATCGCGGCGGCCATTACCGGTGGCGCATTGACGATCAAAGGGGCGCGCGCCGACTTGTTGGAATCCGTGTTCAAAGTGCTGGTCAGCGCCGGGGTGGATATCACGGAAACGCAAGACGGCCTCCACATTGCCCGTACCAACGGGCCGCTCAAGGGCGCGGACATGATGACCGAACCCTATCCGGGCTTTCCCACCGATATGCAGGCGCAGGTGATGACCCTGATGGCGGTGGCCCAAGGCGCGTCGATGATTACCGAGACGATATTCGAAAACCGTTTCATGCATGTGCCGGAACTGTGCCGCATGGGGGCGGACATCAACGTACACGGGTCGTCCGCCATCGTGCGCGGCGTCGAGTCGTTATCCGGCGCACAGGTTATGGCGACGGACCTGCGGGCCTCGGTTTCGCTAATCCTGGCGGGGCTGGCGGCCGAGGGCGAGACGGTCATCAACCGGGTTTACCACCTGGACCGGGGCTATGAGCGCCTGGAGGAAAAGCTGAGCGCATGCGGCGCCAATATCCGCAGAATGGCCGAATAATCGCCTTGCACTAGCTAAATCTCTGAAAAACCTCTATCAATGCGGCGATTCCGGCGTCAAATACCGGGATTCGGGTTTAAAATGACGGAATACGCCCAAGGAAAACGATATGTTGCGCGTAAATGAAAAACTGGTTTTGGCACTGCCCAAGGGGCGTATCCTTAAGGAAGTGATGCCCGTGGTGCGCCATGCCGGGATCGAACCCGAACCCGCGTTCGACGACAAGGACGACCGCCGGCTGCGCTTTACCACCAACCTGCCGGAACTGGACATTATCCGTGTGCGCAGCTTCGATGTTGCGACCTTTGTCGCCTTCGGCGCGGCGCACTTAGGGGTTTGCGGCAACGATGTGCTGATGGAATTCGATTTCCCGGAAATCTACGCGCCGGTGGACTTAGGCCTCGGGCGCTGCCGTCTGGTCGTGGCCGAACCGGAAGACATGGTCGACAACGACGATCCGGCGCAATGGAGCAGCCTGCGCGTCGCCACCAAATACCCCAACCTGACGCAGGCCCACTTCGCGGCGCGCGGTGTGCAGGCGGACTGCATCAAGCTCAACGGGGCGATGGAACTGGCCCCGCAACTGGGCCTGTGCCGGCGCATTGTCGATCTGGTGTCGACCGGCGAAACCTTGAAGGCCAACGGCCTGGTCGAGGTCGAGCAGATCGCCACCATCACGTCGCGCCTGACGGTCAACCGGGCCGCCTGGAAAACCCGCCCGGATGAAATCGGACACTGGATCGGAAAATTCCGCGAGGCTCTCGATGGTACTCAGGCTTGATGCAAACGATCCCGGCTTCGAAGATGCTTTCCAGCAGCTTCTGGGAGCCAAACGGGAAACCGGCGCCGATGTAGACGATACGGTGCGCGCCATCCTGTCCGATGTGCAAGGGCGGGGCGACGCTGCGGTGATTGCCTATACATCCGAATTCGACGGCTTCGACCTGACGCCGGACAGCATGGCCTTCGGCGCGGACGAAATTGCGGGCGCCCGGGAGCAGTGCCCGCCGGACGTGCTGGATGCGCTTGAGATGGCGGCTGCCCGGATTACCGATTATCACCGGCGCCAAATGCCGGATGACCTGGATTACACCGATGACGCGGGTGTCCGGCTGGGATACCGCTGGACGCCGTTGCAGGCGGTCGGGCTATACGTTCCGGGCGGCACCGCGGCGTATCCGTCTTCCGTGCTGATGAATGCCCTGCCGGCCAAGATCGCCGGCGTCGATCGTCTGGCCATGGTGGTGCCGACGCCCGGAGGCGAGATCAATCCGCTGGTTCTGGCCGCCGCGGCCATAGCCGGTGTCGATGAAATCTACCGCATCGGCGGCGCGCAGGCCGTCGGCGCGCTGGCCTTCGGCACCGAAACCATTACCGCCGTGGACAAGATCGTCGGTCCCGGCAATGCCTATGTGGCCGCCGCCAAGCGCCAGGTGTTCGGTACTGTCGGCATCGACATGATCGCCGGGCCTTCGGAAATTTTGGTGCTGGCCGATGGTGCCAACGATCCGGGCTGGATCGCGGCGGACCTGCTGAGCCAGGCCGAACACGACACCAATGCCCAGTCGATCCTGATTACCGACGATAAGGCTTTCGCCGATGCCGTAGTCTCCGCCGTGGACGGCTACCTGAAGACGCTCCCCCGCGCGCAAACGGCGGCCGCGAGCTGGCGGGATTTCGGCGCCGTGATCGTCGTCGACAGGCTGGACGCCGCGCTGGCGCTGGTCGACCGGGTCGCCCCGGAACATCTTGAAATCGCCACCGAAGACCCGAATGCCCTGGCGGCAAAGGTTCGCAATGCCGGGGCCATCTTCCTTGGCCGTTACGCGCCTGAGGCCTTGGGCGATTATGTCGCCGGCCCCAACCATGTGCTGCCGACGGCGCGTTCGGCGCGCTTTTCGTCCGGACTTGGGGTGCTCGATTTCATCAAACGCACATCCCTTATCGGCTGCGATGCGGATGGGCTGGCGCGGGTCGGACCCGCTGCCATGACCCTGGCCACGGCCGAGGGACTGGATGCGCACGGGCTGTCGATTGCGGTTCGCCTCAATCAGCCAAGAGGCAACCCGTCCGGGAAAAGTTAAGGGACGGGGAGATCAGCCGTGTCCGACAAACATTACATTTCCAGTATTCATCTCGATGAAAAGAGCGTCGTCCGCAGGGCCGCCCATGTGGAGCACGAACGCAAGGTGGCGGTGTACGACCTGCTGGAAGATAATCACTTCAAGCCAGAAGGCTGCGGACAAGGCCCCTTTGACCTGCATCTGAGCATTGAGGAAAACCGGCTGGTGTTTGATATCCGCCAGGAGAAAGGCGAACCGCTCAACCGCTTCACCCTGCCGCTGAACACCTTCCGCCGTATCGTCAAAGACTACTTCATGATCTGTGAAAGCTATTTCGAGGCCATCAAGACCGCGCCGCCATCGCGCATCGAGGCCCTGGATATGGGCCGACGCGGCCTGCACAACGAAGGCTCAGACATCCTGCGCGACCGGCTGGAGGGCAAGGTCGAGATCGACAAACGTACGGCCCGGCGCCTGTTTACCCTGATCTGCGTCCTGCATATCAAGGCGTAACCATTAATGAGCGATCTTCCGTCCGCCGTATTGTTCGCCTGCACGATGAATTCCATCCGTTCTCCGATGGCGGAAGGCTTGTTGAAATTCCTGCACGGGGATCGGATTTTCGTCGATTCCGTGGGCGTTCGTCCGGTTGAGGTCAACGGCTTCAGCGTCGCCGTGATGGATGAAATCGGTATCGATATTTCCGGGCACAACGCCAAATCCTTCGACGACCTGGAAGATTCCTATTTTGATCTGGTCATTCCGCTATCACCGGAGGCCCAGCACAAGGCCGTGGAAATGACCCGGGTCATGGCCTGCGAGGTGGAATTCTGGAACACGTTCGACCCGTCGTTGATCGAGTCCGAGGACCGGGAAACCATGCTCGATGCCTATCGCCAGGTGCGCGATCAGTTGATGGAACGCATCAAGGTCCGGTTTCTGAGGGTCCGGGTTTCCGATACCTGAGTGAGCATGTTGGAAAAACCCTTGACCTGAGCCCCTTCGGAAGCTTTGTATAGGCCGCCTTTGAAAGCAATTTGAGGACCTAATGGCGAAAGAAGAAGTACTGGAGTTTACCGGCACGGTCACCGAACTACTGCCCAACGCAATGTTCCGGGTGGTTTTGGACAATGACCATGAAATTCTTGCCCATACGGCGGGCAAGATGCGCAAGCACCGCATCCGGGTGTTGGCCGGCGACCGGGTCAATGTCGAAATGACCCCCTATGATCTGACCAAGGGCCGGATCACTTTCCGATTCAAATAACCGGGGCCGCCGTGAGCGCGCGCCTGATCCTTGCCTCCGCCTCGCCCCGGCGGCTCGACCTACTGTCGCAGATCGGCATTGATCCGGATGACGTCGCGGCCGCCGAAATCGACGAAACCCCTATCAAGCATGAACGGCCGGTGGATATGGCGATACGCCTGGCCGAAGCCAAGGCGGCGCATGTTGCCGGACAATTCACCGGCGACTGGGTGTTGGCGGCGGATACCGTGGTTGCCTGCGGGCGGCGCATTCTGGGCAAACCGGCGGACGAGACGGAAGCCCGCACATTTCTGAGTTTGCTCTCGGGCCGCCGCCATCGGGTGCATGGCGGCATCTGCCTGATCGGACCTGACGGGCGGCGCTATCAGCGTCTTGTGACGACAGCGGTGATGTTCAAGCGCTTGTCCAAAAACGAACTGGATGCCTATATCCTTGGCGGAGAATGGAGCGGCAAGGCCGGTGCCTATGCCATTCAGGGTGCAGCGGCGGCGTTTGTCCCGAAAATCATCGGATCGTACTCCAACGTGGTCGGCCTGGCGCTGGCGGAAACGGCTGGCCTGTTGCATGGCGCCGGGTACAGCCCCGGTTAATCGCCGATGTCCGTTGACCAGATCCTTATCAGCACATCTCCGGGGGAAACCCGCACGGCGCTGCTGTCCGGCGGGCGGCTGGTGGAATTTCTCATTGAACGAAAGGGCCGGGAAAGCCTGGTCGGCAATATCCATATGGGCCGTGTCACGGCGGTGGTTGAGACCATCGGCGCGGCCTTCGTTTCCATCGGCCAAGAGCGGGACGGTTTTCTCGCCCTGGCCGAAGCGCGCCCGGCCGGAGAAACGGGCGGGGGCATCGGCGATTTCGTCAACGAAGGGGATGCGGTCCTGGTGCAGGTCCAGCGCGATCCGGTGGAAGACAAGGGCGCGAAGCTGACGTGTCATGTCTCCCTGGCCGGGGCGTATCTTATTTTTCTGCCGTTTGAATCCGGAGTGTCCGTGTCCCGGCGCATTACCGGCGGGGCGGAACGTGGCCGCCTGAAGACTCTGGCGAATAGTTTGGCTGCGGGGCAGGGTGGATGCATCGTCCGCACCCAGGCCGAAGACGCCGATGAGGAGGATCTCCGCGAAGACGCCGCCCGCCTGATGGAACGCTGGCGGGATATTCAGGAAAAGGCGGACGCCGCAAACCCACCCGCGCGGGTGCATGAAGGCGCCGGTCTGGCCTGCCGGGCCTTAAGGGATTTCGGCGGTGAGGCGTTGCGTGAAATTGTTGTCGATGACGCCGGTGCCCTGAACCGGGTGCGGGGTTTTTGCGATGCGGAAATGCCGTGGCTGGCGCCTTTGGTGTCCCTGCAAAAGGGGCCGGATGACCTATTCGAGGCTACGGGTGCGGCTGAGCAGATCGACGCTGCCTTTCGGCCAAAAGTCGGGCTTGCGGGCGGCGGTTCCATCATCATCGGCCAGACCCCGGCGCTAACCGCCATCGACGTGAATTCCGGCGAGCAGGACGCTTTTAAGGCCAATCTGGAAGCCGCCGCCGAGATCGCCCGCCAGATCCGGCTGCGCAATATTTCCGGCCTTATCGTCGTCGATTTTTTACGGCTAAAGGACGAGGGACGGAAAAAGGTCGTTCTGGATGCGCTGAAAAAGGCCGCCACCGCCGATCCCCTGGTGCTCAACGTTGCGGGTTTCACACGCTTGGGCCTGGTGGAAATGACACGGCCCCGCCACGGCCTGTCGCTGATGCATGTTGTTTGCGGCCCAGACCTGTTGGAACCCGTGCCATCGGTGGAAACCCAGGCGCTTGAGGCGCTTCGCCGGGTTCTTATAGAAGCGTCTGTCGGGATGGGGGGAAAGGCAGGGGTGACCTTGCGCGCGCCCGAGGGTGTGATCGCGGCGCTGAAAGGTTCGGGCGGGGCAGACTCTCCCGCCGCCCTGGCCCTCACACAGGCCCAAGACCGGCTCGGACTTGCCATCGGCCTAGAGCCCGATCACACTCTGGCCGAAGGACAGTGCGACATTACCTTCGGAAACGGGGGCTAAAAGGAAGCCATGGCGAAAAAAAACGACCCGGCAGACAAGGTGGTGCCGTTGAAAAAAAGCAAGTGTCCGACATGCGCCAAACCGGCGACGGCGAAATACCATCCGTTCTGTTCGAACCGTTGCGCCAACATGGACCTCGGGCGCTGGCTCAACGGCGAATACCGGATTCCCACCAACGAAGCCCCCTCCGATGGCGACTTTGCCGACGCCCTGACCGATGGGGACGAAGACGCCTAGAGGCCTTGAAAGGGCGGGGCAAGGCAGGGCATTGGCATGCTGGACACATACGGGGAATTCTTCTATAAGCGCGTTTCGCGGTTCTACGGGGCCTTTCTGGACCCGTGATCGCTTCCCTTCCGGGATAAAGCCCAGGTAGCTCAGTTGGTAGAGCAGCGGATTGAAAATCCGCGTGTCGGCGGTTCAATTCCGTCCCTGGGCACCATTCTTTTTCTCAAATGAAAATAATTGGTTAGTTTCAATGCTGGACCTTTTTTTTATGCTTGGGTGATGGCCTGCCCCGACGTGGTTTTAGGGTGTTAACAGATGTCCGCTTTTGGGGGCAAAGCGGAAGTAAATTGCCGTTCCCGAAAGAGTCCGTTAATAGCCAGAAGCGGACATAATAAAATGCGTTCCATCGGATTTTTTGAAAATAACCGTTGTTTTGAAAAACAGGACAGTTCGCGTGTTACCGTGACAGCCTCTCGGTTATCCAATATCATGGTCGACAACAGGCACGGCGCATAGAGGCCAGACCAGAATGCCAGATAAAGCAGCCCGTTTTATCAGCCGTCTTACTCACAACACCCTTGCCCTCGTGCTGGCGGGTGGGCGAGGTAGCCGATTGGGTGTATTGACCGACTGGCGAACTAAACCGGCGGTTCCATTTGGCGGCAAGTTCCGCATCATCGATTTCACCCTATCCAATTGCCTCAATTCCGGAATCCGGCAAATCTGCGTACTGACGCAGTACAAATCCCATTCCCTGATTCAGCACCTGCTGCAAGGGTGGACCCACCTCAATTCGGAACATGGGGATTTCATCGATATCATCCCCGCCCAGCAGTGGCTGGACGACGATCAGTGGTACCAGGGCACAGCGGACGCCGTCCACCAATCACTGGACATTATCGAAGGATATGCCCCGGAATATGTCCTGATCCTTGCCGGCGACCATATCTATGGCATGGACTATGGGGAGATGCTGGCGGAGCACGTCGAGTCCGGGGCCAATTTCACCATTGCGTGTAACGCCGTTCACATGGCGGAAGCCAGCCAATTCGGCAATATGCAGGTCGACGAAACTGGGCGCATCGTCGACTTCGAGGAAAAACCGGAAACCCCCAAACCCATGCCGGACAATCCGGAGATGGCGCTAGGCAGTATGGGCATTTACGTGTTTTCCTTGGGTTATCTACGCGATCAGCTTCTGCGCGACGCCGCCGACGAAACCTCCAGCCACGATTTCGGTAAGGATGTGATTCCCTACGCACTCGCTCACGGGGATCATGTGCAAGCCTATCAGTTCCAGGGCCCGACACAGGAAGGCAGCCCCTATTGGCGCGACGTCGGAACGATCGATGCCTACTATCAGGCAAACATGGAACTCATTTCCAAGAACCCGCCATTCGATATTTACGATAGGAAATGGCGCATCTTAACCAGTCAGCCGCAACTTCCACCGGCCCGTTTTCTGGGCCGTGGAAAGGGCTGTGGGATCGAGAACTCCATAGTCAGCGGCGGTTGCGAGATTGAAATTTCGAAGCTTTATAATTCGATTCTATTTTCCAACGTCAAAGTCTACCAGGGATGCCGACTCGAAGGCGTCCTGGCGCTTCCCGGCTGCGAGATCGGCAGGGGATCGAAATTGAAGAATGTGATCCTCGATAACCAGTGCCGCGTGCCGGAGGGAACGGTCATCGGCGAAAATGCAGAAGACGATAAGAAACGGTTTATTCAGTCCGAAGCCGGGATTGTCGTCGTCAACCGCAAGATGCTCGGTCAAGACGATGGATACATCCCCGGCGTCACTAACTAAAGCTTTTGAAGCCGCTCACCGGAGTTAAGCAAAAAAAATCCTAGTCCGTATAAAAAGGCGTTCGAACGCAGGCCAGCGTCTTTTCCAGGCTGAAAAAATCGACTCCCCCAGTATCCAACAACGCCTTATCCTCGCTGCTAGAGAACACAAGTTCTCCCAAAACCTCGAGCCCGCCGATTAGACCGGACAAGCCGTCGCCATGGGTCTTTGACCGGTCGCGGGGAATGAAATAGAGGGTGATAGCATCACCGTCCAGATCACTCGAGACAATGAAATTGGCCGTCAACCCGTTTATTCGCTTGCGGTTGCGGGTTGCCCAATCGGCAATCCAACCCGATGCCTGAGCGAGAACCTCTTCAGGGACGCCCGTCCACATGGCAACGTCGAGCGGATAGTCTTCAAGGAACATCCCGTCCCGGCCACTTTCCCGGTGCCGGCGGCCGACGCATTCCAGCGGAAATTCCGGCTCATCGTCGGGCCGCTTGAAAAACTGGAAATGCAGATGTCCGGGGATCGACGCGCCGGCATTGACGCCATTGTAAAACCCCAGGTAGCCGGGCATGCGCGTGCTGAGCCCGACGAGATCATTGAGCAGTTTTGAGACGTCCAAGGTGCCCTTTTCGCACACCGGCCATTCCTGGGATGTGTGCTCCGTCGTCGCGATGACGACATGGGTCGGCAATAACGGAAAGGGGTTCATCCAAGCGTAATAGCTGTTTTCGCCCAAGTGGACCTCGTAGCCCATTTCGGCGCCCTGTTGCTGCCAGCGAATGTTATCACGGCACAAAAAGCAGCCGTCGTTTTTGATGTCGGAGCCGGGCGGCGGCGCCGATAAGCCGGACCCACTGAAGCGCAAAGCCCGTTCCGGGTTATACTGGACACGAAAGAAACGGGACGGGTCCTCCGGGTGGGCGAAGACATGGCGCTCAACGGAAGACAAGTTCAGTTTGATGAAGCCGGATTCCTGCTGATGGCATTCCAGTTCCATGAGTGCGCCGCCGAGTCCGCCCCCGCTGACTTCGATTTCGCGCAGCCGTGAGTTCAGTTCCGCCCAGGTTTTTTCGTAAGTTCCGTGCATGTCAGCCGCTATCATATTTCTCTGATCGGAACCCAGCCTTACATTGACCAGATGCCGCATTCAGACTTATATCCACAATCGCTGTATAATTTAGATGCGCCGGTTAAGAAACCGGAAAAATTCGATCAATTGATTTTTTAACGAACAGGAAGAATGCATGCGTGGCGACACTATTATTGTGGAAGACCATCACCGGGAGGCTGCGGCGGAAATCGCACCTGTGATCCTGCTGAAAATCGAAGCGACGCCAGGAAAATATACGATTTCGGTGGCCGGGGAATCGGGCAGCGGTAAATCGGAAACCGCAACTGCCATCGCTGACGCCTTGGCCGAGAAAGGCGTTAAAAGCATCATTTTCCAGCAGGACGATTATTTCGTCTATCCGCCGAAAACCAACGACCGCACGCGGCGCGAGGACATCGCCTGGGTCGGCCCGCAGGAGGTGAAAATAGACCTGCTCGACGAGCATCTTCAGGCCTTCCTCGACGGCGCAGGAGATATCGAAAAACCGTTAGTCATTTACGAGGACGATTATGTTGATAGTGAAGTCATTACGACGGAAGGGGCCCGCGTCGCCATTGCCGAGGGCACCTATACGACGCTGCTGGACAAGGTCGACACCCGCATTTTCATCGACCGGGATTACGAAGACACCCTCGCCCACCGGCAGAACCGAAATCGCGACGCCTCGGAACTGGACGCCTTCACCGGCAACGTTCTGAAAATCGAGCACGACATCATTTCGTCGCATAAGCCGCGCGCCGACATCATCATAAACCGGGATTATACGGTTGACCTGCCGGACTAGAGAATTCTTCTTCCCGCCTCCCTTTTTCAAGGTTTTTCGACATGCATATCGCCTTCCTGAACCCTCAGGGCAATTTTGACGAGGACGACTCCTATCTTGCGGAACATCCCGACTTCGGCGGACAACTGGTTTACGTCAAGGAGGTCGCCCAGTCCATGTGTCGCCTGGGTCATAAGGTCGACATCATCACCCGGCGCATGGAAGACCCCGACTGGCCGGAGTTTTCCGCCGCTCTCGACCATTACGCCGGTTACGAGGAAAACCTGCGCATCGTCCGCCTGGATTGCGGCGGGCCGGATTTTCTGAACAAGGAGGATCTATGGCCGCACCTGGATGAATTCGTTGACAACATGCTTGCATTTTATGGCAACAACAGGCCGGATTTTACCACCGCGCATTACGCCGACGGCGGCTACTGCTCGGCGCGCATTCAGGCGTTGACCGGCATCGACTTCACCCTGACCGGCCATTCGCTAGGTGCGCAAAAACTGGATAAGCTGGGCACCAACTCCGGTAACTGGCCGGAGATGGAAGCGCGGTTCCGGTTCTCGCGGCGCATCGACGCCGAACGCCTCGCTATGACGCGGGCTTATCGCATCATCACTTCGACGGAACAGGAACACAGTGAACAATATTCTCATCCCCTCTATCAAGGCGCCGTCGACGTCGACGAACCGGGCAAGTTTTCGGTCATCCCGCCGGGCGTCAACACGCGCATTTTCACAACTGATAAGTCGGAGCAAGACGAGCGGGTCGGGAACGAACTGCCGGCCCGGCTGGGCGAAAACGTCGATCCCTTCGTCCTGGTTTCAAGCCGGCTCGACGAAAAAAAGAACATCATCGGCGTGGTCAAGGCCTTCGCCGAATCGGAAACCCTGCGGCAACGCGCCCGTCTCGCCATCTGCATCCGCGGTGTCGACGATCCGTATCGGGACATCGGCCATCTTCCGGACACCGAAAAACTGGTGCTTCGGGAATTTCTTGATGTTATCGACCACGCGAATATGGCCGACAGGGTCCACTACCTGAATATCCATTCGCAAAAGGAACTGGCCGCCACCTATCGCTTCCTCGCCAAAAGGGGCTCGGTGTTTGCCCTGACCGCCTTCTACGAGCCGTTCGGCCTCGCACCGATCGAGGCGGTGGCCTGCGGGCTCGCCTGCGTCGCCACCCAAAACGGCGGCCCGTCGGAAATTTTCGAGGATGGGTCAGGCATACTAGTCGACCCGTTCGATGCCGACGCCATCGCGGGCGGCCTGCTGACGGCGATCGACAATCACGCTGACCTGTCGGAAAGGGCGCGGCAAAGGGTGCTCAACATGTACACCTGGGACAAAACGGCAGAGGCTTATCTCGGTGTTATCAAGAAAGGCGTCGCCGCAGGCAGAGACGCGGGCGCGGACATCCCGGCGTTGAACGCCGAAGATCGGATCACCGAATACCTCGGCAACGCCTGAATTCCTTCAGCCGATTAATCAGTCCGTTGGTCGACGCGTCGTGAAGATGGGCGGGGCCGTCATTGTCCAAGTCACCGAGCATTTTGTCAGCCAGGTTCTTTCCAAGTTCGACCCCCCATTGGTCGAAGGAGTTGATGTTCCAGACGACGCCCTGGACGAAGACCTTGTGTTCATAAAGGGCGATTAGCGCGCCCATGGTGAACGGGTCCAACCGCTTAAACAGCAGTGTGTTGGTGGGCCGATTCCCAAGAAACAGCTTGTGTGGCAACAGGGCCGCAGTTTCTTCGACGCTTGCGCCCCGGGACTCCAGGTCGGCCCTGACGTCGTCTTCCGTATTGCCCATCATCAACGCTTCGGTCTGGGCCAGGAAGTTCGCCAGCAGAACCTTGTGATGGTCACCGACAGGCGTATGGGGCTCCGCCGCGGCCAGAAAGTCGGCAGACAGAAAGTCCGTTCCCTGATGCAGCTTCTGGAAAATGGAATGCTGGCAGTCGGTACCCGGCTTGCCCCAGATCACCGGCGCTGTGTCGTAATCGGTGGCTTGCCCGTCGCGGTCGACCGCTTTGCCGTTGCTTTCCATATCTACCTGCTGCAGATAAGCCGGAAAACGGCTCAGGCGATGGTCGTAAGGGATGATTGCGTGTGCCTTGGCATTGAAAAAATTAATGTACCAGACACCAAGCATGGCCAAAATGACGGGTAGGTTTTCTTGCAATGGCGCGGATTGAAAATGTTCGTCCATGGCGCGTGCGCCGGCAAGCAACTCTTCGAACCGGTCCATGCCGATGGCCAGCGCGGCCGAAAGCCCGACGGACGACCACAGGGAATAGCGCCCGCCGACCCAGTCCCATAACTCGAACACGTTTTCCGCTGGAATACCAAAATCGGTGGCTTTCGTTTTGTTGGCGGTAATGGCTAAGAAATGGTGTGACAGTGCATCTTCGCCGCCGCTTTGCTGCACCAACCAGTCACGGGCGGTGCGGGCGTTCAGGATGGTTTCCTCTGTGGTGAAGGTCTTAGACGAGATCAAGAACAGGGTGCTTTCCCAAGGAGCCTCGGCTAGAACCCCGCCGATCATTCCCCCGCCGGCGCTGGAAACGAAATGCAGACGCAAGGCCGTGTCCGCATAGGGGCGGAGCGCCTTGTCGAGCATACGAGGCCCAAGATTCGAACCGCCGATGCCGACATTAACGACATCGGTGATCCGCTTGCCCGTCGCCCCCGTCCAGGAACCGTCCCGGACGGCGTCCGAGAATTCCCGCATCTGCGCCAGCACGGAGGCGACGCCGGGCATAACGTCATCGTCATCAATGACAAGCGGCTTGTCCGTTTCCCTCCTCAGCGCCGTGTGCAGGACCGGCCGGTTTTCCGTTGTGTTAATTCTTTCGCCCGCGAACATACTCGCGCGCCAACCTTCCACGTCCGCTTGGGCGGCGAGCGTGAACAGCAAGTCCATGGTTTCACCATCGATCAGGTTCTTCGAATAATCCAGGAAAATACCGCAGGCTTCTGCGGAAAATCGCTCGAAGCGGTCGGGGTCGGTGGCAAACAAGCTGCGCATGTGCAGGCCATCGAAGGGTTGAAGACGCTTCTGCAGGGATTTCCAGACCGAAGACTGTGTTAACTTTGACAAATGCAAACCTCTTTTTGCCATGCCTCCCTAGTGGGTATTGTGCGCACCTGTCACCGGGCGGTCAACGGCGTCCCTACTGTGTGCGGTTGCGAGGTCTTTGGACCGATCAAACCCACCTGTTTGCTGGACGCTGATGTGGTGATCATTTGCAACGCATCACAACCGGTCTACCCCCGGATGTCCGCTATGGGTCATTAACGGACTCTTTTCGACTACCTAAAAAAGGTCCGCTTTCGGGGGTAAAGCGGAAGTAATTTTGGCCGAACCCTGGCCATTTCGAATCAGGTTCGGAGAAAACCTCATTATCTCATTGAAAAATATAATAAAATTTTTTAAATTGGCTCGTTTTTCCGGTCAAAGTTCGACATAGGTTCGAATATGCACCACCCGTCTATGGCCACCCGAGAATCAGCTTCAAATTCTTAGCCTTACAGTCGGAATTTTAGACTCTCTTTTGTATTGAAAATCCGCGTGTCGGCGGTTCAATTCCGTCCCTGGGCACCATTCCTAACCCCTGATATCAAAAGACTTTTTGCCGGTTTCTGGGGTTGCGCCCATGTGCCTGTGGGCCTTGGCGGGTTTGTTTAAAATCGGCGGGTTTGTGCGGTTTTATATCGATTGGGTATTTTGGATTGCACATGCGCGCACTTATTGTTCGCTGGGTGTCCTTTTTATTTTTCAAGGGGTGGTTTAAGCGGTGGTGCCGCCAAGGATGGCGGTTTCAGCCTTTTGCGCGATGGCGCGGTCGCCTTCCAGGTCTTCCCACAGGTAGCCAAGAAACGTCTGCTTATGACCCCAAACGGACATTTCCTGTACACGGGCAATGATACGATCAAACCTTCCTTCTGCACGGTTTAAACTTAAAGAATGGTATCGTTCGTGAGGGCGGAATAGAGTTTGTGATCGGATGAGGTTGAGCCATTAATAACACTGTACAAATTTTACTCTCCTTGGGCGGGCTGTTTCTTCTTGGCATGCTGGCCGACCTTTTAGGCAGGCACAGCCCGCTACCGCGCGTAACTATTCTCCTTGTCGCCGGATTTGTCATCGGCCCTTCCGGTCTCGATGTGCTGCCCGTAATCATTCAGGATTGGTTCCCGATCCTCACCAACATCGCACTTGCCATGGTGGGGTTTCTATTGGGCCAAAAGTTGGCGTTCTCCTCTTTAAAGAAACTCGGCCAATCGGTTTTGGCCTTATCCTTGGGAGAAGTTTTTATGGCGGCGGTTCTGACAGGAACCGGTCTGGTGCTACTCGGAGCCCCTCTGGAACTAGCCCTCCTTCTCGCCGGCATCGCCCCGGCGACCGCCCCGGCGGCGACAGTGGATGTGGTGCGTGAACTCAAGGCCAAAGGCAAATTCACGGACACCCTTTTGGATATCGTTGCGATCGATGACGCATTTGGACTGGTGTTGTTCAGCCTGCTGCTTGCCGTGGCACATATGTTATCCGGACAGGGCGGGGCAACCGAAATACTGGTTACGGGACTATGGGAAGTGTCCGGCGCGATATTGTTAGGTTTGGTGATGGGGGTCCCCATGTCGTTCCTCACGGGACGCATCTTGCCAGGCGAACCGACGCAAGCGGAAGCGCTGGGCTGGGTCCTTCTCTGTGGCGGGCTCGCCGTCTGGATGGAGGTTTCCTATATTTTGGCGACCATCGTGTTAGGCGCCGTCGTGGCAAACTTCGCGACCCATCACCGCCGCCCGTTCCACGCCATCGAAGCCATCGAATGGCCGTTCATAATCCTGTTCTTCCTGCTGGCGGGGGCCTCTTTGCACATAGCCGCCCTGGCGCAGGTGGGAATGTTGGGAGTCGCATACATCGGGTTGCGATCGCTAGGGCTTATCTCGGGGGCCGCGCTGGGGGGGCGGTTGAGCCGGACCGATCCCGAAACCTGTCGATGGATGGGCCTGGCATTGTTACCCCAGGCGGGCGTCGCGATCGGTATGGCGCTCATCGCGGCCCAGCGGTTCCCAGAATTCGAGGAAATCATTCTGCCCCTTGTCTTGGGGTCCACCGTCGTTTTCGAACTTATCGGCCCCTTCGTTACGCGGCGCGTGTTGATCAAAGTTGGGAACGTGAAGAACAAGTAACATCGTTGCAAGAGGCTGCAAGGGGCAACGCGCACTTGCTGCACATCCGTCCTTACCAGAGGTTCTTCAAGGCCCGCAAAATGTCATAACGGCTGATCTGGCCGACCAGGGTTCTGCCTTCGATAACGGGGAAACGGCGGTAAGGGCTTTTCAGGAAGATGTCGGCGGCCTCAACGATGTCGGTGCCGGCGTCGATGGTCTCGACAGTTTCGCTCATGAATTCCTCGACCGTGCCGCCCGGCTGTTGGTGGTAACTAGAGTCGAACGCAATTTGCAGGCAGTCCTTGATCGACAAGACGCCGACGATGGCCCCTGTTTCATTCAGCACCGGCCCGCCGGACACCCGCTTGTTCAGCAGCAGTTTGATGGCTTGGTGAATGTCCATGCCAGGCGTGAAGGTGGTCAATCGCCGGGTCATGTAATCCCTGACCGTGGCTTTTCCCTTTGTTATTTTGCTATTCATGACAGCCTCCCTTGGCGCTTGGTTCGTGCCTGCAGACGCCGCACGTTCCTGTCTCTTTGACGTTCCCGCAACCGCCTTCCCGAAGCGGCCTGCGGCCGGACAGAACCCCGGTGGCCATGCCGAGGATTGCGAGACCGACAATTACGAAAGCGAGAATGAAGGTTTTCAGCATAACGCCCTCACGCGACCAGATAGGGCAGGAACGCCGTCGAGGCGGTTTCGGAAAAACCGCGTTCCTGCCGGGTGATGAAGAAAGCGGCGATGGTTTCCCGTTCGGCCAGTTTCAGGCCCTCCACGGCCCCGAGCACCATCATGGCCGTCGACAGTCCGTCTGCCTCCATGGTCGTCGGCGCGATCACGGTCACGGACGCAAGACCGTGATTGACGGGACGGCCCGTGCGGGGGTCGAGGATATGGGAGTAGTGCCTGCCGTCTTTTTCAAAGAAGATGCGGTAGTCGCCGGACGTGGCGAGGCCCTTGCCATTGAGTCTCACCACCCGCTGTGCGCCGCCGCTTTCGGTTCCGGGGCGTTCGATGCCGACCCGCCAGACTCCGCCGCGCGGGCTCCAGCCCCGGCCCCGGAGTTCGCCGCCGATTTCGACAAGATAGTATCCGGCGCCGATGGCCTCGAGATGGTCTGCCAGCCGGTCGACGCCGAACCCCTTGGCGATGCCGCAAAGGTCCAAATGGGTGGACCGGGCCCGCTTCCTCAGGCGCGGGGGCGCAGCCCTGGCCTGAACGGTGGCAAATCCTGTTTCGGCACGAACCTTCTGGATTTGATCGGCGGATGGCACCTTGAGCCCGTCTCCACCGGCACCGAACCCCCAAAGATCAACCAGCGGTCCGATTGTCGGATCGAAGGCGCCGTTCGTGCGTTCCGCGATGTCGATCGCCTGGGCCGCGACCTTTGCCGTATCCCCAGACACCGCGGTCAAGGTTTCCGCTTCGCCGGCATTAAAGCGCGACAGCTCGGAGTCCGGGCGGTGGAGGGACATCTGCCGGTTCACGGTCTCAAGAATATTTTCCACATCCTCCGCCAGGCGTTCCATGTTCACATGGGCCGGTTTGTCGGTGATTGAAATCTGGTACGTGGTGCCCATGGTGGCTCCGGACAGCCGGCTCAGCGGCCGCCCCCGGTCCGCCCCGTCACAGGCCGCGAGGCTAAGGAACGGCGTCGCCAGGGCTAGACCTCCGGCTCGTTCGATGATGTCTCTTCGGGTGAACGTGTGTGTCATGGCTAACCTCCGAAGTCGTCGAAGAAAATATTGTCGGGATCGACGCCGAGATTGTCGAGCATCCGCCGCACCGCCTTGATCATCATCGGCGGGCCGCACAGATAGTATTCGCAGTCCTCCGGCGCCGGATGATCCTGAAGGTAGTCGTCCAGCAGTACGTCGTGGATGAAGCCGGTCCGTCCGGTCCACTGGCCGTCGGGCAGTGGTTCTGACAGGGCCACGGACCATTGGAAATTGTCGTATTTTTCGGCCAAGCGGTCGAATTCGTCCCGGTAGAGCACTTCGCGCCGGTTTCGCGCGCCGTACCAGAAACTGATCTTGCGGTTGCTTTGCAGCCGCTTGAGCTGATCGAGGATGTGCGAGCGCATCGGCGCCATGCCGACGCCGCCGCCGACGAAGATCATTTCGGCATCCGTTTCGGTGGCAAAGAAATGGCCGTATGGGCCGGACACGGTGACCTCGACGCCGGGGTCAAGGTTGAACAGATACGACGATACCACGCCCGGCGGTGTACCTTCGGGGGTTCCAGGCGGTGGAATGGCGATGCGCACATTAAGCATGATAACGTCATTTTCCTCTGGGCAATTGGCCATGGAATAGGCCCGCGTGGTCGGCGTTCGGGTTCCCGCCTCATATCGCCAGAGATCGAACCGGTCCCAGTCTTCTCGGTAGGCGTCGGCGATGGCAAGGTCCTTGTAGCGGATTTGGTAGGGCGGGCACGTCACCTGGATATAGCCGCCGGCGCGGAAGTCAATGGGTTCCCCTTTCGGAAGTTCCAGCACCAGTTCCTTGATCATACTGGCGACTTGGGTGTTGGTGCGCACACGGCACGTCCATTGTTTGACGCCGAAAATCTCGTCAGGAACCTCGACGGCCATGTCTTCGCGGATTGACACCTGACAGGCGAGGCGCGTGCCATCCCGAATTTCGCGTCGGGTCAGGCGGGTTTTTTCGGTCGGCAGCACGTCGCCGCCTCCTTCCAATACCCGAAGCCGGCACTGGCCGCAGGTGCCGCTGCCGCCGCAAGCAGCGGGCAGGTGGATTCCGTCGGAGGTAAGCGCATCCAGAAGCTTGCCGCCGACGGCAACCGGGACGGAGGTGCCGCCGTTGACGGTAATCTCGGCGCGGCCCGTCGCCACCAGCCGTGAGCGTGCGACAAGGATCACCAGCACCAGCAACAGGACGATTCCGGTAAAGAAGGCAATGCCGAGGGCAATCTCAGTCATGCTTGCTCCTCATCCAAAATGGATGCCTTTGAAGCCCAGAAAGCCGAGCGAAATCAGCCCGACGATGATGAATGCCATCCCCATGCCTTGCAGTCCGTCGGGGATGTCACTGTATTTCAGTTTCTCGCGGATGCCGGCCAGCGCCAGGATCGCCAGCAGCCAGCCGAAGCCGGTGCCAAAACCGTAAACGGCGCTTTCGGCGAAGCTGTAGTGCCGGTCGACCATGAATAGGGAGCCGCCGAGAATGGCGCAGTTCACCGTGACCAGAGGCAGATAGATGCCGAGCGCGTGGTGCATGGCCGGCAGATAGCGTTCCAGCGTCATTTCCACGATCTGCACCATCGCCGCGATGACGCCAATAAAGCTCAACAGCGCCAGGAAGCTCAAATCCACATCCGCCAGCCCGGCCCAGGCTAGCGCCCCTTCGGCGAGCAGATACCCGTGGATCAGGTTGTTGAGGGGGACCGTGATCGTCTGCACCGCCAGAACGGCGAGGCCGAGGCCCAACGCCGTTTCCACCCGGCGCGACACGGCCAGAAACATGCACATGCCAAGGAAGAACGACAGCGCAAGATTCTCGACAAATGCGGCCTGAACGAAAAGGCTGGCGAAGGCGGTCATGGCATATTCCCCCTTTCAGCGTCCGGCTGAATGCGGAATTCGCTTTTCTCCACCTGTTCCGGTTTCCAGGTGCGGATCACCCAAATCAAAAATCCGATGATGAAGAACGCGCTCGGAGGCAGTAGCATCAATGCCGCCGGCGGGTACCATCCGCCCATGGTCGTCGTCTGCAGGACGACAAACCCCAGTAGGGTTCCGGCCCCGAACAGCTCGCGCACGGCGCCGACCACGATCAGGATCCAGGCATAACCCATTCCGTTGCCCAACCCGTCGAGCACGCTTTCCGGAACACGGTTGCGCATGGCGAAGGCTTCGGCGCGGCCGAGAATGATGCAATTGGTGACGATCAGCCCGACGAACACGGAAAGCTGTTTGGAGAGCGAATAGGCGAAAGCCTTCAAGACCTGATCGACGACGATCACCAGAGTGGCGATGATGGTGATCTGAATGATCAGCCGCACATTGCGCGGCATGTGATGGCGGATCAGGCTGATGGCGCCACTGGACACCGTAATCACTGAAATCACCGCCGCCGACATGATCAGCGCCGTCGCCAGCGTCTTGGTCACTGCCAGCGCCGAACACACGCCCAGCACCTGCAATGTGATCGGGTTGTCGCCGACCAGCGGGGTTACGAAGGCATTCCATTTACCATTGCTCATGACCGCCCCCGAAGTTTGTCGAGATAGGGTTTGAATCCGTTGTTGCCGAGCCAATAGCGGAGCAGGTTGGTGACGCCGTGGCTGGTCCAGGTGGCGCCGGTCAACGCATCCACCTGATAGGCCGCGTCCGGTGACGCCGGATCCACTGGACCGTCTGCGATGCCGAGCCGGAGGGTGTCACCCTGGTCCCAGATTTTTTTGCCGAACCATTGTTGCCGCCACGCCGGGGCATCAATCAGGGATCCCAGTCCCGGTGTTTCGGTGTGTTCATAGAAATTCAGCCCGATCACCATTTTCAGGTCGGGCGTCACGCCCAGATACCCGTATAGCGTTGAGCCGTACCCCTTGCCGTGAACGGGCAGCACCACGAGCCGGGGTCTGGTTCCGTCCAAAAGCAGATAGACGGTGGCGTATTTGGCTCGGCGCTTGATCCACGCCACGTCCTGTTTGATAGGAATTTCGATGCTTGCCGATACATCCCGTGCGGCCCGGCGCTGGTCGTAGAGCGCGGGGTCCATGTCCGGAACGTAGTCCCCGGTAGCGAGATCGACAATGTGCGCCTGGAGCAGGAGCCGCCCGGCCTTCAGGTCGTCGGCGGCGCCGGGCAGGCGGTGGATGATATCCAGAATCTGGCTTTGCCGCGCCGCTTCCTTGTTGGCGATCTGATAAGGTTTCAGCCCGATGGCGGCCCCGGTGACAAGGGCCGAACATACGAGCGCCACCAGCAGGGTCACGACCAGCGTCTTGACGGGGTGATCGTTGGGCAAATCCAGGAATCCGCCTTTGGGAAGGTCATGCGGCATGGCGTTTGACCCTCCGTCGAATATTCGCACGTACCACCAGATAGTCGATCAACGGCGCGAAGATGTTGCCCAGCAGGATCGCGAACATGACGCCGTCGGGATGATGCATGTTGGCGACCCGGATCAGCACCACCAGAAAACCGATCAATAACCCGTAAATCCACCGGCCCCGGTCGGTCATGGCGGCCGTGGTCTGGTCGGTGGCCAGAAAAACAGCGCCGAAGGCGAAACTGCCGAGCGTCAGATGCCAATAGAAGGCCATCCCGGAATAAGCGTCGCCGCCAAGCGTGTTGAACAGAACCGCCGTCGCCGTCATCCCTAGCGCCATGCCCGCCATGACGCGGCCAGACGCGGCCCCGGCATACAGAAGGACGGCCGCGCCGAGGAAGCAGGCCAGCGTCGACGTGGTCCCCAGCGCCCCAGGCACGAGGCCGAGAAAACTGAGTTCCCAGGGGGTCGCCACCCAGGCCAGTGCTTCCGGCCGTTGCTGCGCCGCGAGGCTGAGGTATGTGGGCTTCGAGAAAGCATCGACCATGACCCAGTTGGATTCGATGACCATTTCGGCAGGGTAGGTGACATATAGGAAGGCCAGGCCGACGAGGACCGGATGCAGGACATACTTTCCGGCACCGCCGAAGATTTCCCGTCCGATGACGATGCCGAAGGAAATGCCCAATGCCGCCTGCCATAGTGGGATTGATGGCGGAAGCAGGAGAACGAACAGAAGGATAAGGACCAACAGTCCTTCCGAGAGCGTCCGGTTCCGCATTTTGGCGAAAACCTGTTCCCAGAACAGAGCGCTGAGTGCAACAACAACGAAAAGCGGTATGAAATACAGCCCTCCGTGAATCACGGCGGACCAGAATCCCAATGGGTCGTAACCGGTGCCCAGGGCATCGATCATGCCCCCGCGCCATCCCGCCGCCGCCGCAATCTTCAGACGCTCCATGGTCAGGTTGGCCTGCAGGCCGGTGTTGTAGAACGCCATGAACAGGCAGGGCGCCAGCGCCAGAACTTGCCAGCGGACGGCGGCGGCGAGGCTGAAGGCGTCCCGCACGTGCACGCTTCCTTGCGTCGCGACAGGGACTGGCGGGGACGCAGCAAGGCGCGCCTTCAAAGGATCGGCCAGAAACCGGAACGCGCGTATCATCCTTCCCTCTCCAATCGGTCGAGCATGGACCGGAGAATCGGCCCGAAATCCAGTTTGCCTGGGCAGACCAAGGTGCAGAGCGCCAAGTCCTCTTCCGCCAGTTCCAGGCATCCCAGAGCTTCCGCCGTTTCCACATCGCCCACCTGCAGCGCCCGCAACAGTTGGGTCGGCAGGATGTCGAGCGGCATGACCCGTTCGAACCCGCCGAACGGAACTTGCGCCGTTGTTCCACCGTGGGGTGCCGTGGTGAATGCGGTCCGCTTCGCGCCCCAGGGCTTGGCACCGAACCCGCGGTAGATGGAAAAACCTTTTTTCTCCATGTCCGGGAGTTCTTCGGGAATGACGGATACCTGGTTGTGAAAGCGGCCGAGATAGGCCGTGGCCCCTTTGGCCGTGTGTCCGGACAGCACGGACCCGGAAATGATCCGCGCCGCGCCGTCCCGGAGCGCGCCCCGGGTAATGTCATCGATACCGGCGCCGAAGCGTGTCTTCAACAGGCACGGGCTCCGGACCATCGGCCCGGCCAGGGCAATGGTCCGTTCCGTCATCAACCGCCCGGTGGCGAACAGGTGGCCAATGGCGATGACGTCCTGATAGCCGATGTGCCAGACGATTCTTTCCGAGCCGACAGGGTCGAGATAATGAATATGCGTTCCGGGAAGCCCGGCCGGGTGCGGCCCGTTGAACAACTCTTCGCGGACGTTTTCGGCAGCAGATACGGGCAGTTCGGCGTTTGGGTGGCGGCAGACGAAAACCGTCCCGTCCGTCAGTTTTGACAGCACAGCAAGGCCGCCCAGATAGTGATCCGGGTTATCCTTGATAATCCTTTCCGGTGCGGGCGCCAGCGGGTTGGTATCGATGGCGGTGACAAAAATAGACCGGGGCTGGACGGCGGGGTCGGGTATCTTGTCGAAGGGCCGGGCGCGGAATGCCGTCCACATCCCGGAGGCTAGCAGGGTTTCGGCGGCCTGCCCGCGATCGGGATCTTCCGGGGCCGGAAAGGTTTCCTCTTCTTCGCCGTCGAGTCTGATTGCGACGGACAACAACATCCGCCGGGCGCCCCGATTGATTTCGGCGACGACTCCGCTCCCGGGGGAAGTAAAACAAATCTCCGGACGCTTGCGGTCAACGAACAAAGGCTGGCCCAATTTCACGCGTTCGCCTTCTTCGACACGCATGGCCGGGCTCAGCCCCCGGTAGTCCTCACCGAGGATGGCAATGGAGCCTATAGGCGGCCCGTCCACAACGCTTTCCGCAGGCGCACCGGCGATGGGCAAGTCCAGTCCCTTGAAAACCCTGACAACCATTTCCGCTTATTTCCCGGACAATCTGGGCGTGTCATATTATCGCTGAAACCTATGATGCTTGTCCTTGACAGGAGTCAGGCGCGACTTGCTTCTTTATGGAGGGTTGCATTTTGCTGAAACCTCCCAGGTTCAAGCTTTACCCCAACAGTTTTTGATATAGAGAACAGGTCTCGCGCGACAGTATGTCAATGTCTGCTTTACACCCGAAAGCGGACATTGGGGCATATACGTGAATCGCTGGTTTCCGCTAACCGACATATAAGGTTGCAACGGGTCGCACGGGTAAGAAGCAGCGATTTGGCCTTTCTGTGCGCCGTCACCCTGAGTATCATGGCGTGGTGACTGGGCGATTTGGTCGTCCATTCGGAAAATATGGAATAGAGGACCCGACCATGCCCACCAAGACCCACAGACATTTCCTGAAAGCGGTTTTCTGCGCCCTGTTGTTGGTGAGCCTTCCCGCTTGTGGGGAAAAACCGGTCTCTGACATCAAGGCGCCGACCGTCATCGAGGCGATCCGGAGCGGCGATGCCAAGGCCTGGGACGCGGTGCGCTCGAAGAAGGTTCGCTGGTCGGGCCGCGTCGTTAAGGTGCTGATGATCCACGGTGACGAATTCGTCAAGGAATACTACCTCCGCTTCGATCCCGGCTTCGGCGCCGAGGCAATTGCGGAAGTCGCGATCAACCCCTCCGCAGCCGAAACCTACAAGCCGGGGCAAGCGGTCACGGTGACGGCGCTGATCCTGTCGCACGAAAAGGAAAACCAGAAGACAATCGTTAAGTTGGGCTCCGGCAAGGTCGAATAAGCGCCTTCCCGTATACGCAAAGTGGCCGCTCCCGGCTAAAAGCGAACGTTCGGGCTCTTAGTGGTTGACGTCTGCTTCACCCTCGAAAGCAGACGGTTCTCAACGCTGGAAATTTCTCGTCTCTTGTTCGACACCAAGCCTTTGAAAAAAAGCGGATATTCTTGACCTTGGGCAAATCCCGCCGGGGACGTTCATGGCATAATTAAGTCTGAAAGGGTGGGTGTGTGATGAAACTGAAATCCCTTTCCGCAAAGGACCTTGTGGTTCCCTACAACTCGAGGAACCTTGGTTTCAAGACGACGGACGACTTGGAGGACCTGGACTGCGTGCTGGGTCAGGACCGGGCGTTGGAGGCCATCCGCTTCGGTACGGAAATCGCCTCACAGGGTTTCAACCTGTTTCTTCTTGGCGAGGAGGGAACGGGCCGGAACGAAGTGGTGCGGGATTTCCTGCAGGAAAAGGCCCGCTCCATGGAGGTTCCGGAAGACTGGGTTTATGTCCATAACTTCGAGGTCTCCCATAAGCCCCGCGCCATCCGGATGCCGCCGGGGCGCGCAAAAATCCTGACCACGGCCATGGAGGCCTTCATCGAGGATGTCCGCGCAGCTGTGCCGGATCTTCTTGAAGGGGAGGAAACCCAGAGCCGCCTGCAGGCCCTTCAGGAAAAATTTCAGGAAAAATCGGAAGCCGCTTTCGAGGAACTCCGCCAGGAAGCTGAGGCCAAGCAAATCGCCCTGATCCGCACACCCATGGGGTTCGGTTTCGCGCCGATCATTGGTGACGAGGTGGCGAAACCGGAAATTTTTGAAAAGCTGCCGAGAGCCGAACAGAAACGCTACGAGTCAGACATTCAGGAGCTCGAAACGAAACTGCAGGCCATCATCAAACGCATCCCCACCATCGACAAGGAACGCCGCGAGGCCATTCGCGACTTCCTGTCGGAAACCACTGCCCTCGCAGTCGGCGCCGCCATCGAACCGGTCATCGGGCAGTTCCGGGATCTGCCCGAAGTCCTCGAGCACCTCAACCGGACGCGGGACGACATGGTCCGGAATTTTCACTCGATCCATCTGGCGGAAAAGAAGTCCGAGTCCACGGAAGTCTCCGAGGAAGGCCGGCCCTCGTCCTTTGAAATAGGCGGGTTTGACCGCTACAAGGTCAACCCCATCGTTGCCCATGACGGCAACTCCGGAGCGCCGGTCATCTTCGAGGACAACCCCACCTTTTCCAACCTGATGGGGCGGGTCGAACATATTTCAAGACTCGGCACCCTGATCACCGATTTCAGCCTTATCAAAGCCGGTAGCCTGCACCGGGCAAACGGCGGGTTCATCATCATCGATGTGCTGAAACTGCTGCGTCAGCCCTTTTCCTGGGATTCGCTCAAGCGCGCCCTGAAGGGACAATGCGTCACCATTGAATCCGTAGGCCAGATGCTCGGCCTCATCAGCACCATTTCCCTGGAACCGGAGCCCATTCCGCTCAACGTCAAGGTGGTGCTGACCGGAAGCCGGTGGCTGTATTACCTGCTCAGCGCCTACGATCCGGAATTTCCCGATCTGTTCAAGGTCGAAGCCGATTTCGACCGGGACATGGAACGTAATGGGGCCGCCGAAAGCCTGTTTCCCCGCATGATCGCAACCCAAGTCCGCAAGGATGGCCTCAAACCATTCGATGCTTCCGCTGTGGCGCTGGTCATGCAGCGCGCCATCCGGATGGCCGCCGACCGCGAAAAAATATCCGTACACCAACGCTCCATTTCCAATCTGTTGCACGAAGCCGCCTTTTACGCCGGACAGGACGGCGTTCCCCGGGTCAGTCGAAAACACGTCAGCCAAGCCATCGAAAAGAAGGAGGCCCGGTCCGACCGGTTGCGCGAGAAAGTCTATGAAATGATCACCCGGGACATCGTTTTGTTAAGTACCGAGGGGCACGCGGTAGGGCAGGTCAATGGGCTCAGCATTATTGAACTGGGCGGCTTCGCTTTCGGAAGGCCGACACGCATTACCGCCCGGGTCCGGCTTGGTGCCGGCAAGGTGATCGACATCGAACGCGAAGTCGAACTGGGCGGTCCTATTCATTCGAAGGGTGTGATGATCTTGTCCGGGTTCCTGGCGGCGCGGTATGCGGTCGACCATCCACTTTCCCTGGCGGCCACCATTGTTTTTGAGCAGTCCTATGGCGGTGTCGAAGGCGACAGCGCGTCGTCCGCCGAACTTTATGCCCTGTTGTCGGCTTTGTCCGATTTGCCGTTGCGTCAGGATCTCGCCGTTACCGGGTCGGTAAACCAGTTCGGGGAGGTTCAGGTCATTGGTGGCGTCAATGAAAAGATCGAGGGATTTTTCGATATCTGCAAGCGCCGGGGGCTGACCGGCACACAAGGGGTCCTGATTCCCGCAACCAACAAACATCACCTGATGCTGCGGGACGAGGTGGTCGATGCGGTCAAAGCCGGCACGTTCCATATCTATCCCATCTCGACGATTGATGAGGGCATCACGCTGCTGACCGGTGTCGGCGCCGGCAAACGGGATGCCAGGGGGCGTTACAGGAAAGGCACCGTCAACGAAAAGGTCGAAGCCCGCATGATGGCGTTTGCCGATGCCCGGCGCGCTTTCGGAAGCAAGGACACCGAGAAGGAAAACGGCGGCAATGCGAAAGGCAGGGGATCATGAGTCCCGCCAGTGACCCGGCCCGGTTCCACCGTATCCTGGTCGCTCTGGATGCGACCACGGAAAGCCGGGAACTGCTTGAACTGGCCGCCGATTTGGCTAGCTGTTTCGAAAGTCAACTCACCGGCCTGTATGTGGAAGACGAAGATATGATGTCCTTCGCCAACCTTCCCATCGGACGGGAAATTTCCTCTGCCGGCGCCGGATTGCTTGATTTGACCCGTCAGCAGCTTGAAACCCATTTTCGCAATCATGCGGCACAGGTCCGCCGCGTGCTGGAAGTGATCGCCGGTGCACGCGAAATCAGTCATTCCTTCGACGTCCGCCATGGCCGGCCGGAAAGAGAAATCCAGGACGCGGCGAAAAAAACAGATCTTCTTGCCATCGGCCCGAGGCTGGGGGCTATCCTCAGGCCCCGGGGCGAGGACATCCGGCGCCGGATTCCGGATTCGCCGGCGGATGCTCTGTTACTCGTTTCCGCCACACCGCAACCGCTAGCAGCGGGGCCGGTCATCGTCGCTTTTGGCGGCAGGCGGCTGGATGAACGCTCCCTTGACGTTGCCAAGCGGATTGCCATCAAGCTGGGGCGCAAGCTGGCGGTCGGATTGATTCCCTATGAAAGGGGTCACCCCGACATGAAACAACACCTGGAAACCCTTTTAAGGGCTTCCGAAGGAGAAACGCCGGCCATCGAAATTTTCCAAACCAGAGATAGCGGAGATTTCTTTTCCCGTCTCGCCACCCGGAGGCCTGGTCTTGTCGTCGTCGCCGACGACATTCTGGAACAATGCGACTGGTATTGGGGCCGGCCGGGCTTTCCAATTTTAATTCTCAGAAACGGAGAGCACGGGACAGATGATTGAGGACGCCCCTTCGGAGAAGCCCGCCCGCCATAACCGGCTGGACTTTTGAGGTGTATCTGGTGGACACTTAATAGACACCATGGCTGCATAGAGGCCGCACATGAACGAAGAAAACCAACAGGAGCACCCGGAAGAGACGCCCGAAGCGCCCCTGCCACAACGTGTAGAGCGTCAGGGCGAGCGGCGGTCCAAGGCCTATGGCCGGCTCGGCGTCATCAGTTTCGGTCTGGCGACGGGGGTGACGTTCGCGGTTTTTGTATTTTTCCTCGGCATTATGGCGGCGTTCTTCGAATGGGGTATGGTGCTGGCGGCGACGCTGTCGTCCTTCCTGATCGGGTTCGGCCCCAGCTTCGTTGGCTCCATCGCGGGCGCCGTCTGGGCTTTTGTCATCGGTTTCCTCTTCGGCCTTTTGAACGCCTGGCTGTACAACCGCTTTCTGGTCGGTCGCCGGGGCGGAGGCCCGTAACCTTCACCCCGCCGCTTTTTCCGGACCCATCCGTTCCAGCGCAATTTCCCGCATCCGGAACTTCTGAACCTTGCCGGTGACGGTGGTCGGGAATTCGGCGACGAACCAGATGTATCGCGGCACCTTGAAGTGCGCGAGCCCGTCGGTGCAAAAATCCCGGATGTCCTTTTCCGGAACCGTTACGCCTTCATGCAATTGAATCCAGGCCATAACCTCTTCACCCAGTTGTTCATCGGGAATTCCGAACACGGCAGCCTGGGCGACCTTCGGATGCTCGAACAAGCGGGCTTCGATCTCGGCCGGGTAGATGTTCTCGCCACCACGGATGATCATGTCCTTCAGTCGCCCGGTGATGCGCACGTAGCCGTCCCCGTCCATAATCCCGAGATCACCGGAGTGAAGCCAACCGTCCCCGTCGATGGCCCCGGCGGTGGCCTCGGCGTCGCCGAAATAGCCTTTCATGACATGGTAACCGCGGAAGCAGACCTCGCCGGCTTCCCCCACCGGCAGGTTTTGGCCGTCGTCCGTGGCGACAATCTTGACCTCCTGATGGGGCAGGTTGCGGCCCACCGTCTGCGTCCGCCGTTCGATGGAATCGTCTCGGTGCGTGAGGTGAGTCAGCGGCGATGCTTCCGTCTGGCCATAGCCGATAAGGATTTCCCGGCAATGCATGTCATCCATGACCCTTCTCATCAGTGTCTCCGGGCACGGCGCGCCGGCCATGATGCCGGTGCGCAGGCTGCTCAGGTCGAAATCCCCGAATTCCGGAAGTTCCAGCTCGGCAATAAACATCGTCGGCACGCCATGAACCGCCGTGCAATGTTCCTCCTCGATGGCGCGAAGCGTCTCCCCAGCGTCGAAGTGTTCCGCCGGCACGACGATGCACGCGCCCGTGCTCAGGCACAGCAGATTTGCCAAGACCATGCCGAAGCAGTGATAAAACGGCACCGGCACGCACAGCCTGTCGTTTTCGGTAAACCCAAGCGCTTGGGCAGCAAACCAGGCGTTGTTGAGAAGATTGTGGTGGCTCAGCACCACGGCTTTCGGAAACCCGGTGGTGCCGGAGGTGTACTGGATGTTTATGGCGTCGTCACGGTCAAGCGCCGCCGTCCGGCGTTCTAACTCAGCGTCGTCGATCTCATCACCAGCGTCCAGCACCTCTCTCCACAGGGTAAACCCGGGATGGGGCCGGGCCGTGTCCTCAGGCGATGCCGGGTCATACACGACAACCCGGCGGAGGTTCGGCAGATCACCGTTCGCAATCAACCGCTCGTCCGCCTTTAACTCGGGCACAAGCTTCGTGATCATGGCGACATAATCGCTTTTCCGGAAAGCCGGGATCAGGAACAGGCCCTGGACTTCGGAGCGTTCCAGCGCATAGGACAACTCGCGGGGCCGGTAGGCGGGATTGATGTTAACCAACACCGCGCCGATGCGCGCCGTCGCCATCTGCACCAAAAGCCACTCAATGTTGTCGGTCGACCAAATGCCGATGCGGTCGCCCTTGCCGAACCCCAGCCCAAGCAGGCCACGGGCGAGATCGTCGACAGCCTTTCGCAGTTCCCCATAGCTCAATCGCCGATCCTGATGCCGGCAAACGATAGCTTCGCGTTCGGAGAAACGAGCGGTTGCCTCCAAAAAATGTTCCGGGATGGTCGCCCCCAGCAGCGCCTCCATACCGCCTTCATGGTGGTAACTCAGTTTTTTCCCCGCCCCGCTCACGGGCTTTCTTCCAGCGGTGCCCAGTAGGCATCCACCTGCGCCTGGATGCCGGCCAACAGCACCTCATTGCGTTCGGGTTCGAAAAGATGCCGGAAACGTCCTTGAAGTTTGAGGTAGTCCTCCACAGGGGCACGCGGGTGCGGGGTGCGGGTATGGGTGACCTTGCCGTCGAGATATTCCTTCAGCGGCCAGACTCCCGTTTTGACCACCAGGTGGCCGATTTCGGCGGTCAATTGCGGATCGTAATCCCACCCCGTGGGGCATGGCGACAGTGCGATGACCAGCCGCGGGCCGGTCATCGTGGCAGCTTTTTCCACCTTGCGGGCGAGGTCGAGAGGCTCCGACCCGATCACCGTCGCCACATAGGCGGGTTCGTGCGCGGCCCAAATGGAAAACAGGTCCTTCTTGAATCCCGGATAGCCGGACTCTCCCGTCGCCGTAGCGGTATGAGCACCGTGCGGCGTCGCACCCGAGGTCTGCTGCCCGGTATTGCCGTAACCTTCGTTGTCATAGCAGACATACAGAAAATCCAGCCCCCGTTCGATAGCCCCCGACGTTGCCGACAAGCCCATGCCGTAGGCCGCGCCGTCGCCGGTCAGCGTTACCACCTGAAGGTCCTCGTCGTCGCCGATGCGGCCTTTGTCCTTGAGGATGTCCAGCGCGTCGCGAACGCCCTGGGCGCCGGCCGGGGCCGACGCCATGGAGGTATAGAGCCACGATCCGCGGAACGGGGTAAACGGATAAATGGACAACAGGCTCATGCATCCGGCGGCATTGACGAACACCGTGTTCTTGCCCAGGACATCATAGATTTCATGGACCGCCTCCAGACCGCCGCACCCGGCGCACATCGCGGTTCCTGCCCCGAGAAGGTGGGCGGACGGCATGTCCCGCATGGCCTTGAAGCGTGTTTCGCTCATGATGCGACCTCCTCTGCCTCTTCCTTCAGGCGTTCCGCGCCTTCAACCGCCGCGATGGCCTGGAATTTCCGCATCTGGCGCAGTTCGCTCTGGCTGTAGAGCATCCGGGGCGGCGGCACGTCACCGGTTTCTCCGGCCTTGGCGGCAATCGCCGCCATTTCCAGGAATTCGCCTTCGCTTATGTCGCGCCCGCCCAGTCCGCCGATGAAGCTGACCAGCGCCGGCGGGTTGTCGGTACCGTAAAGGGCCGAGGCGACTTCGGTGTGCAGGATACCGCCCTTGCCCATGGACAAATTCTGATCGATGACGGCGACTCCCCGGACCCCGGCCAGAGCCTTTCGCAATGCCGCTTCGGGGAACGGCCTGAGCAGCCGCGGACGGACCAGCCCGACCGGCGTGCCTGTCAGGCGCAGGGCATCTACGGCGGCCTTCGCCTTGGTGGAATACGAGCCGATCATCAGGAAAGCGGTTTGGGCGTCGTCCATGCGGTAACATTCGACGGCGTCATAGCGGCGTCTGAAGTCGTTCTCAAAGGCCGCCGCCGCCGTATCAAAGGCATCCAGGGCGGTTTCGGCGGCCCGTTGCATTTCGTAACGGAAGTAGGAATAGGACGTGCCGCCGAGCACGGCGACGGCCTCGCTGACCGGGTGTCCGCTACGGAAGGCCAGTGCGCCGGCATCGTAAGTGGGCAGGAAACGGGCCGCCGCGTCGGCGTCGGGCAATTGCACGGGCTCCCGGGTGAAGGACAGGAGGAAGCCGTCGAAATTGACGATCACCGGCAACCGCACGCCTTCATCTTCCGCCAGCCGGTAGGCCAGAAGAACGCCGTCCACAACCTCCTGGCAGGTCGCGCAGTGCAGTTGCAGGAAACCGCTGTCTCGGGCGGCAAGAATATCGTTGTGGTCGGCTTCAAGTGTTATCGGCGTGGCCAGCCCGCGCGATACGTTGACGAGCACAAAGGGCGCGCGCCAGCCGGCGACGGTGTAGAGCATTTCCATGCCGTACAACAATCCCTGGCTGGAGGTCGCGGTGAAAGTGCGGACCCCTGTCGCCGCCGCCGCGCCGGCGGCCGTCAGCATGGAATGTTCGGACTCGAGCAATACCATTTTGGCGTCCATTTCGCCGGCCTCGGTCCAACGGCCCAGGGTCTCGATGATTTCTGTCTGCGGCGTAATGGGAAACACCGGCAGATATTCCACGCCCGCCAGGCGGGCGCCCCAGGCGGCGGCTGCGTTGCCGGTCAGCAGTTTGCGGGTCAGGGTGGTCATGGGGGGGCTCCTTCCGCGGCCTCGATTTCCCCCTGGGCCTGTCCTTCCGGCACGGCCGTTAGGGCATGTGGCGGGCACTGGACGACACAGATCATGCAGCCCTTGCAATGGTCGTAATCGATCTCCGGGTATCCGTCCGCATCGGCCGAAATCACGCCGTCGGGGCACAGCGAACCGCACACCCAGACGCATTTCTTGCACAAATCCGGCTCCAGAACCGGGCGCATGGTCCGCCACAAGCCGGTTCGCACCTGAACGCTGGTGGCGGTGGCGTAAATGGAAGGCGACGCCACGTCTGCTGGATCCAGCGGCAGGTCGACCCAGTCCGGCGGAGACGGTTCGGCGGGCGGCATGTTCGGAACGTCGATGATGATGCCTTCGTCATCGGCGACGGTGTCATAGGCTTCTCTGGCGCGTCCCAGGTTTTTTGAGATCACGGTTTTCCCGTGCTCTTCAAGTTCCTGGGTGAGGGCTTCTTCCAGACGGGCTTTCGACACCACGCCGACGAGCCTGGCTGCCGCGCCGGCGCACACTGCTCCGACATAGGGCCGCTCCGATGTTTCCTCGTCGACAAAAGATTTCAGGGTGAGGATGCGGGCCTCCGTCTTCAGCCGATCCCGCCATATTTCCGGGTCTTCGCCGCCAATGACAAGAAGGACCGTTTTTGCATCCACGCCGTCCATGACGCCAGCCGCGGAAACACCCATCAGGGTGTCGTCGGCAACGATGACCAGACCGGGCCGGTCGATGACGCCGCGCTCGTAGATGGGGGCCTTGTCGGCGCGCACATAGGCGAAGATTGGCGCTCCCCGTCGCTCCGCGCCGTACCGCGGCGCATCCTGAACCTCGAAACCTTCCAGAAAAAAAGCCGTCCCGAGGATACGGCTGGCCGTTTTCATGCCCTGTCCGCCGCGTCCGTGGAATCGAATTCGGAACATGCCTCCTCCTTTTCCGGCTCGATACACCCGATCAGAACAGCGCCCAGCGGCGGAAGGTCATGGCCTTTTTGACCCGCTCCGTGGCCATGGCCACGGCCGCCTCGCGAATCAGCAGCTTGCGGTTTCTGGCGGTTTCCAAGACCTCCCGGGTGTTGGCCCGGATCTTTTCCCCGATCGCCTCGAACGCCGCCGTTTCGCTGGCGCCGGCATACTCCATGGCGGCGCAGATCACGCCGCCCGCGTTGGCGATGAAGTCGGGGATATTGATGACGCCGCGTTCCTGAAGCCTGCGTTCGGCGCCGATGGTCGCGGGAATATTGGCGCCCTGCAGGATCAGCTTGGCTTTAACATCGTCCACATTGTCCTCGTGGATGACATCCGGGCGCGCCGCCGGCACCAGGACGTCGCAATCGACGGTAATCACACCGTCCCGGTCCGCGGTCTTGCCGCCGTTGAAATCAACGACGCTCTTGCCGTTCGCCTTCAACGTCGCCAGCGCGTCGATGTCCAGACCGTCCGGATGGTGCACCATGCCCTTGGAATCGGCGGCGGCGACCAGAACACATCCCCGTTCCTTGAGAAACCGGGCGGCGTGAATGCCGACGGAACCGAACCCCTGAACCGCGACACGCGAGCCCGACAGTACCAGCCCACCGAAGTCTGCGGCGACATCCGCCGCCGCGGCCAGCCCGTAGCCGGTGGCGCCCAATTCATCCAGGGGGATACCGCCGATCTCGCGCGGCAGTCCGACGGCGCGGCCGATTTCGTCATGCACCCAGGCCATGCATTCCTCGTCGGTGCCCATATCGGGACCGAAGATATACATGTCTTCGCTGCGAAGGGCGTAGGCCATGGCGCGGATCAGTTTTTCCTTGTCCGCCTTCGGCATGGCGGGGTCGCCGACCATGACCGATTTGCCGCCGCCGTGTTTAAGGCCCGCCGCCGCATTCTTCAGCGTCATGGCGCGGGCCAGACGGAAACATTCCTCGGTGGTGACGTCGGGGGCCATGCGAAGTCCGCCGATGGACGGCCCGATGGCGACGTTATCGACGACCAGAACGGCTTTCAGGCCGATCACCGGGTCATGGACGTGAATGATTTTTGCGGGGCCCAGTTCGTCACAGAATTCGAATCCGGTATCCATGTGCCGTCTCCTTTGACAAGGGCGCGGCCTCCCGCCGTGACGCCGGAAACCACGGATGATGACGGTCTATCTTCGTCTGGGGATTCTCGCAAATTTTCGGGGTTGGCGCCTTGAGGCGGGTCAATTTCTTGCGCCACCGGCGGAACATTGACTGTAATCAAGGGCAATCGGCGCCGTTTCTGGAATGATACGTAGCGGCCAGTCCAAAAGGAGAGCCGTTATGTTGATCGGCGTTCCGAAGGAAATCAAAGACAACGAATACCGGGTCGGCATGACCCCCGGCAGCGTCCAGGAAGCCGTACACCACGGCCATCGGGTCATGGTCGAAAGCAATGCCGGGCATGGCATTGGCGCCGACAACGGTGCTTACGAAACTGTTGGAGCGGAGGTGGCGGACAGCGCGGTTAAAATCTTCGCCGAAGCCGACATGATCGTGAAGGTGAAGGAGCCGCAGCCGGTTGAGTTGAAGCAACTTCGTCCGGGGCAAATCCTCTTCACCTATCTGCATCTGGCCCCCGATCCCGAGCAGACCAAAGCCCTGATCGAAAGCGGGGCCGTGTGTATCGCCTATGAGACCGTCACCGACGAACGAGGCGGCCTGCCGTTGCTGATGCCGATGTCGCAAGTGGCCGGGCGGATGGCTGTTCAGGTCGGCGCCCATTGTCTGGAACTGCCCCAGGGCGGACGAGGCATGCTGCCCGGCGGGGTTCCCGGCGTACATCCCGCCAAGGTGGTTATTATCGGCGGCGGAACGGTCGGTGAAAATGCCGCCTATGTGGCGTTGGGTCTTGGCGCCGACGTCACCGTTCTGGACCGCGACGTCCATGTCATGCGGGCCTTGACGCGGCGTTTCAGTTCGGCGCTGAAGACTATTTATTCCACCAAGATGACCATCGAGGAACAGGTTCTGGAGGCCGACATGGTCATCGGCGCGGTGCTGGTGCCGGGCGCCGAAGCCCCGAAACTGGTTTCGGCGGAGCAGATCAAGCGGATGACGAAAGGCGCCGGCGTCGTCGATGTCGCGATTGATCAGGGCGGGTGTTTCGAGACCTCGCATCCGACCACCCATGGCGATCCCACCTACGTCGTCGATGGCGTCGTCCATTACTGCGTCGCCAACATGCCGGGCGCGGTGTCCCACACCTCGACCTACGCGCTCAACAACGTCACCCTGCCGTTCACCCTGGCGCTCGCCGACAAAGGGTACCGGCAGGCCATGCAAGACGATGCCCACCTGATGAACGGACTCAACGTGCACCGGGGCGATGTCACCTACAGGGCGGTGGCGGAAGACTTGGGTTTTGACTTCGTCGACCCGCTTAAAGCCGTTTCCGAGTGATTTCGAACAGGGGATTGAGCCTCGTCAAGGCGCGGAAGGCCTAATTTTGCTAGGTTGAGAATGGGCCAATCCGTTGGGAGGGCATTGCTATGAAAGCGAAAACCACATGGATCGTTGTCGCCGACGAAAAGGCTGTCCGGGTTTTTCAGACCATCGGTTTCGGTAAGGGTTTCGATGAGAGGAAAGGCAGCTACCCCGCGGCCGAACCTGTTCCCGACCGGGAGTTGGTTAGCGACAAACCCGGCCGGGCTTTCGATTCCAGAGGATTCGGTCGGCACGCCATGGAATTCCGGACATCCCCGAAACGGACGGAAGAGAAGAAATTCGCCCGCAAGATTGCCGAATGGCTGATTGACGAGGACCGGCGCCATCATTTCGACCGTCTGGCGATCATCGCACCGCCGAAATTGCTGGGCGACCTGCGCCGGGAAATCCCGGGCGGGCTCAACTCGAAGGTATTTCGGGAGGTGGCAAAGGACTTCGTCAACGAATCCTCGGCAAAAATCGCCAAGCATTTTGACCAACTCGGACTGGTTTGAGGGTGACCTGAAGCGGTTGTCCGGTTACGGTCCGTGCAGCGTTGGAGTTGTGCGCCTCTAAAACGGGTGGAAACAGCAGCCATGCCCAGGAATACGAAAAGCAGCCTTCGCACCGGGCTCAGGAGTCTTTACGACGGAAGAAGCCTGCGGGCGAAGCGCTTCCGCTACGGCCTCTTGGTGCTGGATTTGATCGTCATCGGCTATTTCGTCGCCGTATCCATGATCGAGACGCAACCCTGGCTGGTGATCGTCGATTTTTTCATCGCGGCCATTATGCTGGCCGATTTCCTGGCCCGTCTTTGGGTGGCGAAGCGGAAGCTGCGCTACCTGCTGCAACCGGTGACGATGGCTGACATCGTGGTCATCGTTACCCTGCTGCTGCCCGTGGTTACCGAGAATTTCGCCTTCCTCAGGGTGATGCGGGCGCTCAGGCTTGTCCGATCCTATCACATGGTCCATGACCTTCGCGGACGCTACCGTTTCTTCGCACGCAACGAGGAAATCATCCATGGCGTCCTCAATCTGGCGGTTTTCATCTTTTTCGTCACGGCCCTGGTCTATGTGCTGCAGGTGCGTATCAATCCGGAGATCAGGAATTACGTCGACGCGCTCTATTTCACCGTGACCACGCTCACCACCACCGGTTTCGGCGACATAACCCTCGCTGGTTCTACCGGGAGACTGCTGTCCGTGATCATCATGATTTTCGGAGTGGCGCTTTTTCTCAGGCTCGTTCAGGCCATTTTCCGGACGCACAAGGAAGATCACAGATGTTCCAACTGTGGGCTCAGCCGTCACGACCCTGACGCCATTCACTGCAAACACTGCGGCGAGATGCTGGAAATCGAGGCCCGGGGAACGTGAGGCCGGCCCTGCTCAATCACCGCCCGGCGCTTCGAAGTCGGATGCCGCCAGCAGCCCTAAGACACCCACCAATGAAGGAACGCCAAGATGCTGAAAGTCCATGTCCTCGACGAGCTTTATTCTCATTCGAGCAACGTCGCCCACGGGGTCGAAGTGCCCGCCGGTGCGCGCCTGATGTTTACCAACGGCCAAGTCGGCACCAAGCCCGACGGCGTTACGCCAGAAGCGACGGCGGATCAGGCGGAGGTTATCTTCGGGAGACTCAAGGCGGTTCTTAAGGCAGCGTACATGACGCTCGGTGATGTCGTGCGCTTCGACGTTTATCTGACAGATCAGGCGGATGTGAAAACCTTTGTCGAGGTGCGTGACCATTTCATGGGTGATCACAAGCCGGGCGCTACCCTTCTTATCGTCAAAGGGCTCGCCCGACCGGAACTGAAGATCGAGGTCGAGGCGGTGGCCGCGAAGGTGGACTGATAAGATTACCCGCAACGGGTTAGTGTGAAGGCCTCTCTCAGAAAGATATAGAGCCCCCTCATGAGGGGATTTTCGCCCCTAGCGCCAAATCCCGCGTGCGTCGAACACCTGTTTGCCGTCGAGCCGCTTGCGGTCGATGGCCTTGAAGACCGAGTGATCGACCAGCAGGACGACGATGTCTGCACTTTCCAGCGCGGCGTCCAGTTCGGCAAGGGTAACGCCCCGCACGCCTTCCAGTTCCGGCGGCAGGGTTTCAATATGCGGTTCGACGGCGAGGATTATTTCTATTTCGGCGGCAGCCAGATGCTGCACCACGTCCACCGCCGGGCTTTGGCGCAGGTCGTCGATGTCGGCTTTATAGGCCAGGCCGAGGCAGGCGATGACAGGGGCGCTCATGGTATCCGCGGCGTCCAGGATTTTTCCCGCGAGGTGGGCCGGCATTGAGTCGTTGACCGTACGTGCGGCCTGGATCAGGGCGCTGTCGTTGGGTGCGGAATCGACGATGAACCAGGGATCGACGGCGATGCAGTGGCCGCCGACGCCGGGGCCGGGTTGCAGGATGTTGACGCGCGGATGGTGATTGGCCAGTTCAACCGCTTCCCAGGGGTCGACGCCTAAGCGTTCGCAAATAATCGACAGTTCGTTGGCGAAGGCGATGTTGACGTCGCGATAGGCGTTTTCCGAGAGCTTTACTAGTTCCGCCGTCGCTGCCGTGGTCAGCAGGCATTGCCCTTCGACGGCGATGTCGTACAGCGCCGCCGCGCGTTTCCCGCAATTCGGCGTCAGGCCGCCGATGACGCGGTCGTTACGGGTCAGCTCAGCAATGACATGGCCGGGCAGCACCCGTTCCGGGCTGTGGGCGATGTGGACGTCGGATTCGGCGGAGGCGTCTTCGCCCTGATGGGGGAAGCGAAGGTTCGGACACAGGCTGGCCAGGCGTTCGGACACGGCCCGGGTGGCGCCGACCGGCACAGTCGATTCGACGACAATCAGGTCGCCCTTCTTCAACACCGGGCCTAAGCTTTCGGCCGCCGCCATCAGGTAGCGCAGATCCGGTTTGTTGCCGTCCGTAAAGGGTGTCGGCACGGCGATGATGAAGGCGTCCGCCGGTTCCGGTTCGGTGGCGGCGCGCAGCTTTCCAGCACTGACGGCATCGCGCACCAGTTTGTCCAGGTCGGGCTCGACGATATGAACCTCACCCCGGTTGACGCCCTCGACGACGGAGGCGTTGTTGTCGACGCCCAGCACATCGACCCCGCGGCCGGCGAAAATGGCCGCCGTCGGCAGGCCGACATAACCCAGGCCAATGACGGAAAGAGTGTTAAAGGTCACGGGTTAGCTCCTGAACGATTTGCGCCGCCGCCGTGCCGTCGCCGTAGGGGTTGTGGGCGCGGCTCATGGTATTATAGGCGTCTTCGTCGTCGAGCAGGCGGGCGCATTCTCTGACAATGGTTCCGCTGTCGGTGCCGACCAGCCTGACGGTCCCGGCGGCGACGGCTTCCGGGCGTTCGGTGACGTCGCGCATGACCAGGACCGGCTTGCCGAGCGAGGGCGCTTCTTCCTGGATGCCGCCGGAATCGGTTAGCACCAGATACGAGCGCTCCATCAGGGTGACGAAGGGCAGATAGTCCAGCGGCTCGATCAGGTGAATATTGGATTTGGCGCCCAAAATCCGGTGCACCGGTTCGTGGACGTTGGGGTTGAGGTGAACGGGATAGACTATCTCTATATCTCCGCGCCCGGCCAACTCGGCGAGGCCTGCGCAGATGGACTCGAAGCCTGGTCCAAAATTTTCCCGCCGGTGCCCGGTGACCAGGATCATCCTTCGGGCCGGGTCGAGGAATTGGAATTGCTCTTCCTGGGCTTGGCGCAATTCGGGGTCGTCCCTTAGTTTGGCCGTGACCGATAAAAGCGCGTCGATCACCGTGTTGCCGGTGACGGTAATGCGGTCTTGCGCGACCCCTTCGGCCAACAGGTTGTCGCGCGCCGTCGCGGTGGGGGCGAAATACATGTCCGTCAAGGCGTCGGTCAGGCGGCGGTTCATTTCTTCCGGATAGGGAGCATGGACGTCGCCGGTGCGTAGACCGGCTTCGACATGGCCGACGGGAATTTTCCGGTAATAGGCGGCGAGCGAGGCGGCGAACGTCGTCGTCGTGTCGCCATGGACGAGGATCCGGTCCGGCTGGAATTCATCGAGAACGCCGATCATGCCGCCCAAAACGGCGGTGGTAATATGGACCAGGTCCTGGTTGTCGCGCATGACATCGAGGTCGAATTCGGGCGTGATGGCGAACAGCCCCAGCACCTGGTCCAGCATGGCGCGATGCTGGGCCGTGACGCAGACGCCGGACTCGATGCCGGGGGCATCGGCCAGGGCCTTGACGACAGGGGCCATCTTGATCGCCTCTGGCCGGGTTCCGAAAACACTCAATACACGCATAGCGGTTTGTAATACCTATAGGTTTATAGCTTTCTGGATATAGGGCGCGGGCCACTTTCGCAAGAACGGCTTTGTCCTGAACGCAGGATTGCTTAAGGTGAAGCAGACCCGAAACTGCTTCGAAACTATAAAGGATGCCGGCAATGCTGCCATTTGTAAGGACATTGGCCATAATCGCCGCCTGTGCCGCGGTTCTTGCGCCAACGCCTGTGACGTCTGCCGTCGGAGTGGAGGCAGGCCCTGAGACTGGCGGCGGGACCGGTGTTGGCGCTGGGGTCGATCTGTTGGCGCACAAAGCGGTGTATTCGCTGAAAATGGGCAAGACCGATTCTCCCGGACAGTTCCTGAATGTCGGCGGGGCTGTGGAAACGGTAATGGAAAAAACCTGTGACGCCTGGATTTCGGCGGAACAGGTCAATATGCAGGTGACGACCCAGTCCGGCGGGGTGTTGCGTCAGGATCTGGTGTATACCGGCTGGGAATCCTTCGACGGCAAGGCCTATCGTTTCGCGGCCAGTTCCTCGACCAATGGCAAAACCACCAAATACAGGGGCAGTGCGCGTGCCCATCCGGAGACCGCGGGCGAGGCGGTTTATGTCGAGCCCGAAAAGATCACCATGGTGCTTCCGTCGGGAACGCAGTTTTATTTCGGCCTGACCTCCTGGCTGATCGAAAAGGCGCGCGCCGGGGAAACCAGGGCCGAAACGATCGTTTTTGACGGCACCGATGAAGAGGGTCCGCAAAAGGCCATCGCGTTCATTATTCCGCTGCGGAAAAATTACAAACATAAGGCGCAAGTGGGGGGAGAACACTTGGGCGCGTTAGTGGACCGGCCCGGATGGATCATGCGGATCGCGTTTTATCCCGTGGACGGGCGGGCGGCGGCGCCCGATTACGAGGTCCAGGCAGTGGTCCTGGACAACGGCGTGACGCCGAAACTGGAAATGGTCTTTTCCTCGTTTACCGCGATCCAGACCCTGGAAAAGATCGAGGCCATAGAAAAACCCCAATGCTAGTCAACAAGGGTTGGATAATCCGGCTCAGTTGTCACAACCCTATGAAAGAGTTAGTCTTTCTAAAATTTTATTAGGGGGAATGCATCCTTCCATGAAATGTGAACGTTTTAATCTCGCGACCGGTCTTGCCGTCTTTATTGTTGTGCTGACATTTCTGATCACGCCCTCAAGCGTGCCCGCAGCCGAGAAGGGCTTTATCGGCATGCAGGTCCAGGGTATGTCGGAGAAAATCGCCAAGGCGCTTGGCCTGAAATCCAAACACGGGGTTTTGGTCCGCGATGTCGCCCTTGGCGGAGCGTCGGACAAGGCCGGGTTCCAGCGGGGCGACCTGATTCTTGAATTCGGCGGAACAAAGATCGATAGCTTCGAAACCATGGCCAAGGCGGCATCCGCCACCAAGCCCGGCCAGAAGATCAAGGTCGCAATTTTGCGGGCGGGAAAGCCGGTGAGCCTGATCCTGGAAACGGGAAAATGGACACCCGCCTGGCAAATCTCGAAAAGCGCCGTTGCCAGCTTGCCGGCGTCCGGCCTGACGATGGCGTCGCTGACCCCGAAACTTCGCAAGGGTTTCGGCCTGCGCTGGAGTTCTATCGGCGTGGTCGTGACCCTGGTTGATCCGGACCGCACGGATATCAGCCTCAGGCGCGGCGACTTGATCGTTCAGGTCAACCAGCAGGACGTGTGGGTGCCGGACCAAGTGGTCAGCGCCTACAAGGAGGCCAAGAAAAATGGCCGCAAGACAATCCTGTTGCTGGTCGAACGGGTGGACGGCTTCCGCTTCATGGCCCTGCCGGTACGCTGACGGCCAGCGGTCGGAAGTTTTTCTTTTTTAGCGTCTTTCTATTTTTCAGCCGCCGCGGGCTTTGGCGACCAGCGCCTGCATGGATTTCAGGTCGACGGCGCCGCGGATGATCTGGTCGCCGATGATAAACCCAGGCGTTCCATTGATATCGAGGGCCTTGGCCAAGCCCATGTTCTTTTCGATCATGGATTCTATACGGGGGTCGCTCATGGCCTTTTTCAGAGCCTTGACGTCGTAGCCGGACTGTTCAGCGAATTTCATGACCCGCTCTTCCGGTAATCCGCCCTTGCCCGTCATCATGGCCGAGTGAAAGACTTCATACTTCGATTTGTCGAGCAACCAGGCAGCGAGGCCGGCCTTGGAGGCGGTCAGGGAGTCGGGTCCGAGGATGGGAAATTCGACGTAAACGAAACGGACGTTTTTATCACCCTCGACGAGTTTCAGGATATCCGGGAAAACCCGTTTGCAATATCCGCAGCGATAGTCGAAGAATTCGATGACATTGACGTCGCCCTTGGGATTGCCGCCGATGGGTGTGTTGGGGTCCTTGACCAGGGCATCCGTTACGGTGCCCAGATTGGCTTTCGCCATTTCCTGGGTCTTGCGTTCTTCGCGCTCACGGAGACCCTGGATGGCCTCAATAATGACTTCCGGGTTTTTGAGGATGTAAGCCTTGACCACGCTTTCGATTTTTTCGCGCTCGGCTTTCGGCATAGGTGCGGCCGGAGACTTATCTTGAGCGGCCACCGGTGTGGCAGCGGCTGCGGCGAGCAGGGCGGCGACAAATAAAGAAAGAAAACGGCTGCGAGTAAGGAAAGCGGTCATGGTTATTGGCTCGGTATTCTGTTGGTAAGGGAAAAAGAGGCGGCATGATGCGTTTTTTACCGCCTCGTGTACAGGGCTCACCTTTAACCCCGTATCCGTATTCCATTACCGCGACAGGCGTATTCCGGAAACGTAGCCCGAGGTTGGCGCTCTGCCGGGGGCGGCGGCTATTCCGATAAAGGTGATTTGCACGGCCCCGATATCGTCGTTGGGCCAGACCCGGCGGTAAATGTCCGACAGGTCGACGGTTTCGAACCACCAGGACTTGGTGTTTTCCTGTCCGCCGCGCTGGACATAGCGGGCCGCGGCCTGTTTCCCTTTGACGGTTGACGGGGTGATGATGGAACCGCGTTCCAGGGCCGACAGACCCCAGACGATGTTCAGCGCCCGGTCCAGGGGCGGCAGGGCGCCGCCGGATGGGGTGAACGCGCCGGTCCAGGATCGGGCACCGGGGTTCCCGCCATGGAATCCGACCACCAGGCGCACCGGGTGCGGGCCGTCGTCCTGCGGGTCCATGTTCCAGGCCCAACTGAGGTATGGCGTCGCCAACAGCGAGGCCCGGGAAGGCTTGACGGCGAGAAAGCCGTTCGCTCCGTTGGCCACCTTTAACGCCGGGACGCCGTCAAGATCGGACACCGTCAATTGACCGGGCTGAGGCGCGCCCTGCGTAATCCAGTCGTCAGGCAGGGGGCTGGGCTCCATCGCCGGCACCGGCCCCAGCACGTCCATGGAACCGCCGGGCGCTATGGTGGTGGCGGGCTCAGCGCAGGCGGCAGCGAACAAAACCAGCATCACGGCAAGACAAGAACGGATATTCATTTTTTCTTTTGCCGGGCGGCGGTCAGGATGTCCTGGGCCTGGAGCCACTCTCTCGTACCTTTGGCAAAAACCCGTTCGGCCAGGCCACCATGATACAGGGCGACGGAATGGCGTCCGGTCAGCAGGGCTTCTTCGGCCAGCGCCAGGGAGCTATGGCCCTTGTCCCCCATCCGTCCGTAGGCGATGGCAAGCTGGCGCCAGTTGAAGGGGGATTCCGGGTTTTCGGACAGGGCGTCGCCAAGGTTGCTAATGGCGTCCTGCAGCAAAGCCGGGTCATTCAAGGCCAGTTGGACGCGGGCTAAATCCCTTTTCAGCAGGGGATTTCCGGGCAGGAACGAGATCGCTTTTTTGTAGGGGGCGAGCGCCCCTTTGGCGTCGCCGCTTTCAAACAACATCTGTCCCTTCAGTTCCCAGAAATAGGGGTCTTCCGGGTGATCGGCCAGCAGGCCTTCGATCAAGGGCAGCGCCTTTTCCATGTCCGGCTTGCGGGAATACCCGATGGCCCGCGCATAGCGGGATTCCAGGCTGTTGTCGCTGGCCTTGTAGAGCCGCAGGGTATGGCCGATGGGATTGAGGAAGCCGATCAGCTTGGCCCGCGCGCGCCGGTAGAGCACCTCCAACTTCGGGGAAACGGGTTTATTGGAATGCGGGGATCGCGATACATGGCTGGTGATCGCGGAAACCCGGTCGCGGGTCAACGGATGGGTGCGCACGTAAGGATCCTGGTATTCGGGGATCAAAAATTCCTGACCACCCAGAAGTTTCATGAAATCCAGCAACCCCTTGGCCGACTGTCCGGTGTTGTCGAGATATCTCAAGGCAGCCTGATCGGCGGAGGATTCCTGTGTTTGTGAATAACGGATAAAGCCCCGCTGGCTGATGCCCTGGCCGGCGGCGACGACGACCATGCCGACGTCTCCGCGTCCCGCGGCAATGGCGGTTGCACCCAAAAGGATGGAAAGGATTGTCGCTGTCGTACTTTTTTCCAGGACTTCGTTGAGCCGGGCCAGGTGGCCGCCGGCAATATGGCCGGTTTCGTGGGCGATGACGCCGATGATCTGGCTGGCGCTGGACGCCTGGGTAATCAGGCCGGAGTTGATGAACACCCTTTGCCCGCCGGCGACGAAGGCGTTCAGGGTATGGTCTTGGATAATGTGGATTTTAACCGCCGAAGGATCCAGCTTTGCGGCTATGAAAACTGGCTTCGAGAATTCGCGGATGGTATTTTCAATTTCCGCATCGCGGATCAGGGAAACTTTTTTGGCATGGGCAGGCGCTGTGCCGGTTATAACTATGGCAACAGCGACCAGGACAAACCCAACAAACCGGGCAGAATTAAAAATGCGTTTAACCATGGCCTTTAACTTTCGGCAACAAACCCCACACCCGAAGAAATCTGATCTTCGGGAGAAAAGTAGTCTTGCCAGGGGGACGCGTCAAATGGCGGCGTTGGCCGCCCTCGTCCTGCTGGCGGCGTGTTCGTCCAATCCTCTGGCAACCCTGAACCCTTTCAAGGATAACGAAAATGAAGCCGATCTTGGCAAAATCGGCTTTGTGAAAGGTTTTTTCGGCGGCGTTGCCGTGGATGAGCCCCGCGCGGCGCTGATCGGCCGTGACATCCTGTCTTCGGGCGGCTCTGCGGCGGACGTGGCCGTCGCCGTGACCCTGACCCTTGCCGTGACCCAGTCGTCGTCCGCCAGTCTCGGTGGCGGCGGCGTGTGCGTCGTCCACGACGCCAAATCCGGCACGACGCAAAGCCTGGACTTCCTGCCCGGAATTCCGAAATCCATGGCCCCCGGCACGGCCCGCCCCAATGGGGTTCCGAGTGGGATTCCGAACGCTGTGCCGAGCGCTGTCCCGGGTACCATTCGGGGGCTGGCCCTACTACACGCCAAATACGGCCGGTTGGACTGGAAGGAACTGGTTTCGCCGGCGGAAAAGCTGGCGCGTTTCGGTATTCAGGTTTCCCGCGCCTTGGCCAATGACCTCAAATACCTGCCACCGGCGGTCCTTGAAGACCCGGAATTCCGCCGTATTTTCGGCGGTGGCGCGAACGGGCCTTTGGTCCGGGAGGGGGATACCCTCAAGCAACTGGACCTGTCCGCGGTTCTGGGCCGGATACGGGCCCGCGGTGCCGGGGACTTCTATACCGGTGTTTTGGCCCGCAGTTTCGCCGCCGCCGCGGGCAAGGCCGGCGGCGGGTTTACACTTACCGACCTTCGGGCCTATACGCCCCTGTTACGGCCGACCATTCAGGTCCCTTATATCAGGAACACGGTGTTTCATTTCCCATCCACGACCGGTCCCAACGGCGTGTTGGCGGCGCAGATGATGGCAATGATGATTGAACTGAACGACTGGGACGGCGCAACGCCTGCGGAACGAAGCCATATGATGGCGGAAATTTCCGCCCGCGCCTATTCCAATCGCACACGCTGGCTGCGTGAAGACGGCGGCACCTCCGCTCCAGCGGCGCTTCTGGTATCCGAGGATGCGGCCGAGCAGTTGCTGAACGGATATGACGACTCCCGCCATACGCCCCAAACGGGCAGCGGGTCCTCTTTTTCGACCACAGGCTCCAGGACCGGCGCCTCCTTTGTCGCCGTCGACCGGGAAGGCTCCGCCGTCGCCTGTGGCCTGACCCTGAACAACGTGTTCGGAACCGGAAAGGTGGCGCCGGGAACGGGGGTTCTGCTTTCCGCCCTGCCGGGGCCTGGGGGCCGGGGCCCGGATTCCCTGTCCGCGGTGCTGTTGGTCAATCCGGTCCACAAAGTGTTCCATTTTGCCGGAGCGGCCTCCGGCGGCCCGGTTGCACCAAGTGCGCTGGTGCAGATTGCCGTTGGGGCGATCATGGCGGGGAAGGGGGAAACCCTGGAGACCGCCATCAACGCCCGACGTGCCCATAATGACGGCGCAAGCGGCCTTACCCATTATGAGCAGGGCATGGATGCGGCAATCGTGAATGGCTTGAGCGAACGCGGGCACCGGAACACACCGACAGCACTTTCAGGATGGCCGAGCGGGCGCACCGCGGTCTC
>JACNJX010000017.1 GCA_014382345.1 Alphaproteobacteria bacterium
GATATTTCGAGCGTCCGGGATAGGTGGTGATACGCCCAGTGGCAATAACCTCAATGCCGTCTTCGGGCGCGATACCAAGGCGTCCTGCGGTGCCGCGCCAGCACACGGCGTCGAGTACCGCGTCCGCGTCTTTCAGCGCCATATACAGGTGCCCCGACGCAGCCCGCTTGAAACCGGAAATCTCGCCGCGAACACGAACCCAGGCGAACGATTCTTCGACCACGGTCTTTAGTGATTGTGAAATCTCGCCTACCGACAAAATCGGTAGGTTGTGATCGGCCCCGGCGTTAGGTAAGGTCTCATTCATGGGCGTAGTATCCATCATCGCCCACCGGGCGGCAATACGAGCGACATCGAGGGAAAAAGAACCATGAAGGTGTTGGTAGTCGGATCTGGCGGACGTGAGCATTCTTTGTGTTGGGCTATCGCCAAGTCTCCGCGCTGCGCAAAACTGTACTGCGCGCCCGGTAACGCCGGGATCGAAGAGGTGGCGAAATGCGTTCCCCTCGAAGCTTCCGATGTTGATGGCATCGTTAACTTCGCCGTCGAAAATAAAATCGGTCTTGTGGTTGTTGGCCCGGAAGTGCCCCTCGTGGCCGGTCTAGTGGATCGCCTCAATGAAATCGGGATTCGCGCGTTTGGTCCCACGGCGGCGGCGGCAGCGCTTGAGGGCTCGAAGGCCTTCATGAAGGAATTGTGCGAAAAATACGGTGTTCCGTCGGCCGAATTCGGTCATTTCGACGAACCCGATTCGGCAAAGGATTTCATCCGCCGCAAAGGCGCGCCCATCGTGGTAAAGGCGGACGGCCTGGCCGCAGGCAAAGGAGTCATTCTTTGCCGCAACGAGCACGAAGCCTATGCGGCAATCGATCATCTTATGACCGAACGTGCCTTCGGCGCGGCTGGCGACGAGGTGATTATCGAGGAATTCCTGACCGGCGAGGAAGCCAGCTTATTCGTGCTGGTGGATGGGGTTCGCGCCGTGCCGCTTGTTTCAGCGCAAGACCATAAACTCGCCTATGACGGTGACGAAGGTCCCAACACCGGCGGCATGGGTGCCTACACCCCTGCCCCCGTCCTGACGCCCGAAATCACCAAAATCGCCATGGACGAAATCGTCACGCCGACCATCGAAGGTATGGCGGCCGAAGGGAAACCTTACAAGGGCGTCCTGTACGCGGGCCTGATGATCAAGGACGGCAGGCCGAAATTGCTGGAATACAACGTGCGCTTCGGCGACCCCGAGTGTCAGCCCCTGATGGTGCGCCTGAAATCCGACATTCTGGATGCATTGATCGCCTGCGCGGATGGCACGCTGGACAAGGTTAAGATCGAATGGCGAAAAGAAGCGGCGCTAACGGTCGTCATGGCCGCCAAGGGCTATCCGGGCAGGTACGAAAAAGGTTCAGAAATCAGGGGGCTGGACAAGGCCAATGCCGTTGATGGCGTCACCGTCTTCCATGCCGGAACCAACGCTGAAAACGGGATCATCCTTGCCAACGGCGGACGCGTGTTGAACGTGACAGCGTTGGGCAAAACGGTAGCGGATGCCCAGAAACGGGCTTACGAAGCCGTGGACCTGATTGACTGGCCGGAAGGTTTTTGCCGTCGCGACATCGGCTGGCGGGCCATCAATCGCAAGTAACCGTTTTTCTCCCCTCCGAGATCGGACGCGCACCCTATATGCAAGGGGCATTGCCGTTTGCCGGGAGGAAAACCATGGACAATCAAACCCGTATCGAGCTGGAAGCCGCCGCGTTCCGCGGATTGATGCAACACCTGCAAAACCGCACCGACGTTCAAAATATCGACCTGATGAACCTTTCCGGGTTTTGCCGCAACTGCCTGTCCAAATGGTACCGGGCGGCCGCCCGGGATCGCGGGGTGGAAATGACCTATGATGATGCGCGCAAAGTCGTCTACGGCATGCCCTATGACGATTGGCGCGGCAAATACCAGCTTGAGGCAAGCGACGATCAAAAGCGTGCGTTCGAGGAAACCAAACCGCTGCACGCCAAGATCAGCGGCCACAATTAGAGGATCCCCCACTTAACGTCCGGGCGTCACCTTCCAACTGGTTCCATCCGCGAGGGAGTAGAGAACTGCGGGCTTGCCGCTTGTCGGATCAGCCGAGGTTTGGATTTTGGAAACGATTGGCGAGGGGTGTCGAACGCCGCCCAAATTCCGGAAACGGGTTTGCGCGAAGGTGACAACGCGCAAATTCCTGCGTGACGCATCAGGCAGGGCAATATCGGGAATACCGTCGGCATTTGCATCCAGAATGGCGGAAAGACCAAGTTCACGGGACCCCATAACATGGTTGGAAAATCCGTTCTCGCGATAAACCTCGACCAGCCGGTCGTCTTCCCATCTGTAAAGAATGAGAATGCCGCCGATATGCGGCGTGACGATGATGGCAATTTCTGTTCTTCCGTCACCGTCGAAATCCGCCGCACCCTCAGGATTGAGCCAGCGATGAGGCGACCCGAGCGCGGGCGCCCCGGCTCGGGATGCCAAACGATCATTAGTGACGCCCACCACGGCCACACCCCCGACAGCACCAAGTGCGCGACG
>JACNJX010000051.1 GCA_014382345.1 Alphaproteobacteria bacterium
CAGCACACGCCACCCCTCAGTCCCGCAGTACCGAATATTTCACCAGGAAAACTGAACCAAAGGATAGTTTCCTTTCCCGTCGAAGACACCTGAAACAGGCGTATGCATCCTCCGGCGACGATAAAGACATCGTTTGAGCGGTCTCCGGCGCGGAAAAGCTGGTCGCGGGGCTTTAGGTCAAGCTGGCGTGAGAATTTCAGGAGGTCACGGGTTTCCGTTTCCGACAAACTGGACAGAAAATTCGCATGGGCGTCAGACCAGGAATCGGCAAGTTCATCAAAACTGCGAAACTTTTCGCAATCGAATTTGGAGGCGGCGAAGGAACCCGCTCTTATCTCGACATTATCGGCCACCGGACAAAATCTCCCTGCTTTGCCGACCTCATCATGGCATATTTTTTAAGCCCTTTGCCAGCGGGATTGCCATGCACGGCGGTTCGGCTGCAAAAAAACACCTTTTGCAATGAGGCCGCCCCTCATTTGCCGACGTTATCTGATTGAACTGGACGTTTTGTCGCCTGGACGACATAGGTATTCTGCATCGGTTGATACTATGATGTTAACCTGATGACAGGGATGCTCCATGGTTCCGGGGCCTGAAAAAGACGAACAAATCCGATTACAGGGAGGAAACTCGATGAGAAAGTTGATTTCGATAGGGCTTGGCCTGGTGCTGGCGGTCATGCTCGCCGTCCCCAGCTTTGCTGAAGAATACCCCAACCGTCCCATTACGTTCATGACCATGACCCAACCAGGCGCGCAGATTGACCGCCTTACCCGCGGTTTGTCACAGCGGTTCAACAAGATTCTGGGCCAGCCCATTAACGTCAAGAACGTCACCGGTTCCCACGGCACCGTGATGGCGACCGAACTGAGCCGGTCCAAGCCGGACGGATACACCATCGGCGTCACGTCGCTGACCGCTTACACCTATGCGCTCCATCACGGAAAGCTGACGTACAAGACCGATGATTTCGACTATCTCACCCTGGTGGCGCTGAACTCCAGCGGTTTCATCTCCAAGGCCGACGCGCCCTGGAAAACCCTGAAGGAAGCCTTCGCCTGGGCCAAAAAGAACAACAATTCGACTTTAAACGCCATGTTCCACGGCGCTGATGACCGTGACGCCCTGATGCGCATGGCCAAGAAGGAAGGCGTGAGACTTGCGCTGGTCCCAAGTAAAGGCGGACCGTCCGTGATCAAGGCGGTGACCGGCGGCCATGTGCAAGTCGGTTACGTCGGCGCCATTCTCTACAAGCACGTGGAAGCGGGAACGATCAAACTCATTGCCGCGGCGCTGGGCGAAAGGCTTCCGCCGATCCCCAACGTGCCGACCCTGAAGGAACAGGGCTACGACGAGCAGGTGGAAATGATCGTCGCCCTGGTTGCGCCGAAGGGCATCGACAAGAGGGCCAAGGCCAAACTGCTGGCCGCCGCCGACAAATTGGCGAACGACTCCGAAACCAAAACCTTTATCACCAAGAACCTTTTAATGCGGCCGGTGAAGTGGGGTGAAGGCCACGCCGACCAGACCGTTAAGGACCTGTACAAGACCTTCGGCGAACAGGCTAAAAATAAATAATGTTACGAACTGAAGTGATCCGGTCGGTTTGACCGGGTCACTTCGTTTGTGGCGACAAAACCGAAATTCGAAGCCGAAAATGCTCGTTGGTTGTTAGTCGGTGGAAGACTGTCGGTCGCGGGGGAAGATAAGGTGACAAGAACACAGAGAGACACGGTTGCATACCTTCTGATATCGGCGTTCTGCATCCTGATGTTGGCTTGGGGAATTCCTACCTACACACCGCCCTATCCGGGCTACGGCGCGTCCCCTGCACTGGTGCCGAATGTTGCCATATCCGTCATTTTGGTGATGTCGTTGCTTATCTTGATACGTAACGCCATTCTCAAGTTTAAGGGCAAAACATTGCCGCCTGAGGAAAGGGAATTTCCGGAGGAAATCCAGACAAGCGGGTTTACCCAGATCGGCAGGGTCAAGCTGTTCCATCTCCTCAGTTTCTTGATCCCCTGCGCCTTGCTTGTCATCGGCATTGAATACATAGGGTACATACCCGCCGCCTTCTTGTTTTTGCTCGTCATCCAATTCGTGATCGGTAGTCGACATTGGTTTCAGCCGACCATTGTCTCCATTCTTGTCGTCATAGTGTTGTACGTAATCATGCGCTTCGGCTTCGGCGTTCCCGTCCCGGGACCCCAAATATTTTAAGTATGAAGCCCAACAAACGAGATCTATATCCATGGAAATGATTGTTGCGGGATTGCTGGATTCCCTTTCGCCGGCCAGTCTGATGTTTGTCTTTGTCGGCGTCGCCATTGGCGTTTTGATCGGCGCGATCCCCGGCATCAACGGCCCCATGGCGATCGCATTGTTTATCCCGGTCACGTATTATATGTCCCCGTTGACCGCGATCGGGTTTCTTGTCGGCCTGAACAAGGGGGCTTTTTTCGGCGGCGCGATTTCCGCCGTGCTGTTGCGAACGCCGGGCACGCCCGAAGCGGCGGCGACGGCATGGGACGGTTACCCTCTCACTCAGCAGGGCAAGGGCGAAAAGGCGCTACGAATGGCGCTCTACAGTTCCGTTGCGGGCGACTTCATTTCGACCGGGGTTCTGATTGTCATCGCCGCCCCCCTTGCCGCGGTGGCGCTGTTCATGGGGCCGGCAGAGATATTTGCCCTGATTTCGCTGGCCCTGACGGTGATCGCCGGCATCGGCACCAGTTCCATCTGCCGCGGTCTGATTGCCGCATGTCTTGGCCTGGTCGTTGGCATGATCGGCACCGAGCCCGTTACGGCCTTGCCCAGGCTGACCTTCGATATCTATCAGTTGGGCGCCGGCGTGAGGTTGATTCCCGTGGCGATCGGCCTCCTCGCCTTCTCAGAGATCCTGATCCAACTGGAAAAATTCACCGACAAGGATGGCGGCGAGCACGCGCCCAATGTGTTCTCGAGCAAGAAAGAGGACCGTCTTCTCTCCTGGAAAGAATTCATCGGCAATATCAAAACCCTGTTGCGGGGAAGCGCCATCGGCATCGGTGTCGGCGCCATGCCGGGCCTTGGCGCGCCCGTTGCGTCCTTCATGTCATATGATCAGGCAATGAAGCGTTCGAAACATAAAGAGGAATTCGGCAAAGGGCGGCTCGAAGGTATTGGCGCATCGGAGTCCGCCAATAGTGCGGTCGTCGGCGCTAGCTTGATTCCCCTTTTTGTCCTGGGGATTCCCGGAAACCTTGCCGTCGCCATGCTGATGGGCGCGTTCATGATTCACGGTATGCAGCCGGGACCACTGATGTTCAAGGAAAACGCCCAGCTCATGTACGGTATTTACGGCAGCCTCATCATCGCCAGTTTTTTCCTGCTCATTATAGGCCAGTTCGGCCTGAGGCTCTTTTGCAAGGCCGTGGAAATCCCGGCGTCGATCCTTTACCCGGTCATTATTTTTACCTGCATCATGGGATCCTACCTGGGTCAGTCTTCGATGTTCGACGTCATCGTCATGCTGGTGTTCGGTGTTGTCGGGTACTTCATGCGCAAATTCGACTTTACGTATGTCGCCTTTCTGATCGGATTCATCCTCGCCCCCGAATGGGAACGCGCCTTGCAGCAGGTCGTAATCATTTCCCAGTTCGACACCTGGATGTTCTTCCGCCGTCCCGTTGCCATGGGGCTTATGGCGCTGACCTTTTTCGTCATCGGGAAGACGTTTTGGGGCAATTTTAAAGCAAGAAAATAGAGAAATAATGGCGGGAACGAGCATAGTTAATCAATTTCTCCGATTTTGTCACCTGCGTGACAGGAAGACCTGAGACTCGTGGATACACTCACCGAAATGACCCTAATCAACTAATCTCCGAAGGACCTCGCTGGACTCGGACCTTCTTGTCCGGTGATACAAAAGTATAAAAACGAGGATACGAAAATGGCAGACAATCCCCCGGGTGAAGGCTGGTTTCAGCCCTACATGACCGACGCGGAACTGAAGGAAAAACTGGGCGACGACTATGTAGCGCCCGTGGGCCTTTACAGGAAAACCAAAGAGATGCCGTTCCTGGGCAGGGTCAGTTGCACAACGACGGAACTGATCTGCGGTGAATGGACCGAAATTGTGCTCGATTACGAGGTCGGCGCGTCCGGCATTGCCGATGGTGCGTGGATCAAGGCGACGTTCAAGTTCTATTCCGACTGGGCGCTGTTCCAGACGACCGACCCGGCGGCGGCCAACTATGTATCCGCCGAATATCACGCAGGCCCGTGTGCCGAGGGCCAGGTGCCGGCGACGGTTCAGTCCTTAAAGGTCCGCTTCGATCAGAAGGGCCACGAGCGGCCGTTCCAGAAAGCCATTATCGTCGACACCGTCGACGGGTACGTGAAGCCGGGCGACCACATCATCATTCGTCTGGGCGACCGCCGCGGCGGCAGCCCGGGCACGCGGGTACAGACCTTTACGGAAACCGGTTTTCGTTTTCGCTTCTATATCGACCCCCTGGGCACGTCCCGTTTTTGTGATATTCCAGGTGACGTGGTCATCGATATCAATCCGGGCGTGGCTGAGCATCTGGTCATTTCCGGTTCTCGCATGGTTCGTTCCGGGGAGACCGCCAACCTCGGTATCCGGGCCGAGGACGCCTGGGGCAATACGGTCTATGACGATGCGTCTCAGTTCGCCGTCATGGCGTCGCAGGGCGGCAAGACGATCTATGAGAAAACCCTGCCGGCCAATGCCGATGGGTGGTGCTTCGCCGATCTCAACGACATTCCGACGACTGCGGAAGGCGAGATCGAAATTACCGCGTCCAAGGTTGATCGGCCCGAGGTGAAGCCTGCGACTTTCTATCTTACGGTCGATGACGCGGCGCCCGCGCCCAGGCTGTTCTACGGCGACCTGCACGTCCATTCGGACAATACCGTGGGCATTAACGACACGACCTATAATATTTCCTATGGGCGGGACATTGCCCGGCTGGATTACTTCGGCTACACGGCCAATGATTTTCAGATCACCAAGGCCAATTGGGATGATGATGTCGAAATCATTGATTCCATCAACGAGGACGGCCGGTTTGTCTGTTATCCGGGCACGGAATGGTGCGGCAATTCCTGCGCCGGAGGCGACCATAACGTGGTCTTCCTGCACGGCAAGAAACCGGAATTCCCCTTCGACGCCAATGGCAACATCGCGCGATCCTTCGAATGGAACGAAGACATGGATGCTGACACCATCATGCCCGGCGCCTGGCCGCTTGAGGAACTGTGGGCGACCTATATCCACGACCCGGAAGGCCATTTAATGATGCCGCATGTCGGTGGACGGCGCTGCATCATGGATTGGTATCATCCGACCATGGACCGCCTGGTCGAAATCGGCTCCGCCTGGGGCCACTTCCCCTGGCTCTATCAGGATGTCGCGGCGCGTGGCTACAAGCTCGGCGTCTCGCTCAACGGTGACGAACACCGCGGGCGCTGCGGCGGCGGCGTGCCCGGCACGGCCGTGTTCGGCACCAAGGGCGGCGTCACGGGCCTGGTCTGCGATACCCTAGACCGCGAGACCGTCGGCAAAGCGCTTCGCGCACGGCGGACCTGGGGCACTACCGGCGAACGGCTGGTGGCTCTCAGTTGGTGCGGAGAAAACTTTATGGGTGAAGAGTTTGACCATAAAGGTTCCGCAAAGATCGAATACCGCTTTCTAGGCGATGCCGGCTGGGACGAAATCACCCTTTTCGACCACACGGGCATCGTCGCCACCCGCAACCTTCAGGAAGAGGCAGGATATTCGGACAGGAAGATCAGGGTCCGCTTCGGCGGCGCGCGCATCCGCGACCGTTACCGTTGGGCCGATTGGCGGGGCAAAATCGACATCCGCAACGGTGTGATTCACAGCTTCAATGCCCAAGGGCTCGAACACCGCGAAGAAACCGTCTGGCGGGCGGGGCCGACCGAGATAGGCTTCCGCACCGACACCTATGGCGATACGGACGCGGTCGAAATCGACATGTCCCATCTGGAACAAGCGACCATCAAGGTCTCGGGCCAGATTCACGGCTACGTCAAGGTCGGCAATCCGCTGGACGGCAATCCCTTCGTCCATTGCCCTGATTTTGAACTGGAGGTATCAGGCGCGGATCTTATGCGCGACGGTGTGGTCCGCAAGGAGTTGGGCGGCGTTGAACTGTTCGTTGCCATTGAACGTATGGCGGATGCCCGGATGCAGAGAGACGTTTCCGGCAGCTTCGAGGTCGATGCGGCCAACGGCCCGCACGGGCACAGGCCCATTTGGCTTCAGGGGCGGCAACGGGATGATGGCAAGGCGTGGACGTCAGCTATGTATGTGAATTTCAAGTAACCGCATAACATCGACACAATTTTTTTCTGCTTCGGCTCCAATTTGGAAATACCCAGAATGAGTGAAACTGAAACCGCCCATAAAGCCTGGAATGAAACCTGGAAATCAGCGGACGGGCGCGCGATCTGGAGCGAACCTGAGGATGAGGTGCGCGAGTTGACCGCAACGTTGCGGGACAGGGGAGCGGAAACGGCCCTTGATCTCGGCTGCGGGGTCGGACGCCACGCCGCGTATCTAGCCTCCCAGGGGTTCAGTACTTGGGCGCTGGATGGTAGTGAAACCGGAATTGAGCACGCCCGCGGTCTGACCGGGGAGGCGGGCTTAGACGTCACCTTCGATGTTGGCCTGATGACCGGCCTTCCCTACGAGGATGTCATGTTCGACTATATCCTGTCGTTCAACGTCATCTATCACGGCGATAAAGAAACCGTTATCAAGGCGGTTTCCGAAATCCGCAGGACCTTGAAGCCTGGCGGGATTTATCAGGGCACAATGCTGTCAAAACGGAACGGCTATTTCGGCAAGGGTAAAGAAATTTCCACCGACACGTTTATCTATGATGACGATGGAAGCGGCGACGAGGCCCACCCCCACTTTTATTGCAACGCCGGGGAATTGGTGAATCTTTTCGAGGGTTTTGAACTGATCTCCCTCCACGATCTCGACCATTCTCACAGGCGTCCGAAACACTGGCATTGGCATCTAGTGGCGGAACGATTGCCATAAAGCCTCTTTCGACGAAAAGTCAGCTAATGGAATGTCCGCTTCGGGTCAGAAGCAGACCTTTTCCATTACCGCCAAACATGTCCGCTTTCGGGGGTAAAGCGGACGTTCAACTCGCTTTCTGGAGCCTGGTCTCGGCATCCAGTTTCGCTAGCAATCCTGTTTTTTCCTGTTCCGGCAAGAAGGACGCTTCAAAGGAGTTTCTGGCCAGACGGTAAAGAACCTCGTTATTCAGACCGAGCGCGTCCGCCACCGCTTGGTAATTCTCGTTCACATACCCGCCGAAATAGGCTGGGTCGTCGGAATTGACAGTCACCATGAGGCCACGGTCCATCATCTCGAGAAGGGGATGGTCCTTCAAACTCTCGATAACGCCCAGTTTCAGGTTCGACAACGGACACACCGTCAATGGCGTTCCGTCCCGGGCCAAACGCTCGACCAAGGCGTCGTCGTCCAGCGACCGATTGCCGTGGTCGATGCGCCGGACCAGAAGCTCATCGAGGGCCTGGCGGACGTAATCGGCCGGTCCCTCTTCACCGGCATGGGCGACGCAGAGAAACCCCTCGGCGCGGGCGCGGGCGAAAACGTCGGTGAACTTGTTGGGCGGGTTTCCCACTTCTGAGGAATCGAGTCCGACGGCGACGATGCGGTCCTGAAATGGCAGCGCTTCCTCCAAGGTCGCCATGGCGGCTTCGGCGCTCAGATGGCGGAGAAAGCACAGGATCAGCCGCGTGCTAATGCCAAGGGCGTCCTTTGCCTCAACGAGGGCCTGATGGATGCCGTTAACGACGGTGGCGAAAGGGACATCCCTGTCCGTATGGGCCTGAGGGTCGAAAAAGATTTCCGCATGAAGGACATTCTGTTCCCTGGCCCGGACCAGATACGCCCATGTCAGCTCACGGAAGTCCTGTTTTGTAACGAGCACCCGGGTGCCCAGGTAATAGATGTCCAGGAAGTCCTGGAGATTGCGGAAGCGATACGCGTTCTGGATTTCGGAAACCGAACCGTAGGGCAAAGGAACCCGGTTGCGTTCGGCGAAGGCAAGCATCATCGGAGGCTCAAGCGTGCCCTCGATGTGCAAGTGAAGCTCAGCCTTAGGCAACCGTTCGATGAAAGCCGTTTGCGCCATCCTATGCGTTCCTCGGCTCGATCGCGTCCCAGCATAGCCATGTCGGCCGGATTGTCTTTGATGTGGATCAATTTACGGTCCCAATTTACCGTTACAATGACGGCATCCTTTGGACCATTCGCAGGGCCGTCATGACTACCGTGACCAAACTTTTCACCGAGGACGAGATTGCCGTGCGGGTTGCGGAACTGGCGGCGGAGATCGCCGGCGCCCTTCCCGACGATTTCATTGTTGTCGGCCTGTTGAAAGGCAGCTTCGTGTTCGTGGCCGATTTGATCCGGGCCCTGGACCGCCTCGGGAGTGCGCCGACGGTGGAGTTCATTCGCCTCAGCAGCTATGGCCACGAGCAAGAGAGTTCGGGCGAGGTGCGTCTTATCGGCGAGGTGCCAGAGATCATCGCCGGGCACAGTGTCCTGTTGGTGGACGACATTGCCGATACCGGGCGATCCTTAGTGCGGGCCAAGACGTTGCTAACGACTGCCGGGGCCGCCGCCGTGTGGACTTGCGGACTGATCGATAAGCCGTTTCGGCGCGAGGAAGAAGTTTCGGCCGATTTCGTGGGCTTTACGGTGGATGACGTGTTCGTCGTGGGGTACGGCATCGACTTTGCCGAGGAGTACCGCCACCTTCCCTACATCGGGGCCATCGATTGATGTCGTCGCGGCCCTGTCCGGACCGGCGAGCAACGGGTTGCAGTCCAAAGAACCGACGCACCTCCCAGACATATCGATAATATGGTCAATGTCCGCTTTGGGTCACAAGCAGACATCGGGACGAGGATTAGCGACCTCCCTTAGGCGCGCGATCAGTTGGCTGCGAATTAAGAATCATTCAATGGTTCCGGTTGCGTTGTTGCGGTGCGCTCTACTTCAGGACCACGAAAGACGCTGGAGTTTGAAACGCCGGCAGAAAGATTTAATGCATATGTTGCATCGACCGGTTGAGGTGGCAACCAAAAGCGGACATACCTAGGCCCAGCGTATTTCCGGTGTTACGCTCCGTGAAGAGTGGGGGGGGACTGCGAGCCGGATAATTAACAGGATCGTAAATAGGAATGCTATTTAGCTGATGGGTTTTCCAGCCCTTCGGGTTATCCCCGGGCTTGACGATAAACGGGACCAATTTGGGAGAGACGGTCGTTGATACCGAAAAAGTGGGATAAGGAGGCTGACGTCGTCATCGTCGGCTTTGGCGGGGCCGGGGCTGCGTCTGCGGTCACGGCGTTTGACCTGGGCGGCGCGGACGTGTTGATCCTTGAGAAGGCGCCTGAGGGCAAGGAAGGCGGCAACACCCGTATCGCGGCCCAGGGTTACCTCAACACCTCATCGGCGGAGAAAGCGGCGGCCTACCTGAAGGCGCTCTGCGGTCCTCGCACCGTACCCGATGAGATGATCCGCGTCTGGGCCGAGGAGATGTGCCTGAACAACGACTGGCTGGCCGGCCTTGGGGGCGACCCCCAGGAACACCAGCATCAGCCGGAGGGGATAGAGTTCCCCGACCTGCCTGGATCGGACTGCGTCCACAAATTCCACGATGGTCCCACGTACGGATATTCCTTGACCTGGAAGCGGTTCGAGAGCCTGGTCAAGGAGCGGCCAATCCCGATCATTTATGAAACGCCGGCCCGCGAACTGATCCAGGATAGAACAACAAGGGACATCCTGGGCGTGCGGGCGGAAAATGGCGGAAAGTCCTTTTTCGTGAAGGCCCGGAAAGCCGTTATCCTCACTTGCGGGGGTTTTGAGAACAACCAGGAAATGATCCGGAAGTACCTTCCTGGCCTGCCCTATTGTTACGCCTCGGGCACGCCCTACAACGAGGGGGACGGCATCTCCATGGCCCTCGCGGTCGGCGCCGACCTTTGGCATATGGACAATTACGCGGGACCGTCGATGGCGCTCAAGGTGCCGGAAATTCCGACGACCTTTTCCATGCAGGCGCTTCACTTCTCCAAGGTCATGCCAGGGGGCATGATTGTCGTCGGCCCCGACGCCAGGCGCTTTGCGGACGAGAAGTTCAAGACCCGGCATGGCAAAGTGCTGCTTAACGGAGCCTGGCGGCCACTCCCAATACAATGCCCGATGTATATGGTGTTCGATCAAACAATGATGGCGGCTGGGCCTCTTTACAACAAGACGCCTAACCGTGGCTGGACGGCGGTCATCGAACGCTATGACTGGAGCGACGACAACAGCGCAGAATTGGAGAAAGGCTGGATCAAGCGGGCGGACACGCCCGGCGCACTCGCCAAAATTATCGGCCTCGACCCGGAGGCGCTGACGGAGACCGTCGAGCATTGGAACGCCCTCGCCGAGGCCGGAAAGGACACGGACTTCGGGCGGGCGTTGATGCTGGCACCACTCAAAGAGGGGCCGTGCTACGCGGTCGAACTATCGCCCTCGATGATCAACACCCAAGGTGGACCCAGGCGCAACGAAAAAGGCCAGATTGTGCAGCCCGACGGGACGCCGATCCCCAGGCTCTATAGCGCGGGCGAACTGGGCTCGATCTACAGCTATCTCTACCAGGGCACGGGGAATATCGGCGAATGCCTTGCTTTTGGCCGAATTTCCGGCCGCAATGCCACCGCCGAGACCCCCTGGTCGTAACGGCGCGGGTAAATTTCAAACAGAATGAACACAAACGATTAGACCATTTACGGAGAGAGACATGACCACCATCAAAATTCAGTTCACCCTTTTCTCGGCGTTTTATTCGCCGCTGATCTCAACCATGTCGGGCGGTTTTCTGGAACAGGAAGGGCTGGAGCCCGACTGGTCAATCTCGCCGCCCGGAAAGTCGGCCATCGAGGCGCTCCTGGATGGTTCGGCCCATGTCGTGCAATCAGCCTTGAGTCAGGGGTTCACGACGCTGGGCCAGGGCGAGACGCCCAAAGTCAAACACTTCGCACAAATTAATGAGATGGACGGGTTTTTCCTGACGGGCCGCGAGGCCGACCCGGACTTCACCTGGGACAAGCTGGAGGGCGCGGACCTTGTTTGCTTCAAGGGCGGCCAGCCGCGCGCCATGTTCATGTATGCGTGCCACAAGGCGGGCATCGATTTCGACAAGATCAACCTTATCACGCCAGGGGGCGCTGCCGATATCGACAAAGCCTTCCGCGACGGCCAGGGCCAGTACGTCCAGCAGCAGGGGCCCTTCCCCCAGCAGCTGCAAAAGGACGGTGTTGGCCACGTTGTCGCCCTGGTCGGCAAGCAGATCGGTCCCAACGGCTTTTCCTCGCTATGCGCCACGCCGGAATGGCTGGAAACCGACATGGCGAAGGCCTTCATGCGGGCCTACAAGAAAACACGGCAATATATGAATGACACTTCCGCGGCGGAAATCGCCAGCGCCCAGAAACCATATTTCCCGGACATTGATGAAGACGTGCTCGCCGACTGCATCGCAACCTATCAAGAACTCGGATGCTGGACGCCGCATGTGGAGATCATGCCCGAGGCCTACGAAGTGACGCTCGACGTCTTCGAACACTTCGGGACGCTGAAGGAACGCTATGCTTACGATCAGGTCTGCTGCCTGCCGCCCAAAACGGATTAGGCGACGGAGTGATTAGGAACTGCGACAAATATCGCCACGCTCGATAGTCGCCTTTCACTACGCCTAAAGCTTCTGATATTCGTTTCGGGTCAGAAGCGGACGTACAGCGACGTCTTCCTGGGTGTCCGCTTTCGGGGGTAACGCGGACGTATTGAAGGGCGGGACGGGATGTCGGCTTTGGGTTATGGCAGAACCCTAACGCCAGCCCTTTAAGTTATTTTCTTTTTAGAGAAGGCTGTTTTTGCTGGGGTCGTTTCCTTCAATCAATAACTCGATCTGCATAGCAATCTTCTGCCAGTAAACTTGTTCTTCTTTATCATATGTTTTTTGCGTTCTTTTGAACATCTGATTGGCATATTCCAGGGCGCCATTGCCTTTGTTCTTAACGAGCATCATGGCTCTTTGCATGATTTCGCCAGTCGTCGAAGTCTGTACCATCAGGTTTTCCTATGGGTATTCAACAATAGAACGGGGCTAATTGTTACCGACAGGTTGTTAACAAGATATTTAAAAGCAATCGAAACTAAGTGAACGAAGGCACAGGGGGCCTGATTTTTGAAGGTGGTGCAATATCCGCTTTGGGTCAAAAGCGGACCTTTTACGCAGCTGCCAAACATGTCCGCTTTCGGGGGTG
>JACNJX010000072.1 GCA_014382345.1 Alphaproteobacteria bacterium
GACGGGGTCAGGCGTTGTTTCCCCGCCCACAACCGGCCCAGGCCGACCTTTGTTGCGGAAGTGCCTGATTGAGAGCCTCGGCGGCGTGAGCCGGCGCAGGGGGTTCGGATTTCCCGCCGCCATGGGAGGCCCCGGGCGCGTATCCCGACGGGGTTCATGTCCCCGTGCGTAACCTGACCCAGCAGAACCGCCGCAATTCCGGCGAGTTGCTGAAAGGCGGCGGCTTGGCGGAGATTCTCGCAACGGACAAGCACGTCGTCGTCATCGGCGGCGGCGATACGGGATCCGACTGCGTCGGCACCGCGCGCCGTCAGGGCGCCGCCTCGATCACGCAAATGGAAATCCTGCCGAAGCCGCCGGAAAGGGAAGACAAGGCGATGACCTGGCCCGACTGGCCAACGAAGATGCGCACCTCATCATCCCACGAGGAAGGCTGCGAGCGCGACTGGTCCGTCGCCACCAAGGCGTTCACCGGAAAAGCCGGCGTCGTAACCGGCCTGCAGTGCGTTCGGCTCGACTGGTCCGCCGGCAAGCCGGAGGAAGTCGCGGGTTCCGAGTTCGAACTTCCCGCCGATCTGGTGTTCCTGGCCATGGGCTTCCTCAATCCGATGCACGTCGGCATGCTGGACACGCTCGGCGTCGATTATGATGGACGCGGCAACGTAAAGGCCGACATGGACACCTACGCCACCAGCATCGACAAGGTGTTCGCCGCCGGCGACATGCGCCGTGGCCAATCACTGGTCGTCTGGGCCATCCGCGAAGGCCGTCAATGCGCAAACGCCATCGATACCTTCCTGATGGGCTCCACCGACCTGCCCCGCTGATACCATGACCGCTAAAAACCCCTGGCTGATCATAGGCACGCTGAGCGCCGGACTGGCCGTCGCCGCAGGCGCCTACGGATGGCATGGCCTGGGGGACAATAAATTCTTCAAGGACGCGTTTTGGGTCGGTGTGCAATTCCACATGTGGCATTCGCTCGCCTTGCTGGCCGTCGCCTGGTTTACGGACTCCCGCCCGCAAACCGACCGGGGGGCCGCGCAGGCCAAATGGGGACGTATCGCCGGGCTTCTGTTCGTGCTCGGCATGCTCCTGTTTTCCGGCACATTGTACGTGTTCGGCGTCACCCAAAGCCTTCCCGCCGCCGGTCTGGCGCCCGCTGGCGGCATGACGCTAATGGCCGGATGGGCGATCTTCGCCTTCGCGGCGACACGCTAAGCCTCTCTTTTCTTTCTTTCCTCACGTTTCCTTTACGCCCGTCCTTTACGCCCGGCCCGGACACGGGGTACCCTTACGGCGTGATGCGAAAACTAAGACGCAGGGCATATGAACTCCTCGAAGTCGGGCGCAGTGACGACCGGCTGAGCAAATGGACCGACATAGGCCTGATTTCGTTGATCTCGCTCAATGTCATTTCCGTCATCATCGAATCCGTGCCCGGCATTTACGCCGCCGCGCCGCTGGCCTTCAACGGCTTCGAGATTTTCTCCGTCATCGTCTTCACCATCGAGTACGCTGCCCGGGTGTGGTCCGCGCCGGATCACCCGGAAGGGAAATTCCGTTCCCCCGTAGCCGGGCGGCTGCGCTTCATGCTGACGCCGATGGCGCTCTTGGACCTGATCGTCATCGCGCCCTTCTATCTGATTTTTTTCTTTCAGGTCGATCTCCGCATGCTCCGGGTGCTCCGGCTTCTCCGCATCTTTCGCCTGACGCGTTATTCCTTTGCCATGGGGCTTTTGTTTCAAGTGATGAAGCGTGAAGCCCGCAACATCGGGGCGGCGCTGTTCGTGCTGTTGTTGCTGATCGTCATGGCCGCCAGCCTGGCCTTCCTGGCCGAGCACAAGGCTCAGCCGGAAGCCTTCGGCTCCATTCCCGCCGCGCTCTGGTGGGCCGTCGTCACCATGACCACCATCGGTTACGGCGACGTCGTGCCGGTGACGGTAATGGGCCGCATCATGGGCGCGATGATCGGTATTGTCAGCGTCGGCATGGTGGCGGTGCCGGCGGGGCTGCTGGCGTCGGGGTTTTCCGAAGCCCTGCAACGCCGCCGCATGGAGTTTGATCAGGTCGTCGGCGACGTCATGGAAGACGGCGCGATCGATGCCGACGAACGGGTCCGTCTGCGCGAAACCCAGAAGGCATTGGGACTGTCCAAGGACGAGGCGGAAGCCATCCTCCACAACCGCCACCGCATGATCGAAGTGGCCCGGGTCCAGACCAAAGCGTCCGCCGCCCCCCATTTAACCACGTGCCCCCATTGCGGCAAGACGCTGCCGGCACGCCGGGCGGGGGATTGAGTCGGCAACCCAACGCGGACGTTCAGCGGGTTACGAAAACAGGTTCAATTTACGCTGCGCCGTTCGGTATCGTCACCGTGACGGTGGTTCCCTTGCCAACAGTGCTTTTGATATCCAGTTCACCGTCATGGCGTTCTACTAACGATTTTACAATTGCCAGCCCGAGGCCGGTGCTTTCCTGGGATTTGTGGGGATCGGCATCGCCCTTAACGAAGGGGTCGGTAACGGTCGTTATCTTGTCGGCCGGGATCCCCATTCCCGTGTCGCTTACTTCGATGGTGTGGTGTTCGTTCGAGGCTGTCGCCCTGAGCGTGACCTTGCCGCCCTCCGGCGTGTACTTGATTGAATTGGTCAGCAGGTTGAGAAGGATTTGCGTCATCGCCCGTCTGTCGGCGTAAAGGGATGGGGGGGCTTTGGGAGCCTTCATCACAAGGTCAACGCCAATGGACTGCGCCCTTTCTTTGATAATCATCTCACACTCCGTGACAACATCTGTGATGGATATGTTCTCTTTGGACAATGACTGCTTGCCTGACTCGATGGCCGACAAGTCTAGGATGTCGTTTACCAGCGACAATAAGAGTTCACCACTGGAATGAATATCCTTGGCGTATTCCTGATATTTCTCGCCAATCGGTCCAAAGTACTGTTGGCTGATGAAGTCGGAAAACCCGATAATGGCATTCAGCGGCGTCCGCAGGTCGTGGCTCATGTTGGCCAGGAACTCGGATTTGGCCCGGTTAGCCTGTACCTGTTCGGTTAAGTCGAAGCCGACCGAGCCCACCTTGGTGATATTGTCCTGCTGGTCGTAGACAGGAAACTTGGTGATGTTGATAGTATGGATTTGGCCGTCGGCAAAGGGGCGCTCCACCTGCCGCACCAGTTTTGTTCCTGTGGTCAACACCTCCCGTTCCTGGGCATTCATTTTTTCCACTTCTTCGGCGGGTTGGAAGCCTTCGATTTCGTCGGACCGGCGGCCCTCCATGGTACCCTCATCGAACCCGTACCAATTAAGGTAGGTACTGTTCGCCCGTTCGACGACGTGATTTGGACCCTTTATCAGCAAAGCCACCGGAACGTTTTCAATAATGGAGTTGAGCAAATCCTCGCTTTCAAGCAAAGCCCCTTCCGCCTCTTTGCGCCCTGTGATGTCAGTGCCGATGGCACCGGTGCCTACTAATCCGTCTTGATTGAAAATCGGGAACTTGGTCGTGAGATAAGTGCGAACGCTTCCATCGAGATTAAATTTTTCTTCTTCTTCCTTGGCTTGGCCGGATTCAAGGACCGCTTTGTCGTGGGCCTTGAAGGCGGCCATGTCTTCCTTGGAGAACAGGTCGGCAGACGTCTTACCCAGTCCTTCGTCACCGGTGACGCCGTACAACTTTCCGGCTTCCCTGTTGATCAGGGTATAGCGGCCGTCCATGTCCTTGATGTGAATCTTGGTTGGTGAATGATTGACGACGGCCCTGAACAACGCCTCGCTTTTCTGCAACTCGCGCGTCCGATCTTCGACTCGCTCTTCCAAATCCTCGTTGAGTTTCTTGATCTCCTCTTCCGCCCGTTTGCGCTCGGTGACATCGAGGGAAACGGTGATGATTCCGATGTTCTCATTCGACAGATCCTTTAACGGGGCCTTTCTCACCAATATGTCCCGCTCTCTCCCTTGGGAATCAGGGACTTTGTTTTCAAATTCGAGCGAGGCCTCGCCGGATTCAAGAAGGTTGCGCTCAAACTTACGTGTTTTCCGAGCATGTTTTTGCGAGATTACCAGCGACGTCTTGCCGATGTCGGTTTCGGGATCAACACCATAGGTCTTCTGGTGTTCTTGGTTGATCAACTGGTACCGCCCGTTGAGGTCCTTGACGTTAATGGCGACGGGCACGAAGTTGAGGATCGCCCTCAGTCTTTCTTCGCTTTCACAATGTGCTTCCTCTAGGCGCTTCCGTGCGGCTATCTCTTCGACTGATTTCTTAACGGCGCTCCGCAACTCCATCTCATCGACAACAACTTGTGCCAAATCCGTCAGAACCTGTTTCTGAGCCTTCGTGAACCCATGTGGCGCATAGTCGATGGCACAAAGGGTGCCTATTCTGAAACCTTCGTTGGTGCACAATGGGGCGCCAGCATAGAAACGGATATTGGGTGCCCCGGTAACAAGCGGGTTGTTCACGAACCGCTTGTCCTTGGTCGCATCCTCGACGACCAGAACCTCACGACCCAGAATGGCATGAGCACAAAACGCCATGCTGCGGGGTGTTTCCGTAGCATCAAGGCCGTGACGCGATTTGAACCATTGCCGGGTTTCATCGACCAAGGAAACCAATACGGTCGGTACATTCAGACATGTCGCCGCAGTTCGAGTGATCCGGTCAAATGCTTCTTCCGGTGCCGTATCGAGGATTTCATAGCTATGTAACGCAGCAATCCGCTTGGTTTCGTTATATGAGATAGGAGATGTCATGAAGTTTAGCCAAATCTCAAGGATATTGCCCGTAGGTCCTTATGCAACTCACCCTATATCATTTTTGGCTGGGCCCCGTCTGTTTTCTAAGGTGATCGAGGATGAGTGTGCTTTCTTCCAACAATCTATCTCTGCACAAATTCATAAGTCAAAATGATTAAGGTAAGGTCCGATATTGGCTATATACGGACATCGAAATTACCGGCCTCCTTGGCTCAAAGCGCCTTCACGCCGGCGTTGCTTCCCCACTGCTGAAAAATATTATCCAACGGACGTTTCATTTACTTTTCCCGCCCTCGATCTCTTCTCTTTCCAGTTCCAAGGCCAGCCATTCCTCCTCCATGGCGGCGAGGCTGGTCTCGGCGGCCTTCAGGGCCGTGGCGGCAGTGTTGAAGGCTTCGGCGTCGTTGGCGTAGAGATTGGGATCGGCAAGCGTTTTGCGATGGGATTCTATTTGGCTCTCCAGCTTCGCCATTTTTCCCGGCAGGGTTTTCAGGGCGTGGGCTTGATTAAAGGACAGCTTGCCTTTGCGCTTGGCTGAAGACGACGGCGGGGTTGAATCGGGGGGCGGCTTTTTTGCCGTCTGGTCCTTCGCCTTCTCCTCGTCGACGGCGTTTAGCCGGCGCTGGGCCTGAATGTCGCTGTAGCCTCCGGCGTATTCCATCCAGCGACCGTCGCCTTCCCATGCGATCACCGAGGTTACGACGCGGTCAATGAAGTCGCGATCATGGCTTACCAGCATCACCGCGCCCTGGTAGTCGGCCAGCATCTCCTGCAACAGGTCGAGGGTTTCCAGGTCGAGGTCGTTGGTCGGCTCGTCGAGAACCAGCAGGTTCGACGGGCGGGCGAGAGCCCGTGCCAGCATCAGGCGGCCGCGTTCCCCGCCGGACAGCTCGCCGATGGGTGTCTTGGCCTGTTCGGGGGAGAACAGAAAATCCTTCATGTAGCCGATGACGTGCCTGTCCTTGCCCGCCACCGAGACCATGTTGCCGCCGCCTCCGGTCAGGGCGTCGGACAGGGAACTTTTCGGATCGAGGCTTTCGCGCTGCTGGTCGAGGGTGACCATTTGCACCGATGCACCAAGGCGCACCGTCCCATGATCCGGTTGGGTAGCGCCGGTAAGAATGTTGAGCAGAGTCGTCTTGCCTGCGCCATTGGGGCCAATGAGCCCAACCCTGTCGCCGCGCTGGATGCGAACCGAGAAGTCGTCGATGATGGCCGGGTCGCCATAAGACTTGCTGATTCCCTCGGCTTCGGCCACCAGCTTGCCTGAGACATTGCCCACGGTGACGGTCATTTTGACGTCGCCGGTCACTTGGCGAAGTTCGCGGCGTTGTTGTCTCATCTCGTACAGCGCGCCCAGGCGCCGTTGATTGCGTTTCCTGCGGGCCGAGACCCCGTGGATCAGCCAGTGGTTCTCCGCCACGATCTTGCGGTCAAGCTTGTGACGCTCGAGCCTTTCCTGCTCAAGCGTTTCGTCCCGCCATTCCTCGAAATCGCCGAACCCCTTCTCCAGGCGGCTGGCCTGCCCGCGATCCAACCAGACGGTGGCCCTGGACAAGGTTTCAAGGAAGCGGCGGTCGTGGCTGATCATCACGATGGCCGAGGGCAGGCTTTTCAGTTCCGCCTCCAGCCATTGGATGGCCGGCATATCCAGATGGTTGGTGGGCTCGTCGAGAAGCAGGATGTCGGGCTTTGGCGCCAGCGCACGGGCGAGCGCGCACCGCCTGGCCTCGCCGCCGGAAAGACGCCCGGGGTTTTCCCCGCCACTGAGGCCCAACAGGTCGAGCAGGTGTTGGGCTCTGTGCGACGAGTCCTCCGGGGCCAGTCCGTCCTCGACATAGTCCAGGGTGGAGCCATATCCTGAAAAATCCGGCTCCTGGGGCAGGTAACAGATTGTCGTGCCCGGCTGAAGAAAGTGCTCGCCGGTGTCGGGTTCGACCAGACCGGCGGCGATTTTGAGAAGCGTCGACTTGCCCGATCCGTTGCGCCCGACCAGGCAAAGCCTGTCGCCCCTGGAGACCGAAAGCTCGACCCCCTCAAGAAGCGGCGTCCCTCCAAAGGTCAGAAAAATGTCGCGTAAAATGAGAATGGGCGGGGCCATGGATTACTTGCCTTGTTGTTTTTAGAGCACCCTCAACTTACTAAATTTCCATGCGGAAGCATCCGGTTAACTGAACATAATACCGTTGCCTGACCGGGTCACCCGGCCTCCAAATGACGATGTTTAGACGATGTTTAGACGGGGGGCTTTCTTGCCCCCACCCTTATACCGGCTCCCTTACGCCGCCGCCTTGATCGCCGCCGCCTTGACGCTGTCGGTGACGTCGCTTTCGAACTGCTTGAAGTTGTCCTCGAACAGTTTGGTCAGCGCCTTGGCCTGGGCGTCATAGGCGTCCCTGTCCTTCCAGGTGTTGCGCGGATTGAGCACCTCGGACGGAACACCGGGGCAGGCATCGGGCACCAGAACGCCGAAGTTGGGGTCTTCGGTAAACGACGCGCTTTCCAGAACGCCGTCCAGCGCCGCGTTAACCAGGGCGCGGGTGTGCTGGATCTTCATGCGGTCGCCGACGCCGAAACCGCCGCCCGACCAGCCGGTGTTCACCAGCCAGCACGACGAGCCGTGTTTGGCCATTTTTTCGCCCAGCAGTTTGGCATAAACCGTCGGGTGGCGCGGCATGAAGGGCGCGCCGAAACAGGTGGAAAAGGTCGCCTGCGGTTCCTTCAGGCCCCGTTCCGTGCCGGCCACCTTGGCCGTGTAGCCGGACAGGAAATGGTACATCGCCTGATCGGGGCTGAGCTTACTGATCGGCGGCAGCACGCCGAAAGCGTCGCACGTCAGCATCATGATATTGGCCGGATGGCCGCCGGACCCGGTCTCCGACGCATTGGGGATTTGTTCGATGGAATACGACACCCGGCCGTTTTCCGTCAGCGTGGTGTCGAAGAAATCCAACTCGCGGCTGTCCGAATCCATGACCACGTTCTCGATAATCGAGCCGAAGGTGCGCGTGGTGTCGAAGATTTCCGGTTCGGCTTCCCGCGTCAGGTTGATGGTCTTGGCGTAGCAACCGCCCTCGAAATTGAAGATGCCATTCGGACTCCAGCCGTGTTCGTCGTCGCCGATAAGGGTGCGCGCGCTGTCGGCGCTGAGCGTCGTCTTGCCGGTGCCCGACAGGCCGAAGAAGATCGCCGAATTGCCTTCCGGCCCGATATTGGCCGAACAGTGCATCGGCAACACGTCGCGCGGCGGCAGCAGGAAGTTCATCACCGAGAAAATCGACTTCTTGATTTCACCGGCATAGCCCGAGCCGCCGACCAGAACGGTTTTAAGGCCCATGTGGACGACGATGAAGGTGCCCGATGTGGTGCCGTCCTGTGCGGGATCTGCTTCCAGGCTGGGCGCCTGCAGGACCGTCCATAGCGGCTTCAAGCCGGGAAGTTCCTTGTCATCGGGCTGGAGGAACATGTTGCGTGCGAACAGGTTGTGCCAGGCTTCTTCGGTGACGATGCGGACCGGCAACCGGTAGGTCTCGTCCGCCCCGGCGTAGCAGTCCTGGACGAACACGTCGCGGCCCTGAAGATGGCCCAGCATCTTGTCCAGAAGGCGCTCGAAGTTTTCTTCCGAAATCGGCCGGTTGACTTCGCCCCACCAGATCTCGTCCTTGGCCGTCGCTTCCTCGACGACGAAGCGGTCGTGGGGCGAGCGTCCGGTGTGTTGGCCGGTCACCGTGACCAGGGCACCGCCCTGAGCCAGCAGGCCTTCCTTGCGGGCCAGTGATTCCGTATAGAGCTGCGGCGCGCTCAAATTCCAGTACGCGTTACCGACATTGCCGAGCCCGTGATTATCCAGGCCATGGCTGCTGATACGGTGTCCGATATTTTTCACGAATTTCCTCCCCTAGGCTTCGAATATCGATTGCATCCGGTGTTTTTTTATCTTCAATGAAAAATCATGCCGCCGTCAAGCAGGGAACGGACGGAACGGCGGGCTTTTCCAACCGTCGAGACTTATCTGTCCAACTGGGCCAGCCGCACCAGTTCCTCGCGGATGGCCTTGCGGGACGTCACCGGGGCGCCGAATTCCAGCCGCGCCGTCCGCCCGCCCAAGCGTAGGTCGGCGCCGTCGGGATCGACCCCGGTCATCTGCCAGCCCGTGCCGCCGCGGCCCAGCAGGGCATTGGCGTAGTGGTCGATGGCGTCCGCGTGGTCTTCGTTCATGTGCGTGAGCACACCCTTTTCCGCCTTGGCGACAGCGGCGGCAGTCTTGGCGTCGGACAGGATATCCGGAGCCTTGAACCAGACCGCCTTGGCAAAACCTCCGACGAAATGCACTCGGGTCACGGCCATGCGGAAAAAGGCAAAATCCCCGAACCCGGCATACAGCGCCGCTTCCGGGTGGCTGGCCAGGAAGCGCCGGGCGTGGCCATCGTCGGTGGTTTTCCTGATCCGACCCAAGACGCTGACGCGGGGGCCGGTCTGCGGGTTTTTCAGCCGGGAGGTTTCCTCGAACAACAGAGATGCCCGGGAATCTTCCGCCAAATTCCGGGTATGGTCGGACAGGGTGGAAAACAGCATCAACGGGCTGAGGTCATGGTCGAAGGCAACGGTGACGAGAGACCCATAGGGCCAGCCGTCGCCGGACTTCAGGGCCGTCGACAGGGTGGCGGCCCGCGCGCGCCGCATCAGGAGCTGGCTGGTTCGCGCATGCAAGGCGCGGTCGTGCTTGATGGGATTGGGCCCCTTGGGGTTTCGGGGGGGAGTTAGGGGGGCGGATTTCGCTTTTTTAACCATTGTCGTAATCCCGGTTTTGATCGAAGCGATTATAAAAGTACCCGCTGAAGGCCCCCAAGACCATCCAGAACAGCCCCGTCGCCACCGTCGTTGCGATCACGAAGCGTGCCGCCAGTTCCGCCGGCACGCCGCCCGGTTCGAAGGCCGATTCCATGCCGGGAGCGCCGACCACCTGAGGCAGCACGATCAGGACGACCCCGGCAGCCCGCAACACCGCCGTGCCGGACAGGAATATCAGTCCCAGGCCAGCCACCGTCGCCGCTGCCGTCGCCAACCACCAAACCTGGCGCATGTCCAGACTGGCCGTTTCCATCCCCGGCAATTTCGGCGGCAGGCCCAGCGACGGGGCAATAAAGAAGGCGGCAAATCCGCCGAGCCCCCATAGCAAGCCGTTCCGCCAGTCCACCGCCAAGTTCGTTAGCGAAAGAAGACCGCTCAGGATAAAGGCGAAACCGACACCGGTCAGCACATCCATCAGCAGCGTCAGGCCGTGGCGGCGGAAATCGTCTTCCGAAGCGGCTTGGCCGTGTTCCGAAGCGGCATGGCCGGGCGCCGCCGCGTGAGCGGAGGCGCTTTCATAGACTTCGGCGGCCTGGATCAGCGGCGTCGTCAGGACCATATGCGCGGCCCACAGGAAAACACCCGCTATCACACCGGCGGCCAAAGCCGTCAGCGTGACCCTTGCAAACATGAACGGCCCGTCAGTGGCAGGGGAAGGACAGCGCGTGTCGCCCATCGTGGGCGGCGTCGTGGATGGCTGCGGAATTGGCGAAGCCGACGCCCAAAATCATAAAGCTGCCGAACAACAGGGCGAACAACGCAGGCGCAAAACGCGACGTGCCGGACGCCAGGGCATCGGTTTGGGACGCGGCCAGGGTTTGGGATTTAGCTTGGGATTTAGAAGTGGAAAGCATGGGTGAAATCTCCAATTGCGAAAAGTCGGTTTGATCTTCACCGCTACGGCTGTCTTCAACCGTCTTGCCGGAATCCCCCGTCCCACAAGTTCGCGATGGCGCTGAACGGCAGGTCTCCTGGCTGGCGGATCCTTGTTTCACGCCCGCCTTCCCGGTTGCCCAAGGGCTTTTCCAGTGGCTTGGATGGCGTAGAAACTCACCGCTTACAGTTGCGGGGGCAGCCACGGTTTCAGGCCCCCTCAGGGGTCGGCCCTTCCGTGTTCCCTTTCAATCCCCGGGCTTTGTCACCCTTAGGGGAACCGTTCAGGGAAACTATAAAAGCCCACCCGGCGGGCCGTCAACACCACACCTTTAATAAAGCCTGAAAAACTCCAGCCTTTCGGCCATATCCTTGAAACCGCTATAATTTTGACACAAATGTTCTGTAGGACTGAGCCGGCAAAACACCACTAAGCGTAAGGAATGCAATCCAATGGCCCCTACCATAGCCCTCGTCGATGATGACCAGAACATCCTGGCCTCGCTATCCGCCGCCCTGGAGGACGAAGGCTACAGCGTCGATACCTATGGCGACGGCGTCGAAGCGCTGGATGGAATTGGCCGCAAGCCCGTCGATCTGGCGATCCTGGACATCAAGATGCCACGCATGGATGGCATGGAGCTGCTCGGCAACCTGCGCGCCAAGAACGACCTGCCTGTGATTTTCCTGACCTCTAAGGACGACGAGGTCGACGAAGTCATGGGCCTGCGCATGGGCGCCGACGACTACATCAAGAAACCGTTCTCCCAGCGCCTGTTGCTGGAACGCATCAACGCCCTGCTGCGCCGCCAGGAACTGGCCGGCGAGGACCGCTCGAAATCCGATGTGTTACGCCGTGGCGACCTGATGCTCGACCGGTCGCGCCATCTGTGCACCTGGAAGGATGGCGAGGTCAACCTGACGGTGACCGAGTTCCTGCTGGTCGAAGCCCTGGCCCGGCGGCCGGGCCACGTCAAGAACCGCGATCAGCTGATCGACGCGGCCTATGGCGAACATATCTACGTCGACGACCGCACCATCGACAGCCACATCAAACGCCTGCGCCGGAAATTCAAGTCCGTGGACGATGATTTCGCCGAAATCGAGACGCTCTACGGCGTTGGCTACCGCTACCGGGGAACCTGACCAAGGGTCCGGGAACACTATGACCAAGGGGCCTGCAAACCAGCCGGACACATCGCCTGCCGACAACCCCAATGTGAGGCCCAAACCGCGCTGGGTGTCGCCGCTGACCCGGCGCATTCTGGCGATCAATGTTCTGGCGCTTGGACTTCTCGTGGGCGGTCTGCTGTTTCTCGGCGAATACCGCCAGATTCTGATCAATACGGAAATCGAGTCCTTGGGTGTGCAGGCGGAAATGTTTGCGACCGCCCTGGGTGAAGGCGCCATCGCCGCCGGCAGCCCATCCAATCAGCAACTGGTTTCCGAAATCGCCAACCGTATTGTCCGCCGTCTGGTCGAAACCACGGGCACCAGGGCCAGGCTGTTCCGCAAGAACGGAACCCTGGTCGCCGATTCGCTACGCCTGATCGGCCCGGGCGGCATGGTCCAGATCGAGGAACTGCCGCCGCCGGGAGACGGTGAAGGGGTTCTCCACGCCACGCTGGACGTCTACGACCGGGTGATGCGGCACCTGACGCGCCAGCAAATCCTGCCGCTCTACCGGGAAAGGAACCGCCAGCACGCCCGCGATTACGTGGAAGTCGTGAACGCGCTTTCCGGAAATAATTCGGCCATGATGCGAAGCGCCGGCGGGGATCAGTTGATTCTCAGCGTCGCCGTTCCGGTGCAGCGCTATAAGCACGTTTTAGGCGCCCTGATGCTGACCCGTAACTCGCACGGCATCGACAAGGCGATGCTTGATCTGCGGATCGCCATCCTGGAAATCTTCGCCGCCGTGCTGGCCATAACCGTGTTGTTGTCGGTCTATCTGTCGGGCACCATCGCACGGCCGATCCGCCGCCTGGCCGACGCCGCCGAACGCGTCCGTCATGACCACGGGCGAAAAGAGACCATCCCCGATTTCGCCGGGCGAAACGATGAGATCGGCGATCTGGCGGTCAGCTTCTCGGAAATGACCAAGGCGCTGCACCAGCGCATGGATGCCATCGAAAGTTTCGCCGCCGACGTGGCGCATGAAATCAAAAATCCCCTGACCTCACTGCGCAGCGCCGTCGAAACCACGGCCCGGCTGAAAGACCCGGATCAGCAGCGCAAACTGATGACCATCATCCAGGAAGATGTGGTCCGGTTGGATCGGCTGATCAGCGATATTTCCGATGCCTCGCGCCTGGATGCGGAGTTGTCGCGTGCCGAGACCGAGCCCGTGGACATCGGCGCCATGCTGGAAACCCTGGCCGATATTCACGTCAGCACCGCCGGGGCCGCCACCGAGGGGGCTCCGGACCTGATCCTGGAAACCGAAGCAACCCCCGACAATGCCGAGACGGCGCCCTTAATGGTCAACGGCCTGGAAATCCGTCTGGCGCAGGTTTTCCGCAACCTGATCGCCAACGCGGTCTCTTTCAGCCCCGAAAACGGAACCATCCGCCTTGCCGCCGGGCGGGATAATGGCTGGATCGTCGTCACTATTGACGACAACGGCCCCGGTCTGCCGGAGGGCAAGGAGGACGCCATTTTCGAACGCTTTTACACGCAGCGCCGGGAAACGGAGAAATTCGGTACCCATTCCGGGCTGGGACTCAGCATTTCCCGCCAGATTGTCGAGGCCCATGACGGCCAGTTGCTTGCCGCCAATCGAACCGGCGAAGATGAAACGGTAGTGGGCGCGCGTTTCACCGTACGCCTGCCGGCCGGTTGACAGCAGGCCCGGTTGACAGACGAGGGTCCGCATTCCACGCTACCCCGACATGGAGCAATTTCACGCAACCACCATTGACCTGGACGGCCGGGGCGTCATGCTGCGCGGCCCTTCGGGAAGTGGAAAATCGGACTTAGGCCTCAGGCTGATCGACGGGGGCGCCCGGTTGGTCGCCGACGACCGAACCGATCTGACCCTATCCGACGGAACGCTCACGGCTTCCGCGCCCGCCGAACTGGCCGGTCGGCTGGAGATTCGCGGCGTCGGCATCGTGTCGGTGCCCAGCGTTTCACAATCGGCCCTGGCGCTGATTGTCGACCTGGTCAACGACGCCAGCGTGGAACGACTGCCGGAACCGGAAACGGTGGAGTTGCTCGGCCTCGCCCTGCCGCTGGTCCGCCTCGCGCCGTTCGAGGCATCCGCCCCGGCCAAGGTCCGCACTGCCCTATCGCTCTATTGCACGCTATAATGGCCGGGCCATGAACGATTCCACGACCATAGAGACCCGGACACCTGTTTTGCTGGTCACCGGCGTTTCCGGGGCCGGCAAAAGTTCGGCCCTGAAGGTGCTGGAAGACTTGGGCTATGAAGCCGTAGACAATCTGCCGGTGTCCCTGATCGGGCGGCTGGTGTCCGACGGGGGGCTGCCCCACCCTATCGCCATCGGCACCGACATCCGCACCAGGGGTTTCGACGCCGGCGGTTTTTTACGGGATCTGGAACAACTGATCCAGCGCCCCGGCGTTGATGTGACGTTGCTGTTTCTCGATTGCGACGATGAAATCCTGGGCCGCCGGTTTGAAGAAACCCGCCGCCGCCATCCGCTGGCCGATGAACGCCCGATCAGCGACGGTTTGCGCCAGGAGCGCGAGCAGATGGATAAGGTGCGCGAACAGGCCGGCGTCCTGATTGACACCTCCGACATGGAGCTAAAGGATCTGAAACGGACACTGGAGGGCCATTTTGCCCTGGACGCGCATACCGGGCCGGCGATTTTCGTTACCTCGTTTTCGTTCCGCCGGGGCCTGCCCAGGGACGCCGACCTGGTCTTCGATGTCCGCTTTTTGCGCAATCCCCATTACGACCCGGACTTGCGCCCGCTTTCCGGCTGCGACGAGTCGGTCTCAGCCTATATTTCCGAAGACGAAGGGTTTCAGCCGTTTTTCGACAACCTGACACGGCTGATTGAACCCCTGATTCCGCGCTATGCGGAAGAAGGGAAAAACTACCTGACTATCGCCGTCGGCTGCACGGGTGGCCGTCATCGCTCTGTTTTCGTAGCTGAAAAGCTGAATACATGGCTCGGCGGCAAGACCACCCGCCTGCAGTTGCGCCACAGGGATTTGGACAAAACGGGCAATAGCGATTAGGGTCCGGGCAGGACCCTAATCTGGGCCCCGGCCAGTGCCCCGGCCAATGCCCAGGACAACGTCCGGGACGGGGGTTTTACCGATGGAGGAGAGTGAATCCAATGATCGGGATGGTGCTTGTTACGCACGGCCGTTTGGCCGAAGAACTGGTTGCGGCCCTGGAACATGTGGTCGGCGCCCAACCCAACGTCATTTCCATCTGCATCGGCCCCGACGACGACATGGAACAGCGCCGGTCCGAGATCGTGGAGAGCGCAGCCAAGGCCGATGAAGGGGACGGTGTCGTGCTGTTGACCGACATGTTCGGGGGCACGCCATCCAACCTGGCCATTTCGGTCATGGACAAAGCCAATGTGGAGATCATCGCCGGCGTCAACCTGCCGATGCTGATCAAGCTGGCCAGTGTCCGCAAAACCGAATCCCTGGAGGACGCCATCGAAAGCGCCCAGGACGCCGGGCGTAAATATATCAACATCGCCTCCAAACTGCTGTCCCAGGAAAGCGAATGAGGTTCGGGCGTGAGCTTGCCGACATGAACGACGACGCTTCCGAAAAAAATTTGGACGAAGGGCCGTCCGTGCGCCGCCGCGTCACCATCACCAACACCAGGGGCCTGCACGCTCGGGCAGCGGCAAAGTTCGCCGGCACCGCCGGTAATTTCGATGCCGACATCCTGGTCTCCCGCAATGAACAGACGGTTTCCGGCCAGTCCATCATGGGCCTGATGATGCTGGCGGCTGCGCCCGGCTGCAATATCGACCTCGTCGCCACCGGCCCCGACGCAGAGGCCGCTATAGACGCCCTGGCCGCTCTGGTCACCGATAAGTTCCAGGAGGACTGACCCGGTGACGCCCAAGGAACAACATTTCGAAGGCCTCGGCGTGGCGGTGGGTATTGCCATCGGACCCGCCTACGTGCGCGAAAGCGGTGCCGTGGATGTTCCGGAACGCCGCATTCCGAAAAAGGACATCGCGCCTGAGCAGAAACGCCTGCAAGTGGCGATTCGGCTGGCCCGGCGGCAAATCCGGCTGTTGCAGACACGCACGACCGCCAAATCCGGCGTTAACGGGGAGGAGCTTGTCTATCTTCTCGATGCCTACCTGCACATGCTGCAGGATTCGCGCCTGGTGCGCGGCGCCGAAAGACGCATCGCCGAAAACCAGATCAACGCCGAAGCCGCCGTCAACGCGGAAATCGCCGCCATCGCCGAGGTTTTCCACTCCATGGATGACAGTTATATCTCGGCCCGTATCGACGATATCCGCGAGGTCGGCAACCGCCTTCTCCGGAACCTGACAAAGACACCCATCAAGCCGTTTTCGGCGGCGCCATCCGGCAGTATCGTCATCGCCGAACAGCTATCCCCCGCCGACACCGCGCAACTGGACCCCGACCAGATCGGTGGTGCCGCCACCGTCGGCGGCAGCGCCGAAGGGCACACCGCCATCATGGCCAGGGCCTTAGGCCTGCCGACGGTACTGGGCGCGTCCGGCCTGACCGATGATATTAAAACCGGCGACATCATTATCGTCGACGGCAACGCGGGTCATGTCATCGTCAACCCGACGGCCCGGACCACCGCCGCCTATGAACGCCGGCGCACCGAACACCGCAAACAGACGCGCCGCCTGGACCGCCTGCGCAACATCCCGGCCGTAACCAGTGACGGTGTCGCCGTCACCTTGCAGGCCAACGTGGAACTGCCCATTGAAATGGATATGGTCACCCAGGCTGGCGCGGAAGGGATCGGTCTGCTGCGCAGCGAATTCATGTTCATGAACCGCGACGATATCCCGAGCGAGGACGAACAGGTCGCCCAGCTGAAAAGCGTTATCGGCGTCATGGGCAAGCGCCCGGTCACGGTGCGCACCCTGGATGTGGGCGCGGAAAAGCCCGTGGCGGCGCTGCTGAACGGCATCGACCCCTCCGCCGTATCGAACCTGGGCTTGCGCGGAATTCGTTTGTCCCTGGCCCAGCCCAACGCGCTGGAAACCCAGTTCCGGGCCATTTTGCGCGCCGCCAACAGCGGGGCCGTACGCATTTTGCTGCCCATGATCTCGACCGTTTCGGAAGTCCGCAAGGCCAGGGAAATTCTCAAAAAATCCGCCGCCAAGCTGACCCGCCGGGGCGTCAAGGTGCCCGACCCCCTACCGCCCTTAGGCGTCATGATCGAGGTTCCCGGCGCGGCGCTGGCCGCAGACGCCCTGGCGCAACACAGCGACTTTTTCGCCATCGGCTCGAACGATTTGACCATGTACACGCTGGCCATTGACCGCGGCAACGAACATGTGGCGCACCTGTTCGACCCGTTGCATCCCGGATTGCTGCGGCTGATGGAGTTTTCCGCCAACGCTGCGCTGCGCGCCCGCATCCCTATCAGCATCTGCGGCGAGATCGCCGGCGACCCGCGCTTTACAGCGCTGCTACTGGGATTCGGCATCCACGAATTGTCCATGACCCCGAGCAATATTCCCTTGGTCAAACAGCGAATCCGGGAACTGGATATGGCCGCCGCCAACCACCGCGCCGCCGTGATCATGGATCAGGTCGACGCCGGGCGCATCGCCATGCTACTGGATGATTTCAACGCCCTCGCCTAGGTCATGGCCAAGATCGCCCGAAACCACCAGAATTCAACAGACCCCGCCAGAATCCGGTTGCGGCAGCCCGCGGCGGCTGATAAACCCCCTTTTCCCACCTATATACGAAGATACCCCTGAAGGAGTCCCCTGATGTCTTTCGATGATTACAAAGTCGCCGATCTTTCCCTGGCCGAATGGGGCCGCAAGGAAATCGACCTCGCCGAGACCGAAATGCCCGGCTTGATGTCGATTCGCGAGGAGTTTTCCGGCTCCCAGCCCCTGAAAGGCGCACGTGTCGCCGGCTCGCTTCATATGACCATCCAGACGGCGGTGCTGATCGAAACCCTGAAAGATCTGGGCGCCGACCTCCGCTGGGTATCGTGCAACATTTTCTCGACCCAGGACCATGCGGCGGCGGCCATCGCGGCAGCGGAAATTCCGGTGTTCGCCCACAAAGGCGAAACCCTGGAGGAGTACTGGGATTACACCCATCGCCTCTTCCAGTGGCACGGCGGCGGCGCACCCAACATGATTCTCGACGATGGCGGCGATGCGACCTTGCTGATCCACTTGGGCCAGGACGCCGAAAAAGATCTTTCAGTGCTCGACAACCCGGGCAGCGAAGAAGAAGAAATCCTTTTCGCCTCCATCAAGGCGCATCTAAAGGAAGACCCCGCCTGGTACAGCAAGGCCGGCGCCGACATTCAGGGCGTCACCGAGGAAACCACCACCGGCGTCCACCGCTTGATCGAAATGGCCAAGAAGGGAACCCTGCTGTTCCCGGCCATCAACGTCAACGATTCGGTGACCAAGTCCAAATTCGACAACAAATACGGCTGCCGCGAAAGCCTGGTTGACGGCATCCGCCGCGCCACGGACGTGATGATGGCCGGCAAGGTGGCCGTAGTCGCGGGCTACGGCGACGTCGGCAAGGGTTCTTCGGAATCGCTACGTGCTTCGGGCTGCCGGGTTCTGGTCACCGAAATCGACCCCATCTGCGCCCTGCAGGCGGCGATGGAGGGTTTCGAGATCGTCACCATGGAAGACGCCGCCCCCCAGGGCGACATCTTCGTCACCACGACCGGCAACAAGGACATCATTACGCTGGACCACATGCGGGCCATGAAGGACCGCGCCATCGTCTGCAACATCGGTCACTTCGACAATGAAATTCAGATCGCCGGGCTGAAAAACCTCAAGTGGACCAACATCAAGCCGCAGGTCGACGAGATCGAATTCGCCGACGGCCATCGCATCATCCTGCTGGCCGAGGGCCGTCTTGTGAACCTGGGCTGCGCCACCGGCCATCCCAGCTTCGTTATGTCGGCATCCTTCGCCAACCAGGTTCTGGCGCAGATCGAGCTTTGGTCCAACAACAAGGACGGCCAGTACGAACGCCAGGTTTACGTCCTGCCCAAGCACCTGGACGAAAAGGTCGCCCAACTGCATCTGGCCAAGCTGGGGGTATCGCTCTCCAGGCTGACCCCGGAACAGGCCGATTATATCGGCGTTTCCCAGGACGGGCCGTACAAGCCGGACGCCTACCGGTACTAACCGTTTTTTTCTATAAAACAGCATTCATAAAACCGCCCTTAGTGGCGGTTTTATTTTGCCCATTCCTAAAATTGTTCGAAAACGAGGGTTGACAATTCGAACAATTGAACATATTTTGATGAAACATAGCGACCGTTAAAGATACCAAAAATTTGGGCAATTATGAACAAAGGTGAAGCCTACATATACCGTTTGGGGAAGAGCGAATTATTTATTGCCGCCCCTAACGATGAATCACATGAACTAGCCTTTGCTTCTTTAGGCTCAAAGGCAAAATTCGACAGTCTTTTGGAGGAGTGGCGAATTCCTTGGAATGACACAAATCCAAAAAGTGACCCTTTGGATTTTGTTCAGAATTTAAAGGATTCCGTAAAAAAATTAAAAAAACCGGTCGTTATCGGTAAAATTTTTGGTTATGCACAAATAACTTATGGAGAAGGGGCTGAAAGCCAGGTTGATGCCTTTAGAAGCATTGGAATACCAGACGAACAAATATTTCTAGAAAAATTAGAGGGTCGGTATCCTTCGCGCGAAAAATTAAATGAGTGCATTAGAAAGTTAAAAGCAGGAGATACGTTAGTAGTCCTAGAATTTAATAAACTTGCTCGTTCCCTTAAACAGCTTTCCCAAACATTAACTGAGATTAAAAATATTAAGGCTCATGTTCGTTCCCTTAATGAGGGGATTGATACAGCCAAAACTGAATACGGAAGCTTTGTTGATAACATTAGCTATGCATTATCATTTGAACAAAAAGCTAACAGCATTCGAACCAAAGCGGGATTAAAAGAAGCAAGCGCGCAAGGGCGGAGAAGAGGGGGGCGACGAAGCAAATTAACAAGGGAGATGATAGAACGGATAGCAAAACTCGCCCTAGAAGAACATACGGACGAAGAAATTGCCCGGTATGTAGGAGTTAGCCGAGCAACTATTTATCGCAACCTTCCAAAAATGGAAGAAATCCGAAATGCGCACAAAGAAGGTGGCATGGATGCCGTTCAAGAAATAATTGATGAAGTAGCATCGCGGCTTAAGACAGGAATAACCGATGCAAAAAGAGACGAAATTCTAGGCCTTTATAAAGCAGATTATTCTATCCAATGGATCACTGATTATACCGGATTCAATAGGGAAACGATCCGTGCTGTAATAGAAGCTGCTTTCAAATGAAAACCCCAAATCCCAAGCCACTAGTTGAGCATGACCCTCAATTACAATATGAAGCCCAAAAACTGGGGAGATTAGGTCTGGTTTTTGGCACACGAGAAAATGCCGCCATATACATTACGGGCGGAATAATAATTTTGGTTCTTACTTTATTGGGAACTTTAATGTTTTTTGACGAAACTCTTCGCTCGGATTTAGCTACGGCAATTGGGGCAATTGGCATTGCTGCAATGGGATATATTGGCGGCTTAATAAAGAAGTAACCTCCCAACTCTTGTAGGCGGAGAAACGCGCGTCTAATCTCTTCTGGTGTTTGCCGAAATTGAACCAATTCAAGCCTTTGCAATCGGCGCTGCCCTTGCGGCGGTGGTGGCGCTTGGGCTTATCCTGAGCCAGCGCCAACGTCTTAACACCCTTCGAACCGAGCGCCGCAGGCTCGAAGCCGTCGCCGTCAAGGCGCGGGAAATCCTTTCCGCCGCCCCCGACGGTTTGATGCTGTGGGATCAGGTCACCGGCGGGTTCACCTGTTCCAGGCGTTTGGCAGTGCTGTTAAATCTCAGCGATGGTGTTCAGTCCCACTATGACGACGTCCGCCAGTGCTTTGAGGGAGACTCCCTGAAAGTCCTAGAACAATGCGTCTCCCTGCTTCGCGCCAAGGGTACGCCGTTCGATGTCCTGTTGAGTACGAAACGGCGCCGCATTCAGGCCGTCGGCGCGCGGGCGGAAACCGACGACGGGGACATCCTCGCCGACATGGTCTGGATGCGCGACATCACGGCCGCCGGGAGCGCTGCGCCGGGAAGCCGGATTCCCACGGTTAACGCTTCCGGCCTGGAAGACAGGCACCTGACGGCGCTGCTCGACACTTTTCCGTTCCCGGTGTGGCTCAGGGATTCCAACCTGGCCCTGGCGTTTGTCAACCAAGCCGGAAAGGACGTCGCCCCGGCGGAGACCGCCCTGGCTGAGCGCGCCCGCCAACAGGGCATGGCCGTCACCGAACGAAACCACCAGGAAAGCGCCGACGGTGCCCAGGAGCAATGGCTGGAAATCACCGAACTGCCTTTGGGGAGTCTCGGCGGCGGTGAAGACGGCGAGAACGGCGGCACCATGGGCTTCGCCATCGACCGCTCAGAGGCGGAACGCCTGCGCGGCGCAACGGCAAAAGAAACCGACGCCCGCAATGACGTTCTGAAGAACCTCGACTCCGCCATCGCCATCTTCGCCGCCAACACGACGCTGGAATACTTCAACCCCGCCTACGCCGCCCTGTGGGGCCTGGACGGGGACTGGCTCAAAACCGGACCGGAATACAGCGCGGTCCTGGAACGCATGCGCGAACTCCGCAGTCTGCCGGAAGTCTCCAATTTCCGGGATTTTAAATTCCGCCAGATCGAACAATTCGAAACCCTGGACGGGACAGAAGAAAACCTGATGCATCTGCCCGACGGGCGCACCGTGCGCGCTACCGTCAACCGGGGACCGGAAGGCGGGCTGGTTTTCGTTTTCGAAAACGTCTCCGAAAAACTGGACCTGGAACGCTCGTATAAATCCCTGGACGCGGTCCAGCGCGAGGCCTTCGACAACCTGCACGAAGGCATCGCCGTGTTCGGTTCCGACGGCCGTCTGAAACTGTTCAATCCCGTGTTCACAGGCCTTTGGGAACTGAGCGAGGAAACCCTTGATGAATCCTTCCACGTCACCGGTTTCGTCGATTACATGCGAAGCGCCATTGCCGTCGAGGGCGGCTGGGACGACCTGAGCTGGGGCATACACAAGGACAAGGTGGTCGAACGGCTGATGGGCCGCGAAGGCACGACGGGCAAGCTGGAACTGGCCAACGGCACGGTCATCGAATACGCCAACATTCCCCTGCCCGACGGCGCCATGCTGCTGAGCTACCTGGACGTCACCGATACGGCCAGGGTCGAGAGCGCGCTACGCCAGCAGGCCGAGGCCTATGCCGACGCCGACCGCCTCAAGACCGAATTCATCGCCAAGGTGTCCTATGAAGCGCGAACGCCGCTGACCACCGTTATCGGATTCGCCGAAATGTTGAACCAGGAATTTTTCGGCAAGCTCAACCGCCGCCAGGGCGAATACACAAAAGGCATTCTGGACACCTCCGGCCGGCTGCTGTCCATGCTGGGCGATATTTTCGACCTCGCCTCCATTGAGGCCGGGCGGCTGGAACTGGACCGCGATACGATCGACGTGCATGGACTTCTGGTGTCGGCCCTGAACCTGATCCAGGACCGGGCGCGGGCCCGGAATATGAAACTGGAATTCGACTGCCCGCCCGATATCGGCTGGATCACGGCGGACGAAAAACGCCTGAAGCAGGTGATCTTTAATCTGTTGTCCAACGCCGTGACGTTCACGCCGGAACGGGGAACGGTGCGCCTGGAATCCCGGCGCGAGGGCGACGACATCGTTCTGATCGTCGCCGACACGGGCGCCGGCATCCCGAAGGACGACCGCGAAAGGCTGTTCCGGCCCTTTGAGAAGGGCAAAGACGCCACAGGAGACTCCACTGGCGCCGGGCTGGGACTCAGTCTGGTTCGTAATTTCATCGAACTGCACGGCGGTAGCGTCGATATCAAATCGCCTCCAGGCCGCGGCACCACCGTCACCTGCCGCCTGCCGGCCGGCGGAAATACCGCTGGTATGGGAGAAGACGCAACCTCTCTCGAAGGCATCGGCGATGGGGGTTAGCGGCACTTTCGGGTCGAGAAGTACCCGGCCAGGGCGTTGATTTCTCCATCGCTCAGGAACAAGGCTTCCGGCCCCATCATCGGGTGATTGCGCCGTCGAACGACCAGCGGGTCGTTGGGCACCAGTCCGGATTCCCTTAAAGCGCGCAGTTGATTTTCCAAATAGCGTTTCCGCTGTCCGGACAAATTGGGCACATTCTTGTAAGTGTTGCGTCCTTCCACGCCGTGACATCGTACGCACCGGCTTATCACATCCGGCACCGGGTCGGCGCTGTATTTTTTCGGCAGGGCACACGGGAGACTGGAAAAATAGGACGCCACTTCGAAAACGGCCCTTTCCGACAGCCCTTCCACGGTATGTTCCATGACATCTTCCGAACGGGATGCCGCGCCGAGGCGCGGATGCGGGGTTTTCTTATTCAGGAAATCCCTGATCTGGACCCGCAGGACGTCGCGTTTCTGCCCGGCCAGATTCGGGATACCCGGGTACTGGCTAACCCCATTCAGGCGATGACACGGCGCACAGGCAACGGCTTTCCTGGCGCCGGCTTCCACGGGATCGTAAAAAGCCGACGCCTGCACCGGTGCCAGGACCAAGACCGGAACCAGAACCAGCAGAACGTTAAAAATATTTCGGATCAGGGACGTCCCCACACTCTTGCCCCATTTTCCCCAAAGTTTAAGACGAATCCCTTGGGCGCCATCATAAAAGGAAAACTCTTAACAAACACAGTGAATTGCCGCCTTGTCATAAAAGACCCCGAACAGACCCGGTTGGCGTTTGTCCGCGCCCTTACCCATGGTACAAAGGACGCAACATGGCCGATACTCCGCATTCCCCGGTCGTTTTCGACCTCGCCGAAGAGGCCGCCACCGCCCGGTTGGCCGGACGGGTTGCCGCCTTGGCCGAACCCCGCGACGTAATCTCCCTGTCGGGCGACTTGGGCAGCGGCAAAACGGTTTTCGCCCGCGCCTTCATCAACGCCCGCACGGAAACCCCGGAAGAGGTTCCCAGTCCGACCTTCACCCTGGTGCAGGGTTATGAATTTCCCGACCCCAAGGGGGCGATCCCGGTTTATCATTTTGACCTGTACCGGATCGAAGATGAAAGCGAATTGGAAGAACTGGGCCTGGATGATGCTTTTGCGGACGGCATATCGCTTATCGAGTGGCCGGACAGGTTAGGCGGACGGATGAACAGTCTCCTGGCCGGCAACCGGCTCGACGTTGTCTTGAGCCAGGGCCAAACACCCGAACAGCGCCGGGCGGAACTCAGCGGGCACGGATCATGGCATGCGCGCCTGAAGGCTCTCGCCGAAAAGGAGAGCGGCGATGTCTGAACGCAGTGCCGCCATCGACGCCTTTCTCGCCGCCAACGGCTGGGGTCAGGCGGAGCGAAACCCGTTAACCGGCGACGCCTCGTTCCGCCACTACGAACGCCTGGTTCTCGGCGGACGCCAAGCCATGCTGATGGATGCGCCGCCGCCCCAGGAAAATGTCGATGCCTTCGTCGCCATCGCCCGTCACCTCAAGTCGCTGGGCTTCAGCGCGCCGGATATTTTCGCCAAGGAGCGCGATCAGGGCTTCCTGATTATCGAAGACCTTGGAAACGATACCTTTACCCGGATTTTGCAAGACGGCACATTGCCGGAGGCCGATCTCTACGCCCTTGCCGTAGACATCCTCGTCGCGCTCCACGGTATCCCCGAAAACCGGGTCGCCCCGCCGGGAACGGAACCCTACAGCGCAGAAAAACTTCTCGACGAAGCGGTGTTGCTGTGTGACTGGACCTGGCAAGCCGTCTTCGGCGCGCCGCCCGATGGCACCATCCGGGACTCCTATCTGGACGCCTGGCGGGAAACCTTCAGGTGCCTCCAGGGCCAGCCCGCCACCCTGGTGCTGCGCGACTACCACGTCGACAACCTGATGATTCTGGAAGGCCGCCGGGATATCGCCCGCTGCGGGCTGCTGGATTTCCAGGACGCGGTTCTCGGACACAAGGCCTATGACCTGATGTCGCTGCTCGAAGACGCGCGGCGCGACATCACGCACGAACTAAAACAGTCCATGCTGGATCGCTATTTTGCCGCCTTTCCCAATCTCGACCAGAACGCCTTCATGACCGGCTTCGCCGTTCTTGGCGCCCAGCGTCACGCCAAGGTGATCGGCATTTTCACCCGGCTCAGCCGGCGCGACGCAAAGCCGGACTATCTGGCGCACATCCCCCGGGTCTGGCGTTTGCTGGAAAACGCCATGGTCCATCCGGCGCTGGAACCGGTGGCGGCCTGGTTTGAGTCCCATTTTCCACCCGAAAAGCGGATCGCACCCATTTCTTCGGCGGAGGCGTCATGAGCAACAAGAGGCCGAAAAAAGCCATGGTTCTGGCCGCCGGTCTCGGTACCCGCATGCGGCCTCTGACCGACACCCTGCCCAAACCGCTGATCCGGGTCGACGGCACCGCCCTGGTCGACCACGCCCTGGACCGTCTGGAAAGCTCAGGTGTGACCGAAGCTGTCATCAACACCCATTACCTTGCCGAACAGTTGGAGGACCACCTGCAAAGCCGCACCTCGCCCAAGATCAGGATTTCCCGCGAAGCGGACCTGCTGGATACCGGCGGCGGCGTGGTCAACGCCTTGGACGCCTTCGGAAACGCGCCCTTTTACGTCGTCAACACGGATGCATTCTGGCTCAACGGCCCCTTTGACGCACTGGCCCGCATGGCCGACACCTGGAACGAAGACGAAATGGACGGGTTGTTGCTGCTGCATTCCACCGTCGAAGCCTACGGCTACACGGGCCGGGGCGATTTTTGCGCCGGTGGCGACGGATGCCTGACTCGCCGGCCGGAAGGCGAAGTTTCGCCGTGGCTTTTCACCGGCGTCCAGATTCTGCATCCCCGCCTGTTCGACGGCGCGCCGGACGGAGCCTTTTCCCTGAACGTGCTTTACGACCGGGCGATGGAAAACGAACGCCTGTTCGGCGCCGTGCACGACGGCGAATGGTTCCACGTCGGCTCGCCGGAAGGCCTGGAAGAGGCCGAGGCCTATATGCACCTGCGCTACGCCGGCATCCGGCACCGCTGAGGTCCATATCATGAGCCCGCAAAACGTCTTCACCATTGCGCCGGGCCTGCCCTTCGTCGATGTGCTGGCTGCCGGCATCCGCGCGCGCGCCGGAGACGACCCGGCGGCGCTGGCCGGCGTAACGGTACTGGTGCCGACGCAACGCGCCCGGCGCAGCCTGGCCGAAGCCTTCCTGCGCCAAAGCGGCGGGCAGGCCCTGTTGCTGCCCCGGACCATCGCCTTGGGCGACATGGACGAGGACGAAATCCTGTTGTCCGGCGGCGGCGACGGATCGGGGGGGCTTGCCGGAAAGGATCTGTTGCAGATTCCCGAGGCCGCTTCCGGCCTGGAACGCCAGCTTTTGCTGACCCGTCTTGTCCTGGCCCGAGACAACGCCAGCCCCGATCAGGCCGCCAACCTTGCCCTGGAACTGGCCCACCTGCTCGATCAGGTCCACACCGAACGCCTGTCTTTTAAAGACCTCCATTCCCTGGTGCCGGATGAATATGCCGTCCACTGGCGCGAGACACTGGAATTCCTGACCGTCCTGACCGAGCTGTGGCCGGGGATTCTAGAAGACAATGACGCTATCGACGACGCCGACCGGCGCAACCGTCTGTTCGATGCTCAAGGACAGGCGTGGAAAGACAGCCCGCCGTCCGGCCCGGTTATCGCCGCCGGGTCGACCGGTTCCATTCCGGCCACCGCCGATCTGCTCTGTGTCATCGCCGCGATGGAACAAGGCGCCGTGGTCCTGCCGGGGCTCGACATGGACGCCACCGATAGCGCATGGGCGGCCCTGGAAGACCACCATCCGCAATACGGCATGGCGCGCCTGCTGACGCATTTCGGCATTGAGCGCAAAGATGTCCGGTCCTGGGACGCGCCCGGCTTTGACGCCGTCCAGCCGGACCGGGCGCGGCTGATGCAGACGGCCCTGACGCCCGCCGGAACCGAGCCGCCGCCCCTGCCCGATATCCAGGCCACCGGGGCGGCGCTCGAAGGCGTCACCCGCATCCTCTGTCCGACGCCCCGCGAAGAAGCCGCAGTGATCGCGCTGATGATGCGCGAGACCCTGGAAACGCCTGAGAAAACAGCCGCCCTGGTAACGCCGGACCGGGGCCTGGCACGGCGGGTAGCCGCTGAATTGGCGCGCTGGGACATCGACATCGACGATTCAGCAGGCCTGCCCCTGGCCCAGACTCCAACCGGCGCATTCCTTCGGCTAACGGCGCGCATGATCGCCGATGACCTGGCGCCGGCTAGTCTGCTGGCGGCGCTGAAACATCCTTTGGCCGCGGGCGGCATGCCCGCAGGCGTATTCCGTGACCATATCCGGACATTGGAAACCACCATCCTGCGCGGACCCCGCCCCGCGCCCGGTATCGACGGGCTGCTGGCCGCAATCGATGCCGACCGTTTCCTCAACAAAAAAGAAAACCACGGAACCGCCAACCGGCTGCGTAGCGTCCTCGGCCGATTGCGGGATATTTTTGAACCCTTCCGTGTAGTCATGGACGGCTCAACCCACGCCCTTTCTGACATGGCCGCCCGGCACGTCCGTGTGGCCGAGGCGCTCTGCGCCACCGAGGACGAAACCGGCGAACCCAATGGCGCGGGCCGGCTCTGGGCCGGAGACGCCGGGGAAGGCGCGGCCCGCTTCATCGCCGACCTTGCACGCTCGGGCCAAATTCTAAAGGACGTCACCGGCGCCGATTACCCGCCGCTGCTCGATACCCTGATGGCCGGACGCGTGGTCCGGCCCCGCTTCGGCCGCCACCCCCGCCTGCATATCTGGGGTCTTCTGGAAGCCCGCCTGCAACAAGCCGACCTGATGATATTGGGCGGCCTGAATGAGAGCGCCTGGCCGCCCGAGGCCAAGGCCAGCCCGTGGATGAGCCGTCCCATGATGGCGCGGTTCGGCCTGCCCGCGCCGGAACGCCGCATCGGTCTCGCGGCGCATGATTTCTGCCAAGCCTTTTCCGCGCCGAATGTGGTGCTGACCCGCTCCGAACGGGTGGACGGCACGCCGACGGTGCCGTCCCGCTGGCTGCTCCGGCTCGATAACCTGCTCGAGAAACAGGGGCTTGAAAAGTTTTTTGAAGTCCCCGCCTCATGGCTGCAATGGGTCGAGAAGATCGACCGCCCGGATAAAAGCCGCACCGTCACCGAACCCAAACCCTGCCCCCCTGTCGAAGCGCGGCCCCGGGAACTTCCCGTCACCCGCATCGAAACCTGGCTGCGTGACCCTTATGCCGTCTACGCCCGGAATATTCTGGAGCTCAAGGCCCTCGACCCGCTGGACGCGGAACCGGGCGCTGCGGACCGGGGCATCATCGTGCACGAGGTGTTGGACCGCTTTCAGAAAGCCCACCCCGATACTCTGCCCGATGACGCCGAACGCAGACTTCTTGAAATCGGACAGGACGTGTTCGACCAGCAACTGGCGCATCCCGGCGTCCGCGCTTTCTGGTGGCCCCGGTTCGAGCGCATCGCTGAGTGGTTTATCGCCTATGAACGCGAACGTCGCGCCCAGGGATTCCACACCGTCGGCGCGGAGGTAAACGGCCACCTGACCCTTCCCGGAAAGGCCGGGGATTTCCGGCTGACCGCGAGAGCCGATCGCATCGATGCGCGGGCCGATATTGGGCTTTCCGTCATGGACTACAAGACCGGCACCGTACCCACCGCGCCACAGGTCGAGACCGGTCTCACGCCGCAGTTATCGCTGGAAGCCGCTATTGCCCAGGCCGGTGGTTTTGAAGACATTGCGGCGGCCCCGGTGGCGCACCTTGTCTATCTGAAACTGTCGGGCGGGCGAGAGCCTGGAAAAGAACGCGTTCTCAAGCTTGACCCGGCGGACGTCGCCGACGAAGCCGTCGCCCGCCTTAGTGGCCTAGTTGCCCGCTTCGACGATCCTAAAACGCCCTATCTTTCGTCGCGCCGGCCGATGTTCCAGGGCCGGTCCGGCGACTACGATCATCTGGCCCGGGTCAAGGAATGGCGCGGCCAGGATGGAGACGGGAATGACGGATAAATCCGCCCCCCAAACCACCCATACCCCCACCACGCATACTGCGGCCCAGATCACTGCCGCCGATCCGAACCAATCGGTTTGGGTGTCGGCCAACGCGGGCACCGGTAAAACTCATGTTCTGATCGAACGAATCCTCCGGCTTTTGCTGAGCGGAACACCGCCCCGGAAAATTCTTTGCCTTACCTTCACCAAGGCCGCCGCCGCCGAGGTCGCAAACCGGTTGAGTGAACGGCTCGGCCACTGGGCCGCCATGGATGAGGCGGCGCTGGCAAAAAACCTGCAAGAGCTTCTGGGCAAGCCCGCATCCGAGCAGGAAACCGCCACCGCCCGGGCGCTCTTCGCCGCCACCCTGGAATCTCCCGAAGGGCTTCGCATTCGCACCGTGCATTCGTTTTCGGAATCCCTGCTTGGCCGGTTTCCCGTGGAAGCCCGGCTGGCGCCGCATTTTTCGGTGATCGACGAACGCCGGTCTGCGGAAATCCGGACAGAAGCCCGCGACCGCATCCTGGTCCATGAACGTGCCCGTTCGGCCCGGGTCTCCGATGCGCTATCCCATCTCGCCGGCCTTGTGGACGAAGAACGCTTCGCCCACTTGATGCGGGAACTGGACGGCCAGCGGGTCCGCCTTCGCCACCTGATGGAAAGCCCGGACGGTGTGGACCGCATGATTGCCCGAACCCGCCGCGCCCTGGGCTTGGGTGAAACGGACACGACCGGCAGCGTACTCGCCGCCGCCTCGGACAATGGGGCTTTCGACGAAAAGGCGCTAAAGACGGCGGTTTCGGCGTTGCAGGACGGCACCCAATCCGATCAGGACCGCGCCGCCACCATCGGGGCGTGGCTCGCCATGGAAACCGCCCGGCGTGCGGACACCTTCCGGGATACTTACGCCTCCGTCTTCGTCACCCAGGCAGGCAAGCCCAGGGCGGAAAGCAACCTCATTACCAAGAAACCCAAGGAAGCCAACCCGGACGCTCTGGCCGCCCTTTTGCAGGAACAGGATCGCGTGACGGCTGTTCTCGACCGCCTCAAGGCCGTGGCCATGGCGGAGGCGACGCAATCCTTGCTTGTCGTCGGCACGGCGCTGATCGGTGCTTATGAAAGCATCAAGACCACCCGGGCCTTGCTCGATTACGACGACCTGATCGAAAAGGCGCAAGGCCTGCTCGCCACGGATGCAGGCGTGTCGTGGGTGCACTACAAGCTGGACGGCGGCATCGACCATATCCTTGTCGATGAAGCCCAGGACACCAGCCCCGCCCAGTGGGACATCATTTCAAAGCTGGCCGGAGATTTTTTTACCGGGCTCGGCGCCGGAGAGAACGAGCGGCCCAATCCCCGCACCGTGTTCGCCGTCGGAGATGAAAAACAATCCATCTACAGCTTCCAGGGCGCCGACCCGGTGCGCTTCGGGCTGATGCGTAACCATTTTCAGGATCAGGAAGCCGCCATCGGCCGCCGTCTGCCGACGGTCGAACTGGAGGCGTCTTACCGCACCACGTCAGCCGTCCTCAACGTCGTCGATGCCGTGTTCGCCGGGGCAGACGCCGCCGATGGGCTGACCTGGGACGGCAAGGCCGTGCACCACCACACCAACCGCCAGGGCCAGGGCGGCCTGGTTGAGCTATGGGAGCCCCTGACACCCGACGACGCCCCGGATACCAGCCCCTGGGACGCGCCTTTCGATAAAATGAGCGCCGAAAGCCCGCCGGTGCGGCTGGCCGAAAAAATTGCCGCCCAAATCGCCGGTTGGCTGGCTGACAAGGAACCCCTGGCGTCCGCCGGGCGTCCCATTCGGCCCGGCGACATTATGATTTTGATGCGCACCCGGGGGGCTTTTGCCGAGGAAATGGTTCGTGCGCTGAAACGCAAGAACGTTCCCGTCACCGGCCGCGACCGGTTGGTGTTGACCGACCATCTGGCCGTTATGGACCTTATCGCCGCCGGGCGCTTCGCCCTGCTGCCGGACGATGATTTGAACACGGCGGTGGTGCTGAAAGGGCCTTTCGTTGAATTCGATGACGATGCCCTGTTCGACCTTGCCTTCGCGCGCAAAAAAGCCCTGTGGCAAACGCTCTCAGACCGGAAGGGTGAGCGCCCGGACTTCACCCGCGCCTGGGAAACCCTGTCGGGTCTTCTGGCGCGCGCCGATTTTACCCCGCCCTTCGAATTCTATTCCCGCCTTCTGATTGATGGTGGACGCCGGGACCTGTTGGCACATCTGGGGCCGGAGGCCGGTGAGCCGATCGACGAGTTCCTGAGCCTGGCGCTGGATTTCGAACGCGACCACGAATCCTCACTGGAAGGCTTTCTTTATTGGGTCGAGCGCGGTGAAACGGAAGTGAAACGCGAGATGGAGCGCGGCCGGAACGAAGTTCGGGTACTGACCGTGCACGGCGCCAAGGGACTGGAAGCCGGTGTGGTGTTCCTGCCCGATACCTGCACCCTGCCGTCCAAGACCCTGGACCCACGCACCCACTGGCAGGACGATGAAACCGGAAGCCAAGGTGGGGATGCGGGATTCTTTCTTTGGCGCACATCGAAAGACGAGGAAGAACCGCTTTCCAAACATCTGCACGAAGACGCGCGCCTGACCATCGAGCAGGAATACCGCCGCCTGCTGTACGTCGCCATGACCCGGGCCAGGGACCGGCTCTATATCTGCGGCTGGGAAACGAAAAATGGCCGCACGGAAGGATGCTGGTACGACCTGATTGCGCCCGCCGTGCAGGACTTGGGCCAAGAGCTTCAAGGGGCAACGGGAGAAACCCTGTGGCGGCTGGAAACACCGCAATCGGCGGAGCCGGACAGCCGGAAAGCCAAGGAGGAAGAAACCCGGACCGACGAAACGCTGCCCTCCTGGGCGCTGAGCCCGCCTATAGCCGAACCCGAACCCGCAAGGCCGCTGGCCCCGTCCCGGCCGTCCGGGGACGAGCCGCCGGTGATATCGCCGCTCGAGGAAGACGACGCGATGCGATTCCAGCGCGGACTCCTGGTCCACCGCTTGCTGCAAAGCCTGCCCGACCTTGCGCCTGAAGACCGCAAGGCGGCGGGGGCGGCGTTCCTCGGCCGCCCGTCGCTGGATCTAACGGCGGCGAAACAGGACGACATCCTTACCGAAACCCTGGCCGTCATGGACCATCCGGATCACGCCGCCCTGTTCGGCCCCGGCAGCCTGGCCGAGGTTCCTATTACCGGGGTTTTGGGCACGGGCACCGTCCTTTCCGGGCAGATCGACCGTTTGCTGGTCACCGAGGACACCGTCACGGTTATCGACTTCAAAACCAACCGGCCGCCGCCCGAGACCGAATCCGGCGTCTCGCCCGTCTACCTCCGCCAGTTGGCGGCGTATCGGGAATTGCTGAAGGGCGTTTACCCGGACCGCCCGGTGCGCGCCCTTTTGTTGTGGACACTGGGCGCGCGGATCATGCCCATAAGTGATGAAATTTTAGACGCCCACGCGCCTTGACGGAACGCCGGGCCATGCCTAGATTCAAACCCAACACGCATCCCGATTGAAGACAAGAACGCGGGATTTTTTTTAAGGTTGATAGGATTTAAATATGCCAAAACACGTCAGTGACGAAAGCTTCGACGCCGATGTCCTGAAGTCGGAAAGCCCCGTGCTTGTTGATTTCTGGGCTGAATGGTGCGGCCCGTGCAAACAGATTGCACCCGCGCTGGAAGAAATCGCCGGCGAAATGGGCGACCGGCTGACCATCGCCAAGCTCAACATTGACGAAAACCCGTCGAGCCCGTCCAAGTACGGCGTGCGCGGGATTCCCACCCTGATCCTGTTCAAGGACGGCGAAGTAGCAGCGACCAAAATCGGCGCGCTGCCCAAAAGCAAGCTGTCGGAGTGGCTCAACGAGGTTCTCTGACCACACCCGTTGAATATTAAAAAATTCAAGAACCCCGCTTACCAAGCGGGGTTTTTTTATGCCGCCGCCGTCCGCAATTCGCCCCTGGCCTGCTGAATAACCTGGAACCCGCCGGTCAGGGCCAGTCCGGAAATAACGGCGGCAACGGCAAGATCGGGCCAACTTGTCCCAGACACCCAGACGCCGCTGGCGGCAAAGATCACGGCGATGTTGGCGATAGCATCATTGCGGCTGCACAGCCACACCGAACGCATATTGGAATCCCCTTCCCGATGACGGAACAGCAGGGCCGCGGCCATGACATTAGCCATCAGCGCCAGGGCGCCGATCGAGCCCATGATGGCGAAGTCCGGCAGCGTACCCCGAAGCAGGTGGAAGACCGCCGTGCCCGCCACCCAAAGCCCGAACCCGGTCATTGCCAGTCCCTTGAGCATGGCGGCGCCCGCGCGCCAGCGCAGGCTCATGCCAAGAACCGCCAGCGTTATGGCGTAGGTCGCGGAATCGCCAAGGAAGTCCAGGGCGTCGGCCTGCAACGCCACCGACTTCCCCCACACACCGGCGGTCATTTCGACGCAGAACATGGCGGCGTTGATGAGGAGAACGACCCACAACACCCGGCGATAGTCGCCAACGGGCGGTTTGCTGATGCCGGAGCAACAATTGTCGTTAACGCTCATGGCCGCCTCTTTCGCCTTGCCCCTACCAGTCGTTGCGCAGCATGCGAAGCTTCAGGAAAACCTCTTTCGGGTCCGGGTCGTCTGACAGGTCCGGAAAGACCTCGCGCAGCGCCGCGATCACCGACGGATTGTGCAGCCGGAAGAAGGTGTTGATTTCCTTTTCCAGCCCGAGAGTCGTCACCATGGCCTTCGACGGGTCCTGATTTTCCGCATCGCTCAGCATCGCCTTGGCGCGCTGGTTGTCCGGCTCCCGGTCCAGGGTGAATTCCAGGTTGTTGAAAATGTAGTCATGGCCCGGATAGATCAGGGTTTCGTCCGGCAGTTTGGATAATTGGCTGGCGAAGGTTTCGTACAGGTCTTCCGGATGGCCGCCGTTGTGGCAATTGCCGGCCCCCGCGTTGAACATGGTATCGCCGCAGAACAGCGACGGCTGATCGGTATGCGACAGCATACAGATATGACTCATGGTGTGGCCGGGGGTATCCAGGCATTCCAGTTCCACGGATGTACCGACCTTGATGACGTCACCGGCGGAAAGCCCCCGGTCGATGCCCGGAATACTGTCCCTGGCCCCGGCATGGGCCAGCAGTTTCGCCCCCGTGGCGGCGATCACAGCCCCGTTGCCGCCGGTATGATCGCTGTGTTCGTGGGTGTTGAGAACCTGGGTGATCTCCCAGCCACGGTCCTTGGCCGCGCCTAAACATTTTTCATGATCGAGCGGGTCAATGGCCATCGCCTCTCCGCTATCGGGGCAGACGATCAGGTAATTGAAATTGCGGTAGGCATTACCGGTCCAGATTTGTTCGACGATCATCGCCGTCTCCTTATTCGATTATTCTTGCCAGGAAGACTGTAACCCGCCGGAGCCGTTTTCCGCCAGCACCTTGCCCGCCAGATACAGCGAGCCGGCGATCAGAACCCGCCCCGGCAAGGACTCTTCCAGGCTAATTTCGCGCAACGCCGGGACAACGCCGGAAACCGGCCTGGCCGACAGGCCCAACCCTTCGGCTTTGGAAGCCAGCTCTTCGGCGCTCAGACTTGCCGGCTCTCCGGGAATGGTGACGGTACGAAGCGACGTAATATGGTCCTTAAAGGGCGCCAGAAAATCCTGCGGATTTTTCGTGTTCAGCATGCCCATGACCAGATGCAGCGGATTCGGCTCCTGATCGTCCAGCCAATCCCGGATGGTCACGCCTGCGGCTTTGTTATGGCCACCGTCGAGCCACAGATCCAGGTCCGGGCGCACTAACCCCGCCAGCCTGCCTCCGGTCAGGCGTTGCAATCTGGCCGGCCAGTCGATCTGTCCAAAGCCCTGCTTCAGGGCCGCATCATCCACCTCGAACCCCGGCAGCGTGTCCAGCGCCGCTTTTGCCAGGGCGGCGTTCCTGATCTGATGGGGGCCGGGAAGGTTTGGACGGGGCAGTTCCTGTGCAGAGGACCAGTCCCGGCCTTCCAGGAACAGCGGCGCGCCCAGCTCTGCGGCTATTTCCAAAATAACGTCCCGCGCTTCGGGCGGCTGCTGCGCCATCACACAGGGCACGCCGGGTTTCAAAATCCCGGCCTTCTCGGCGGCGATCTCGGCCAAAGTCTCGCCCAGGTATTGTTGATGATCGATGGAGACCGGAGTGATCACCGTCATCGCGGCGTCCCGGATGGCATTTGTCGCGTCAAGCCGGCCACCAAGCCCCGTTTCCAGCAACACGATGTCCGCCGGTGTGCGGGAAAACGCCAGCATGGCCGCGCAGGTGGTGATTTCGAAAAAGGTGATCGCCTCGCCTGCGTTTTCCGCCTCGCACTCCTCCAACAGGGCAAGCAGGGCGTCGTCTTCAATGAGCTTTCCGGCCAGACGGATGCGTTCGTTGAAGCGCATCAGATGCGGCGACGTGTGAACATGGACCGTGTAATCCGCCGCTTCCAAGGCGGCGCGCAGCATGGCGATGACCGAGCCTTTGCCGTTGGTGCCGGCGACGTGCACGACAGGCGGCAGCGACAGGTGCGGGTTGGCAAGCCTGCCCAGCAACCGGTGCACCCTGTCCAGCGTCAGGTCGATCAACTTCGGATGCAGCCGGGTCAGTCGGTCGAGGACGGGATCGGTCGGGTTTTGCAAAAGAACGCTCCCAAAAAATTTAGGCGTCTTTTCCCGGCGGATGAATATTCGGGGGCAATGCCGGCATCGCCAGGACTTCGGCCGCAGGTTTGCGGTTGCGCAGCAGGGACAACACACGGATCAGCGTATCGCGCAGTTCCGTACGGTGCACAACCATATCCACCATGCCGTGGTCCAGCAGATACTCGCTGCGCTGAAAGCCTTCCGGCAGGGTTTCGCGAATGGTTTGTTCGATCACCCTGGCGCCGGCGAAACCAATCACCGCGCCCGGCTCCGCAATGGCAATGTCGCCCAACATGGCAAACGACGCCGACACGCCGCCGGTGGTCGGGTCCGCCAGGACGACGATATACGGCAGCCCGGCTTCGCGGACTTCCTCCACCGCGATGGTGGTGCGGGTCATCTGCATCAGCGAATGGATGCCTTCCTGCATGCGCGCGCCGCCGGACGACGGCACCACGATCAGGGGCGCATCCTGAACCACGGCGAGACGCGCCGCCGTCAACAGGCCTTCGCCGACGGCGATCCCCATGGAGCCGCCCATGAATTCGAACCCCAGTGCCGCGACAACGACGCCTAGCCCCCCCATGTTGCCGTGCGCCACCATGAGGGCATCGTCCTCACCGGTCTTGTCGCGGGATTCTTTCAGGCGGTCGACGTATTTACGCCTGTCACGGAATTTCAGCGGATCGTCGATGGTCTCGGCGATCTGGACGGTCTGGTATTCGGCGTTGTCGAACAGCATGTCCAGGCGGCCCTTCGCGGTCAGACGCATGTGATAGCCGCAGTGCTGACACACGTGCAGGTTCTTTTCCAAGTCCCGATGGAAAATCATCTGCGAACATTCCGGGCACTTGTTCCACAGATTTTCCGGGATGTCCTTGCCGCCGCCGACAAGCTTTTGGAGCTTCGGGCGAACGAAATTTTTCAGCCAGTTCATGGGATCACGCTACCTTTTCGCCGCTTTTACGTACGCCATCGGCCAAATCGGAGACCAGGCTCAGAACAGCGTCGGCCAGGCCCGGGCCGGCCTTGCCGTCATCGTCCAGGTTGCCGGCGATGATATCCACCAGCGCCGAGCCGACAACGGCGGCATCCGCAACGGAAGCGATTCCCCGGGCCTGATCCGGCGTCTTGATACCGAAACCGACGCCGATGGGCAGGTCCGTGTGGCGGCGCAGTCTGGCGACGGCGTCTTCTACATCGGCCGGATCGGCGGACCGGGTGCCGGTGATGCCGGTGATGGACACGTAGTAAACAAACCCCGACGCGCGTTTAACGATCACCGGCAGGCGGGCGTCATCGGATGTCGGCGCGGTCAGGAAAATAAAATCGATACCGGCGGCGTTGGCCGGTATCCACAATTCATCGACCTCTTCCGGCGGCAGATCGACGATGATCAGGCCGTCAACGCCCGCCGCCTTGGCATCCGCGCAAAATGCCTCAGGCCCGTGAATGTAGATCGGATTGTAATAGCCCATCAGCACGACCGGTGTGTCCTGGTCCCGTTCGCGGAATTCAGCGACCAGGGCCAGCGTCTTTTTCAAGGTCATGCCGCTTTTCAGTGCCCGGAGGGAGCCGGCCTGAATCGCCGGGCCGTCGGCCATGGGATCGGAAAACGGCATGCCCAGTTCGATGATGTCGGCGCCCGCGCCGGGCAGGCCGAACAGGATGTCGCGGGACGTGTCCGGGTCCGGATCGCCGGCGGTGACAAAGGTGACGAGGCCGCCGCGGCCTTCGGATTTCAGGGCCTCGAAGCGGCGCTGAATACGGGAGTCTGCCGAATTGCTCATTCCATGACCTCGACGCCGAGAAGCCGGGCGACGGCGAAGATATCCTTGTCGCCGCGTCCGCACAGGTTCATCACCAGCAAATGGTCCTTGGGCAGATCGCCCGCGATCTTAGCCACATGGGCCAGCGCGTGGCTGGGCTCCAGGGCGGGGATGATGCCTTCCATTTTGGTGCATAGCTGGAAGGCGTCCAAGGCTTCGGTGTCGGTGACCGAGACATATTCGACGCGGCCGTTATCGAACAACCACGAATGTTCCGGCCCGATGCCGGGATAATCCAGTCCGGCGGAAATGGAATGTCCGTCCAGGATCTGCCCGTCTTCGGTCTGCAACAGATAGGTCCGATTGCCATGCAGCACGCCCGGCTTGCCGCCGTTGAGCGACGCGCAGTGTTCGCCGGTCTCGATGCCGTGTCCGGCGGCTTCGACGCCGATGATGCGCACGTCCTCGTCGTCCAGAAACGGGTGAAACAGGCCCATGGCGTTGGAACCGCCGCCAATGCAGGCGACAAGCGAATCCGGGGAGCGGCCTTCGGCCTCCATCATCTGTTCGCGGACTTCGTTGCCGATGACGGTCTGGAAATCGCGCACCATGGCCGGATAGGGATGGGGGCCGGCGACGGTGCCGATGATGTAGAAGGTATCTTCGACGTTGGAGACCCAGTCGCGCAGCGCCTCGTTCATGGCGTCCTTGAGCGTGCCGGTGCCCGCCGTGACGGGAACGATTTCGGCGCCCAGCAGGCGCATACGGAAGACGTTGGGGGCCTGGCGTTCGATATCGGTCTTGCCCATGTAGACGACGCACGGCAGGCCGAACAGCGCACACACTGTCGCCGTCGCCACCCCGTGCTGACCGGCGCCGGTTTCGGCGATGATCCGGGTCTTGCCCATGCGCCGCGCCAGCAGGATCTGGCCGATGGTGTTGTTGATCTTGTGGGCGCCGGTGTGGTTGAGTTCGTCGCGCTTGAAATAGATCTTGGCGCCGCCGAAGTGTTCCGTCAGGCGCTCGGCGAAATACAGCGGACTGGGCCGACCGACGTAATGCTTCATCTGGTAATTGAAATCTTCCCAGAAAGTGGGGTCGTTTTTGGCCGCGTCATAGGCCTTTTCGACTTCCAGAATCAGCGGCATCAGGGTCTCGGCGACGAAACGGCCACCGAAAATACCGAAATGCCCGGCTTCGTCCGGGCCGGAGCGGTAGGTGTTCAGCTTGTTCATGATCTTTCCTGGTTAACCGGCGCTTAATAAACCACACAACAGCGTGAAAGGCAGGGCTTTTTTATGCCGTCACAGCGCCTTTACAGTGTCAAGGAAAGCGCGGATTTTCTCCGGGTTTTTGCTACCCGGCGCGTCTTCCACGCCCGACGACACATCGACGGCCCCGGCACCGCTGATTTTCAACGCTTCGACGACGTTGTCCGCCGTCAGGCCACCGGCCAGCATCCACGGAAGTTTGCAGTCCACGCCGGACACCAGTGACCAGTCGAAAGCGCGGGCATTGCCACCGGGCCGGGTCGCGCCAAGGGGGGGCTTGGCATCGAACATCAGACGGTCGGCCACATCTTCATATTTCCGGGCCTGGTCCACATCCTCGGCTTCCAAAACGGGAAGAACCTTCATCACCGGCAGCCCAAAACGTTCGCGGATGTCCCGCACCCGGTCCGGCGTTTCATCGCCGTGCAGTTGCAGCAGATCAATACCCGCGCGCCCTGCGATGTCCGCCAGCCGGTCATCATCGGCATCGACGACAAGGCCGACCCGGATCACGCCCCTGGGCACCCCGGCCCCGAGTTCTAGGGCGCGCTCAACCGTTACGTTGCGGGGGGACGGGGGAAAGAAAACAAATCCCACCATCGCCGCCCCGCCGTCGACGGCAGCGGCAACGGCGGCCTCATCGCTCAGTCCGCAGATTTTAACATCAACGGCCATGCTCAGTCCGTCAGTTCGTCAGCGATGCGTTTGGCCGCATCCGCCGGGTTGTCGGCGCCGGTAATGGGGCGTCCGATGACCAGATAATCGGCCCCCAACGCCACCGCGTCGGCCGGCGTGACGATGCGTTTTTGATCATCCGCCGCGGCCCAGATGGGTCGAATACCGGGCACCACCAGGGTGAAGTCGGGGCCTAAATCTTTGCGTAGCGCCTCGACCTCGCGGGCTGAACAGACAACCCCGTCGAGGCCCTGTGCTTTCGCCAGCCGGGCCAGCCGCAGAACCTGTTCGTGGGACGTGCCCGGAACCCCGACGGCGGCCAGGTCTTCGTCCCCAAGCGAGGTCAGCACCGTCACCGCCAGTATCCGTGGACCATCGGTCACGTCTTTAGCCGCATCCGCCGCCGCTCGTAGCATCGCCGCTCCGCCGGTGGCATGGACGTTGAGCATAAAGGGCCTGAGCGGCAACGCGGCGCGAACAGCGCCGGCGACGGTCGCCGGGATGTCGTGAAATTTTAGGTCGAGAAACACCGGAAGGCCTAAATCCGCCACCGCGCGCACCCCATCGGGGCCCAGCGCCGTGAAAAATTCCTTACCCACCTTGACGCCGCCGACCAGCCCAGCCAGATCGCGACCGAGCGCCAGGGCGCGGTCCAGATCGGTGGTGTCGAGGGCGACAAATATTCTTTTGGACGGGTTCGATGGCGGTTTCACAGGGCACGGGCCTTCCAAACAGCATATGGATATTTTGGCGCTTATTCGGGCGGTGTTATAGCCTTAAGTCCCCCTAAACACCAGAAAGAGCGAAAGACGGTTTACGCCGCGTTTGGCGGAAATCTGGAAATCTGGTGGGGTTGTGGGGAGGCCGGAATTTCGGCGGCCTTTTGCAGGCCTTCGATACGCTCCTGGGCTGTTTTCAGGTCCCTCTCCGCCAGATCCGCGCGGCGGGCTTCGGCACGGGCACGGCGGCGCGAGCGCCCGGCGGAATTCCAGGCGACGAACCCGCCGGCCAGAAACCCGGCCAATATACTGGCCAGGACGACAGCGAACACCGGCACCGGGGCCGTAACCACGCCCAACGGCCACAGGTCGAGAGTGACTTCGCTACGATTATTGACGGAAAAAACGATAATCGCCACCGCCAGGGGCAACACGACGATCCAATAAAGAACTTTAAACACCGACGTTAATCCTTAACGGAAGAGGTAGGCGTTCAACCGCCGCTGTTCAGTTTTTCGCGCAGCTGCTTACCGGTCTTGAAGTACGGAATGAATTTTTCGGACACCTGCACCGATTCCCCGGTCCTCGGGTTGCGTCCGGTGCGCGCGCCCCGCTGCTTGACGGAAAACGCCCCAAACCCGCGCAATTCCACCCGATCACCGTCGGCGAGTGCGTTGGTAATTTCATCAAAGATCGTACTTACGATGCGCTCGACATCCCGCTGATACAGATGCGGGTTGGACGCAGCAAGACGCGCAATCAGTTCCGATTTGGTCATGCTAGCCTATCCCCCCTTATGCGCCGGGCTCTACAATTCTCAGGTTTTACAAAATCAAGCCGTGTCGGGCTTTCGTAAAACCCTTTACCAAAGGTTAGGGTGCCAAAGCGAGATCACCCCGTCAAGTCTAAGTCTTTCAGAAAACAGAACTTTTCCGATCTTGGAATCCAGCCATTGTTTCCAGGCTTCATCGTCCTCACCGACCTCGACGTCCCGAACCGGCAGGGAATCGGCGATTTCATGGGTTTTAGAGAGCCATGTGCGGGCTTCCGATTCGGCGCCGATGGCATCCACCAGCCCGTGCCCCAAGGCTTGGCGGCCACTGAAAACCCGCCCGTCGGCCAGTCCCTTGACCTTGTCCCGGGGCAGTTCGCGCCGTTCGGCGACGACGTTGATGAACATGTCATAAAAATCGGCGACGACGGCTTCCGTCGCCTTGCGGGCGGCGGGGGAAAATTCCTCCAACGGATTTGGCTGCGCTTTCAGCGGCGCGCTTTTGACCGAGATCGGTTTGATGCCGATTTTATCAAGCAGCCGCGTAACGTCGGCCGTCTGCATGATGACGCCGATGGACCCGGTGAGGGATGAAGATCGGGCGAAAATCCGCTCCGACGCGAGCGCCGTCATGTAGGCCGCCGACGTCGCCGTGGTTCCCATCAAAGCGACGACGGGCTTCTTCTCGCCGACTTTCCGAAGCGCCTCGTAAAGCGCCTCGCCACCGACATAGGTACCGCCGGGACTGTCGATCTTGACGATTAGGGCCTTGGCCTTGTCGTTTTTGGCGACTTCGCTTAAGGCTTCGTCACGGTCCCCATCGTCGAGAATGATCCCCTGGATCGAAATCCGGGCGACGTGCTCCTTATCATGCAGATCCAACCGGCCGATCCCGGCGAGGATGGCCGCGACGATGGCAACCACGCCGATCACCCGCCAAAGGGTCAACCGCCGTTTCAGGCGGCGGCGTTCAACAACCTGATCCGCATCGAGAGACATCGTCTGGCGCTCCCCGGTAATGGCGGCGGGTTACTTGTCGTCTGCCTTCTTGGCCTTGGCGGCGGCTTTCTTGGCCGGTTTCTTTTCCGCCTTGTCGTCATCCTTATCGGCAGCCTTGGCCTTGGTCGCCGCTTTTTTCTTAGGCGCGGCTTTTTTCTCGGCCGTGTCCGCGGATGCGTCGTCAGCCTTTTCGTCGGCCTTATCCTTCTTGGCGGCGGTTTTCTTCTTCTTTTCGTCCTTGGCTTTGGCTTTGGCTTCTTCCTTGGCGGCGTCTTCGTCGTCGGCCTTGGCCGCCTTCTTCGCAGCTTTCGCCTTCGGCTTTTCTTCCGCCTTATCGTCATCACCGGTTTCTTCGGCTTTCCTCTGGAAGGCCGCGCCCAAGATGTCGCCTAGCGACGCCCCGGAATCCGACGAGCCAAATTCCTTCATGGCTTTCTTTTCTTCTTCGACTTCCAAAGCCTTGACGGAAAGCGTCAGCCTGCGGCCGTTCTTGTCCACCTGGGTGATTTTGGCGTCGATCTTTTCGCCGGCGGCGAAACGGTCGGGACGCTGTTCGGAACGATCACGGCTGAGGTCGCCCTTGCGGATGAAGCCCGGCATGTTTTCATTGACCATAACCTCGATCCCGGCATCGACCACTTTGGTGATCGCGCAGGTAACGACTGTGCCCTTCTTAAGGGTGTCCAGCTCGGCGCCGACCGTGTCTTTGGTCAACTGCTTGATGCCGAGGCTGATGCGTTCCTTATCAACGTCCACATCGAGAACCTTGGCCTTGACCATGTCGCCCTTGGTGTAATCGGTAAGGGCTTCTTCGCCGGATTTTTCCCAGCTCAGGTCCGACAGGTGGGCCATGCCGTCGATTTCTCCGTCGAGACCGATGAACAGACCGAATTCGGTGATGTTCTTGATTTCGCCTTCGACTTCCGAACCGACGGTGAATTTTTCCATAAAGCCTTCCCACGGATTGACCTGGCACTGCTTGAGCCCCAGCGAAATCCGCCGCTTGTCGGGATCGGCATCCAGCACCATGACTTCGACTTCCTGGCTGGTGGAAACGATCTTGCCGGGGTGCACGTTCTTTTTCGTCCAGCTCATTTCGGACACGTGGACCAGGCCTTCGACGCCGGGTTCCAGTTCCACGAAGGCGCCGTAATCGGTGATATTGGTGACCCGGCCGGTGAATTTGGTGCCGGCGGGGTATTTCGCTTCAACGCCTTCCCAGGGATCGGTTTCCAATTGCTTGAGCCCTAACGAAATGCGCTGGGTTTCGGCATTGAAACGGATCACCTGAACATTCATGGTTTGGCCGATCTGCAGGACTTCGGACGGGTGATTAACCCGCCGCCAGGCGATGTCGGTAACATGCAGCAGGCCGTCAACGCCGCCGAGATCGACGAAGGCGCCGTAATCGGTGATGTTCTTGACCACGCCTTCCAGAACCTGACCTTCGGTCAGGTTGGAGATCAGTTCAGAGCGGGCTTCGGAACGGGTTTCCTCAAGCACCGCGCGACGCGAAACGACGATATTGTTGCGCTGCGGGTCCATTTTCAGAATCTGGAACGGCTGCGGTGTGTTCATCAACGGCCCGATGTCGCGAACCGGGCGGATGTCCACCTGGGATCCCGGCAGGAACGCCACGGCGCCCGACAGGTCGACGATAAAGCCGCCTTTGACGCGACCGAAGATGACGCCGTTGACCCGTTCGGTTTTCTTGAAGGACTTTTCCAGTTCGGTCCAGGCTTCCTCGCGGCGCGCCTTTTCCCGGCTCAGCCGGACCACGCCGTCGCGGTCTTCGAAGCGTTCGACAAAAACATCGACATTGTCGCCGGCCTTGATACCAGCGGTTTCATCCGCGGTGCCGAATTCCTTCAGGGAAACGCGGCCTTCGGATTTGAGGCCGACGTCGATCAACACATCGTCGTTTTCGACGGCAAGGATCGTCCCGGTGACGACGCGGCCTTCGAAGCGGCCGTCTTCGCCGAGGGATTCCTCGAGCATTTCAGCAAAATTTTCTTTGAGGGCGGGGGCCGAAGCCTCCTCGGGGGTCTGTGTTTCAGGAGCCATGGGGTCCTTATCCTTCTCTGGTACTTTTCCGGCCGTCCGGTTGAATCCGGCGGTCTTGGGTTAAAAAACAACGTCCCGGCCCGGTTTTAATCCGGGCATCGACTAGGGACGCCGACGATCTATTTGTTCCCGTGAATGAAATCCAATGCCGCGGCAAAAGCCTGATCGGCATCTAAGTCGCTGGTATCCAAGAAATAAGCGTCTTTGGCCGGCTCCAGCGGTGATACGGCGCGATCACTGTCGCGGGCATCACGTTCTTTCATATCGGCGAGAACGCGGCCATGTATAGCGTCGAGACCCCGTTCCCGCAACTCTAAATAACGCCTTTCTGCACGAACTTCGACTCCGGCGGTTACGAACAGTTTTGCGTCCGCCTCCGGACAGACCACGGTACCGATGTCCCGGCCGTCCAGAATCGCTCCTTTTGCACCCTCTGGGGGATTGGCGGCGAATTCGCGCTGGAACTCCAGAAGCGCGGCCCGCACGTCGGGAACCGCGGAAACCCTAGACGCCGCGTCGGCCGCAGAGTCGCCGCGCAGGTCATCGGCTTCCAGATCTTCCGGTTTGAGGGCGCGGGCCGCCTCTGCAGCGGCGTCCGCATCGTCCGCATCGCCGCCCGCGCGTATCAGGTTCATGCCCACCGCCCGGTACAAAAGCCCGGTATCCAGCAGCGCCAGTCCGAAATGTTCCGCCAGCCGCCGGGCCAGGGTTCCCTTGCCGGCCGCCGCCGGGCCGTCGATGGCGATAATCACAGCCCTATCCTCCGTTTTCAGGTTCGATGTTCGCGCCGAGCCCGTTCATCAACCCGGTGAAGCCGGGGAAACTGGTGTTGATGGTCGCCCCGTCGTCGATTTCGATGGCCGCATCCGCCACCATGCCCAGCACCAGGAAGGCCATAGCGATCCGATGGTCGAGATTGGCTTCGATGCGCACGCCGCCCGGAATCGATTTCATGCCCCCCCCCACACCACGGATAGTCAGGCTGTCTTCGGTCTCGGCAAGCTCCACCCCGGCAGCCCTGAGCCCTTTTGCGATGGCCGCCAGCCGGTCGCTTTCCTTGACCCGCAGCTCGCCCAGGCCCTCGAGGCGGGTTTCGCCTTCGGCGAACGCTGCGGCGACGGCCAGAACCGGGTATTCGTCGATCATCGACGGCGCGCGATCGGCGGCAACCGTGATGCCCTTTAAAGCGGAGGTTTGCACCGTCAAATCCCCGACCGGCTCGCCGCCTTCGGGGCGCTTGTTGCCGATCGTGATGGCCGCGCCCATTTCCACGAGCGTTTGCAGCAAACCCGTGCGTAGCGGATTGAGGCCGACGCCGGTCAATTCCACCCTGGACGACGGCACCAGCAGCGCCGCCACCATGGGAAACGCGGCCGAAGAAAAATCGCCGGGAACGATAATGTCGTGGCCGGTCAGTTCCGGCTGTCCGGTCAGCGTAATGATCCGTCCGCCCTCAGTCCTGTCCTCGATAACGACCTCTGCGCCGAAATGCGCCAGCATGCGTTCGGAATGGTCGCGGGTCGGTTCCGGTTCGATCACGCTTGTCCGCCCCGGCGTATTCAGCCCCGCCAGCAGCACCGCCGATTTCACCTGTGCCGAGGCGACAGGAAGCTCATACGTAACGGGGATCGGAGACGCCGCGCCGCTCACGGTAACCGGCAACCGTCCGCCGTCGCGAGACGAGAACTGCGCCCCCATCAGGCGTAGCGGCGTCATCACCCGCTCCATGGGACGGCTTGAGAGCGAGGCATCGCCCGCGAATGTCGTTTTGAACGGATGCCCGGCCATGACCCCCATCAGCAGCCGCACCGCTGTGCCGGAGTTGCCCATGTCGAGAACCGATGCCGGTTCCGCCAGCCCGCCGACGCCGCGCCCGAACACCCGCCAGGTGCCGTCGTCTTCCCGTTCGATATCCGCGCCGAGGCTTTTAAGGGCGGCGGCGGTCGCCAGCACGTCTTCAGATTCCAGCAATCCCGAAATTCGGGTCTCGCCGACGGCCAGCGCCCCAAGCATCAGGGCCCGGTGCGATATGGATTTGTCGCCGGGAACCGCAATCGTTCCCGAAAGCGGTCCGGCCGGGCTGGATTTCAAAGCCGTCACGTCTGGGATTCCTTATAAATTATAGCCCCGTTCAATGCGGGGCGTATTCCACCACGGTTTAGATGGCCGTCTCTAGCACAAAACCAACAGGAGGCGGTAGAGGGGGTCTTTTTCGAATAATGAATATTTTTTCGTGTTTCCTAATTTTTGTTTTTGACAGAACCGGGCGAACATGGCAATTGGCTCCTCTAAATCGATACGGCAACTCTCAGGAGGATCACCGTTGGCCAAACCGGACTGGGGAACGAAGCGGACTTGCCAAAGCTGCGGCATTCCGTTTTACGACCTAAAGAAAAAAAATATTGAATGCCCGAAATGCGGGGCGGCGTTCATTCCCGTGCCGGCGGCGAAGCCGAAACGGCCAGCCCCTGCGGAATCCAAACCGGTCGAGAAAAAGCCGGAGGTTCCTGCAAAGAAAGAGGCCGTGGCGGCCCTTGTCGGCGATGCCGACACGGATATCCTGGACGACGAGGACGATGAACTGGTAGCCCTGGTCCCGGAAGACGATAGCGACGACGCCCTCATCGCCGGCGTCGATGACGAGGACGACGAAGAAGACGATGCCCTGATCGAGGATACGTCAGATCTCGGCACTGAAGACGACGACATGTCGGAAGTCAAAGAACACATCGACGACGGCGTGGAAGACAAGAATTAGACCCGCCGTAGTATTAAAAATTTGGGGCCGTAGCTCAGTTGGGAGAGCGCTACAATGGCATTGTAGAGGTCGTCGGTTCGATCCCGTCCGGCTCCACCATTCTTCCCCCTAAGGTTTCCGGGCCTTAGGGGGTTTTTGTTAGGCGGCAACTTTTCTCTTCTCGGTATCAGCGTTGCCAGATATTGCCAAAATATCCTTGGCTTCGTTCATGGGGAGTTCTACCCCAGCCTCTTTAACGGCGAAATCCCGAACGTGGATGTAGTACTGCTCAGTCATCCGCGAGCCCGGAGCATGTCCCAACTGCTTCTGCAAAATACTTGGCGACACCCCCCGCTCTGCCTGCCAAGTGGCGAAGGCTTTGCGAAAAATCTTCGGGGTTAGATGCATCGGCTGACCGTAACGTTCGAGCTTGGCCTTTTCGACCGCCGTATTAAGCGCCTTCTTAAAATCGGTTATGGGCTTATTCGTGTCACGGCCCGAAAAAACAAAGGTTCCGTTCTTCGGAAGCCTGTGCATTTCGGCCCGTAAACCCGAACTAAGCCATACCCGACGTATTGATCTCTCATTTTTAGGACGCCAATTCCGGAAAGGCCGTACCCTGAGGTACTCTTCTTTCAAATTCACATGTCTCCAAGGCAGGTTATACACCTCGCCCGGTCGCATTCCGGTTTCCGCCATCATTCGAACCAATAGTTTTAAGGGTTCCGGTAGAAACCCAATGAGAGCCACGACTTCATCTTCCGTAGGTATCTCGTGTTCGATATCCGATGGAGGAACTGGTTCCACATTCGGTACAGATTGAAGATGCCCCAGCGGAACCAACCAGTGGAGAACCTGTTTCAGAGAAGCAACCTCGCTATTCACTGTCGCCGATCTACACCCTTCCCTGTCCCGACGCTCCTGATATTTTTCCATCAGTTCCGTGGTAATGGCCGTAACAGAGTAATCTCCAAGGAATGCTTGTACTGGTTTCAGTTCGTTCATGCGGGTCGTTAGAGAGGCATCCCGCAATTTTCCTGTGCGAACACGGCGCTTCTGGGATTCTTCCCATTCCTTCACGCCTTGACTGAACGTTAGTCCGGATAATGGCTTTTTCACTTCGTATCCAAGTTCGTGCATCCGCAGTCTCTTCTTGAGCTCACGAGCAGTGGCTTCCGCTTCTGTCTTGTTTGGGTAAAGCTTCCGCATACGTTTGCCCGTACTTGTGAGGGATGATGGAATATCCATGAACCATTTCCCTGTGGCCTTACTTTTGACCTTTTGGGGACGCACCCCGATAGGTCCGTATTTACGGGTTTGGGTCATCGCTATTGTTCCTTTTGCAACGCCATTACCCGCTATCCGAAGATGATTCTATGGGACCGTTTTCAATGTCCCTAACAATTTCGTCAGCGGCGGGGTTTGTCCTGCGAGTGCCGCGCAAGTAGCGAATAACGTCCTCTTTGAAGAAGAGAACTCGCTTTCCACGTCCCAGATATCGGGGAAGCTCATTCTCGGGGGTGTTTCGGACAGCTTGTTCGGAGCAATGAAGCAAATTTGCAACGCCTTGAACGGTTAATATGTCCGTTTCAATCCGCTGAAGTCTGCTCTCGCGATTTCGTGCCTGAGAATCCCGCACTATTCTCCCTAGGACTCTTCCGACGCTATTTAACCGACGGGGAGATTGGTTCGGATTATCGCTCATAGCCCCATTACCCGACAGAGGTTTCCCAATGACGCCTCAATCTGGCGAACCGCATTACGCCATCTTGGCGCTGGCATATATATGCCTCGGGCTGAACGAACTATGAGGATGTGATCCAGCAATGGGCGAAGATAACGATAACCAAAATTGCTGGTTATACGACCACTTCGGGCTAGAAGCTGAATAATGGCCTGTGCCCGGTCTCTATCGCGACAGACACGTCCGACCTCTACCAGAAATTCTACCGCTGTCCCGGAGCCAGATGACCCCGCAGGGGCCTCTTCAATGAGATTATTAAAGACCTCAACACAATGATTGGCGACCTCTTCGAATAACGGCACAAAGCTGTTCTCGTGGTCAGTCAGTGATCGAGAAATTCTATTTCGACGAAAAGCCTCGGTTCGAAATTCACACTCCAAGCGTACACGCCGATTTGTTTTGGTATAGAGCTTGTAACGTTCATGGCGATATAGGTAGCCATGAAGCATCAAGGCGTTACCTTCTTGGGTTTCATAAGAATTGGTTGTGGGCCTGTAACCGCTAAGGTGCATTTGACGAATTTGCTGTTGGAAAGATGTCCTTAATGCATGAACCAATTGAAGTGGATCGTTTGATGCAAGGTCTATGGCAACTTCGACCTTTGAAATAGAAATGCCTCGAAATATGCCAATCGGGATGACCTGCCCCCTTGAACTGGTCACTCATGTTGAGAGTCCTTCCGCATGATAATC
>JACNJX010000041.1 GCA_014382345.1 Alphaproteobacteria bacterium
CAGCGCCTTCCTCGGCACCATCGGGGGTAGCCTCCTGAGCGGCCTCCGGAGCGGCGCTTGTATCAGGCGCGTCACTGGAAGCGCTACTGGGCGCATCATCAATATCGTCGTCGAAATCGAAATCTTCATCGAATTCGTCGTCGGTATTTTTCTTCTTAAACAGCTTCCCAAGACCCGAAAGCCCGGCCATTTTGGGGAGCTTTGGAAGCTTTGGAAGCTTTGGCAGTTTCGGAATTTTCAAGATATTACCCCAATGGCTTTCTTTTTATCCTCCCAAGGGGCACGGAAACTATTTAATTCGTTGTTACCGCCTTACTGGTAAAGAGGGAAACGCCGCGCAACAGATCGAGCGCACGCGCCAGTTGGTAATCCTGAGGCTTCTCCTTCTTGGCGTCCCCCTTGCCATCCTTGTCGCCGTCCTTTTTCTTAGCGTCCGGGGTTCCGGCCCCCGGCTTTCCCTTTCCAGGCTTTCCGTCGCCCGGTTTGCCGTCCTTATCATCACCGTTTTCCAGGGCATTGCGAAGATCCGCTTCGAAGCGGCGGTTCGGCGCATCCAGGGTTTCGATGCGCGCCTGTTGGACTTCGATGTCGGGATCAATCCCCTTGGCCTGAATGGAGCGGCCAGACGGCGTGAAATAGCGTGCCGTCGTCAGGCGCATGGCACCGTGTCCGGGCAGCGGCATGATCGTTTGCACGGACCCCTTGCCGAAGGACTTGGTACCCATGATGACGGCGCGGCGATGGTCCTGCAGCGCGCCGGCGACGATTTCAGACGCAGACGCGGAACCGCCGTTGATCAGCACAACCAGCGGCAGGCCGTCAGCCAGATCACCGGGCCGCGCGTTAAAGCGTTGCGTATCTTCCGCCCGCCGGGATCGGGTGGAAACGATTTCCCCCTTTTCCAGAAAGGCGTTGGACACGGAAATGGCCTGATCCAACAATCCGCCCGGATTGTTGCGCAGATCGAGGACGTATCCCTTGATTTCGGGACCGATCTCTTTTTTAAGCTTGGCGACTTCCTTTTTCAGCCCCTTATCGGTCTGTTCGTTGAATTGGGTAATGCGCAGGTAGCCGATCTTTTTCTCGACGCGCGAGCGCACCGACGTAATCTTGATGACGGCCCGCGTGATGGTGACATCGAAGGCCTCTTTCCCTTCGCGGCGGATGGTCAGTTTGATATCGCTGCCAATCTTGCCACGCATCTTGTCGACGGCCTGGTTCAACGTCAGCCCCTGAATGGTCTTGCCGTCCAGATGGGTGATAAAGTCCAGCGGCTTGATCCCGGCGCGAAAGGCGGGCGTGTCGTCAATCGGCGAGATCACCTTGACGAACCCCTTTTCCATGGTGACCTGAATCCCTAAGCCGCCGAATTCGCCACGCGTGTTGACCTGCATGTCGCGGAAGCTTTTCGCGTTCATATAGCTGGAATGGGGGTCCAGCGACGTCAACATGCCGCTGATGGCAGCTTCGATCATTTCCTCATCGGTCGGCGCTTCCACGTAATCGGAGCGCACACGTTCGAAAACGTCGCCAAACAGATTAAGCAGCCGGTAGGTATCGGCACTGTTCTTTTTGTCTTCCTTGGACAGCGCCAGCCCAGACACCAGGGGGGAGACCAGCAACGCAACGATGGCCGAAGCCATGACAATACGGAATTTCATTCGCTTACCTTATCTTTTCGCGGACAGCCACGGTAACGGGTTTATCGGTTGGCCGTTGCGCCTGAGTTCGACATAAAGAACCGGGTTCCGGCGTTTGGAACGTCCCATGACGCCAACCGGTTCGCCGGAAACAACCCATTGCCCCATGGTGCTGTCGATCCGGGCCAGACCGGACAGGAGGCTATGATATCCCTCGCCGTGTTCGATGATCAAGAGTTCCCCGTACCCCCGGAACGTTCCGGCATAGACAACCCGCCCCTCATAAGGCGCTACGACCTGCGCGCCGGAAGTGGTTTCAAGCTTCATGCCCTTGCGGTTGAGGCCGGTTCCAAGGGTTTGGCCGAATCGCCCGACGATGCGCCCGATCACCGGAGAGGGAAGTTTTCCCCGCTGCGACGAAATCGGCGCCCCGGTCAGACCCGCCGGAAGTCCGGTCACCGTAACCGAAACATTTCCTGATGGCTCAGCCGCGGCCATGGCCTCTTTTTGGCGGGGTTTGACAGTAGATAGCGGTGGTTTTGCTGTCCCCGGCGCTGCTTTCGTTATCCTTTTAGGGCGGGCCTTGTTCAGTCTGTTCAGCAAGTCCCTGAGTGTCGCGGCCTCGCCGGCGAGCGATTTGACGCGCCTGGCCTCGGTCCGGCGCTCGGCCAGGGTACGGTGCTTGAGGGCCGTTTTCTGCCCGAACAGGACCGCCAGGCGCTTGCGCTCTGCATCAAGGCCATCGACCACGGCGGCAAGCTGTGTCTGTTTCTCCGACATCTCCCGGCGCGCTTGGCCGAGGCTTTCCATATCCTCGCGCAGCCGGAAGGCGCGGCGCTTGATTTCGGGCACCGCGGCGCGCAGAAGAATAGCGCTGCGCACCGTATCGGCAGGCGACACAGGCTGCATCATCAGGGCTTCCGGCGGATAGCGCGCGACCCGCTGCAAGGCGACCAGGACGCTGGCCATTTGGCCCCGGCTGGACGCCAACACGGCCTTCATTCCGGCCTCTTCCCGTTTCAGGGTCTCAAGCGCCTTTAACAGCCCGGATGCTCTGGCTTCCTGGGCCTGAATGATCTTGGCGGCGGCCACCATATCGCGCCGCAAGCGGGCCAGGTCCTGTTCGATTACGTCGGCTTTTTCCTTCAACCGCCCGGCTTTTTCCCGGGCCTTGCCGAGGGCGCGGTTGACGTTATCCAGCCGTTTCCCGGTTTTACCGCTTTTCACAGTTTTTTCCGCCGCCGCCCAAGCGGTCGACGAAAAGCCGGGTAAAGACAAGGCGGCCAACAGGACGCCCATGGCCAGGAGACCGCGCATCATCCCTCCACCGGCTCGATACCCGGCTCAATCCCCGGCTCAATCAATGTCCGGCCGGTCATAACGTCTGGTTGCTTCAGCCCCATCAGTTGCAGCACCGTCGGCGCCACGTCCGACAGCCGCCCGTCCCGAAGCGCCGTTATGCCGCTGGGTGCATTGACCATCAAAAAAGGCACCGCGTTCAAGGTGTGCTGGGTGTGCGGTTGTCCGCCGTCAGCGGCCAGCATGCGTTCGCAGTTGCCATGATCGGCGGTTACCAGCAGAACCCCACCGGCTTCGGAAACGGCCTGCTCAAGGCGGCCCAAACAGGCATCGATGCATTCTGCGGCCTTGATGGCGGCCTCAAGACTGCCGGTATGGCCAACCATGTCGCCGTTGGCGAAATTGACGACGATGAGGTCGAACGTATCCTCGCCGATAACCCGGACCAAGTTGTCGGTGACTTCCGGCGCCGACATTTCCGGCTGTAAATCATAGGTCGCCACCTTGGGCGATGGCACCAGGATTCTTTCTTCTCCCGGGAATTCCTGTTCCTGTCCGCCGTTGAGGAAAAACGTCACGTGGGCATATTTTTCCGTCTCAGCGATTCGTAGCTGTTTGAGGCCCGCGCCGGAGACAATCTGGCCCAGGGTCTGGTCCGGACGTTCAGTCGGAAACAGCGAGGCAAAGAATTCGTTCAAATGGCGGGAATATTCCACCATGCCCAGCCGGGCCGGGAATTCCGGCACCCGGGGGCGCGGGAACCCGTCGAAAGCGGGGTCCGCCAGGGCGCTCAGTAACTGGCGCGCCCGGTCGGCACGGAAATTCGCCATCAAGAGGCCGTCGCCGTCCTGCATGCCGTCGTAATCGCCGATCACCGTCGGCAACATAAATTCATCCGTCAGGCCCGCCGCATAGGCGTCCTCGATGGCCTTGATGGGATCATCGGCCTGCGCACCCGTCCCCTCGACCAGACAATGCCAGGCTTTTTCCACCCGTTCCCAGCGGTTATCCCGGTCCATGGCGTAATAGCGCCCGCCCACGGTGGCGATGCGGAAGTGTTCGGACCAGTCTTCCCAGCCCGTCGCCTTGGTCAGTTCCGCCATATAGTCCTTGGCAATCTTGGGCGGCGTGTCGCGGCCGTCGAGAAAGGCATGCAGGGCCACCGGCACCCCGGCGCCGGCGATGACGGAAGCCAGCATGGCCATGTGATCGTGGTGCGAATGCACACCGCCCGGCGACAGTAACCCCATCAGGTGACACGTTCCGCCGCTGGCTTTCAGAGTTTCGATGAATGTCGCCAGCTCCGGGTTGTCGGCCAGTTCGCCGGACTGGATGGCGGCGTCGATGCGGGGCAGGTCCTGCATGACAATGCGCCCCGCGCCCAGGTTCATATGCCCGACTTCCGAGTTGCCCATCTGGCCTTCCGGCAAGCCGACCTCTTTGGCGCTAGCATCCAGATGGGCGGTTGGAACCGTTGCCGCCAATCGATCCCAGTTGGGTGTTTGACCCAAGGCGATGGCGTTGTGATCGGTTTCCTCGCGCACGCCCCAACCGTCCAGGATGCAGAGCACGACCGGGCGGGGGCTACGGGGAGCGGGTTTCTGGCTTTCAGATTCAGACATTGCACAAATATAAGGTTTTAGAAGGGAAATACGATAGGTCAATGAGCGTTAGTGGGGGGTTAACGGGGATATTTTTCACTCCCGATGGTAGGGATGGCCGGCAAGGATGCACTGGGCGCGGTAAATCTGTTCGGCCAGCATGCCGCGGACCAGCAGATGCGGCCAGGTCATGGTTCCGAACGACAGCACCAGCCGGGCGCGTTTTTTGACCGCTTCATCCAGGCCGTCCGCGCCGCCGATGACGAACGCCACGTCACGCACCCCTTCGTCGCGCCAGGTTCCCAGGTTTTTTGCAAAGTCCGTACTTTTCAGCGCCTTGCCGGTTTCATCCAGCGCCACGATGACCGCGCCGTCCGGAACCTGGCCCAGCAGCAGTTCCGCCTCGCGCTTTATCAGCTGCGCCGGGTTTAGTTTTTTTCTTTCCTCGATTTCCCTGAGTTCCAGGGCAAAGGTGATGCGCCCGGCGTAATGTTCAAACAAGGTACGTTCCGGCGCGGACTTTCCCCCAGATTTCCAACGCCCGGCCGCGGCGATAATCAACCGCATCGCCGGTCCTTCAAGCCATCGCGCCCGAAGTGGACTCACGGCCCGATTCCGGCCCGGGTTCCGATGCGGGTTTCGGTGCGGGTCCTATCCACATCTTATCCAGATTATAAAAATCCCGTACTTCCGGGCGGAACAGGTGGACGATGATGTCACCGGCGTCGATCAGCACCCAATCGCAATTGTCCAGGCCTTCGGCCCGGATGCCCTTGATTCCGATGGCTTTCATTTTCCGTTGGAGGTGGTCGGCCATGGCCCCGACTTGGCGATTCGAGCCGCCGTTGGCAATGACCATGAAATCGGCGATTTCCGTCTTGCCGGCGAGATCAATGACGACAACGTTTTCGGCCTTGTCATCGTCAAGAGATGTTTCCACCAGCTGAAGCAGCTCCGCTACTGCCGATGGCATCTTTTTCTTCTTGGGTATGGTTGGTCTCCTATTTTTTGGTTGCACAAATACTTTATCCGCCAAAACCGTCCCGGATCTTAGTCGCCGAGGCGGAACTCAAGGGTATGTGTAAAAACACCCAGGCCGGCGGTGCTCGGCTGACAAGTTCGGCGGACTGCTGTTCGTGGATGCGGCGTCCCGCAAACCGCTTTGCCGCCGTCGATGTCAGCGCCTTAAAAGAATAAGCGGGACGAGCAAAAACCGCAACGGGTACGGTCTCGAAGATCGCCGTCCAGTCGTTCCAGCGATCAATGTCAATCAGGTTGTCGGCGCCCATGATCCAGACGAACCGAGTGTTGGGAAAGCGGCTTTTCAAGGCCTTCAAGGTGTCGGCGGTATAGTTGGTGCCGAGCGCGTGCTCGATGTCGGTCGCCCACATATTGCGGCCCCGCGCCATCGCCCGCGCACTGGCCAAGCGGTCCGCCAACGGCGCCATACCCTTAACCGGTTTTAACGGATTCTGCGGCGACACCAGCCACCACACCTCGTCCAGGCCCAGGCGTTCCAGCGCCAGGCGGCTGATATGGCGATGGCCGCCGTGGGCAGGATTGAACGACCCGCCGAGCAAACCGACGCGGGGTCGTCGCCCGGAAACCGGGGAGGGCCGCTTAATCAGTACCGGCATGGGAACTTACGCATTCGGTCATCAAGGCTCATCAAGGACGGGTCTGGCCGCGGCCCCGGACCACGTATTTGGAACTGGTCAATTGCTCAACGCCGACGGGGCCGCGGGCGTGCAGTTTGCCGGTGGAAATGCCGATTTCCGCACCCATGCCGAATTCGCCGCCGTCGGCGAACTGGGTCGAGGCGTTGACCAGAACGATGGCGCTGTCGACCTTTTTGATGAATTCGTCCGCCGCCGCGTCGTTTTCGGTGATGATGCAGTCCGTGTGATCGGACCCGTGGCGGCCGATATGGTCAATCGCGTCGTCGAGGCCGTTCACCACCTTCACGGCGATGATGGAATCCAGATATTCGGTGTCCCAGTCCGTTTCCGTGGCCGGTTTGACCCTATCATCGGCGGCCTGGGCGTCATCGTCGCCCCGGACCTCGCAGCCGGCGTCGATCAGGTCGCCGACGATGGGCCCCAGCATGGCGCCAACGGCATCCCGGTCGATCAGCAGGGTTTCCGTCGCGCCGCAGATACCGGTGCGCCGCATCTTGGCATTGAGCACGACAGCACGCGCCATTTCCGGGTCGGCGCCGGCGTGGACGTAGGAATGGCAATTGCCTTCCAGATGCTTGAACAGGGGCACCCGGCTTTCCGCCGCAATGCGTTCGATCAGCGACTTGCCGCCGCGCGGCACGATGACGTCGATAGAATCCGTCATGGTCAGCATTTCACCGACCGCTGCGCGGTCGGTGGTCGGCACAAGCTGGATCGCGGCTTCGGGCAGGCTCGCCGCCTCCAGCCCGTCCGCCAGGCAATCCATGATGGCGCGCGACGAATAAAAGCTTTCAGAGCCGCCACGCAAAATCGCCGCGTTGCCCGCCTTCAGACACAGGCTGCCGGCGTCGGCGGTGACGTTGGGCCGGGATTCGTAAATCACGCCAATGACACCCAGCGGCACCCGCACGCGCTGGATCAGCAATCCGTTGGGGCGTTCTTTTTCTTCCAGAAGGGTACCGACGGGATCGGCCAGGTCGGCGACCTGTTCCAAACTCACCGCCATGCCCTCGATGCGCTCGTCGTTGAGTTCCAGGCGGTCCAGCATCGCCGCGCTCAGCCCCTTGTCCCTGCCGGCGGCCATATCCTTGGCGTTGGCGACGAGAATCTCGTCCTTGCGGACGCGCAGGCTGGCGGCGCTTTTCCGCAACGCGGTATTCTTGGCCTCGGTGGAGGCATTGGCAAGCGTGCGCGCGGCGTCCCTGGCGGCTTCGCCAATGCCCTGCATCAGGTCCGGAATGTTCGTCGTGTCCATTGCATCCATGACCAAATCCTCAATCCAGCACAAGGTCGTCGCGGTGGATCATGACGTCCCGGCCACGGTAGCCGAGACGGCCTTCGATTTCACTGGTTTTGTAGCCCATGATGCGGCGCGCGTCCTCCGCGCCGTAGGCGATCAGGCCACGGCCCAGTTCACGCCCGTCCGTGCTTTTTACGGCCACCGCATCGCCGCGCTGGAAATCGCCTTCGATGGCGACGACCCCTGCGGGCAGCAGGCTTTTTCCTGTTTTCAGCGCTTTTTCGGCGCCGGCATCCAGGAGCACCGATCCCGCCGCGCTAAGCGTGCCCGCGATCCAGCGCTTGCGCGCGGTTTTCGGCGTCGCCGAAGGCAGGAACCAAGTCGCCGTGGCGCCGTCCTGAAGACGTTTCAGGGGATACGGTTCGTTGCCGTCCATGATCACCATGCGACAGCCGTTGGCGAGACACACCTTGGCGGCAGCCAGCTTGGTCACCATGCCGCCCTTGCTGTCGCCGATGGGCGCAGCCCCGGCCATGGCTTCGATTTCGGGCGTGATTTCCGTCACTTCCGGAATGATGACGGCGTCGGCGTCGGTGCGCGGGTCGGCGGTATAAAGGCCGTCGATGTCCGACAGCAGCACCAGCGTGTCGGCGCTGGTCATGGCGGCGACGCGGGCGGCCAAGCGGTCGTTGTCGCCGAAGCGGATTTCGTCCGTCGCCACGGTGTCGTTTTCGTTAATCAGCGGTACCGCACCCAGTTTCAGCAAAGCTTCCAGCGTGTTACGGGCGTTGATGTAGCGCCGCCGGTTTTCGGTGTCGTCCAGTGTCAGCAAAACCTGGCCGACGGCGATATCGAAAGCGCCCAAAACCTCTTCATAAGCATGCGCCAGGCGCACCATGCCGGCGGCGGCGGCGGCCTGGTTGTCGTCAAGCTTCAAAACCCCGTGGGGAAGTCCCAAACGCCGGCGTCCGATGGCGATGGCGCCTGACGAGACCAACAACACTTCCTGGCCGCGCTCGCGGCAGGCGGCGACGTCTTCGGCCAGCGCGTCGAGCCATTTGCGATGCACCGTGCCGTGTTCCTGGTCGGCCAGAAGCGCCGAGCCGATCTTGATGACGATGCGCCGTCCGCTTTCGATTTTTCTGGTCATGGCGCGTACGCCTCATGCACCTCTTCGGGTGCGGTTTCTTCCTCGATCTGGACCAGAACCCGATCCAGCAGCGGCGTCAGGCCGTCGCCGGAGACGCCAGAAATCACCGCTACGTCGCGCCCACAGGCGTCGGCCAGTTGCTGGCGTTTTTCTTCCATGTCCTCGTCCGTCATGGCGTCCGCCTTGGTCAGCGCAACGAGTTCCCGTTTTTCGCCAAGGCCGCCGCCGTAGGCTTCGACTTCGTGGCGCACCACGCGGTAGGCTTCGGCGACGTCGTCTTGCGTCCCGTCGACCAGATGCAACAGCACCCGGCAACGTTCGACGTGGCCGAGGAACCGCGTGCCCAGCCCGGCGCCTTCGCTGGCGCCTTCGATCAGGCCGGGAATATCGGCCATGACGAATTCGTTGCCGCGCACATAGACGACGCCAAGGTTGGGGTGCAGCGTGGTGAACGGATAATCGCCGATCTTCGGATGCGCCCGGCTGACCGCCGCCAACAGGGTCGACTTGCCCGCATTGGGCAGACCGACCAGCCCGACGTCGGCGATCAGTTTGAGCCTGAGCCACAGCCAGCGCTCAGACCCGGGATGGCCGTCGTCGGCGCGGCGCGGCGCCTGGTTGGTCGAGGTTTTGAAATGCGCGTTGCCGAAGCCGCCGTCGCCGCCGCGCAGGATGACGATCTGTTGGCCGGGTTCGGTGATATCGGCAAGCAGGGTCTCCTTGTCCTCATCCAGGATCTGGGTGCCGACGGGAATCTTGACGGTGACACTGTCGCCCTTGGGGCCGGAACGGTTCTTGCCCATGCCGTGGCCGCCGCGGCTGGCCTTGATGTGCTGTTTATAACGAAAATCGATCAGGGTATTGAGCGAATCGGAGCCTTCGATCACGACATCGCCGCCGCGACCGCCGTTGCCGCCGTCGGGCCCGCCGAAGGGGACGTTCTTTTCACGGCGGAAGCTGACGCAGCCCGCGCCGCCGTCGCCGCTTTTGATAAAGATTTTCGTCTCGTCGAGGAACTTCATGGGTCCAACTTGAAAAAAAGTCCGTACTGCTTTGTTCAGTGTACTTTTTTTCACCTATAACAATGAAGAAAGAAGGTGTAACGGGCGTTTAAGAATTCCCCAATAAAAAAGGAGCCCAACAAAAAAGGGGAACGGCTGGCCATTCCCCTTGAGGTGCACGCTCAGGCGCGCAATCGAATGGCTTCAGCCTATCTTCAATTCGCCGGCTCCACCGCAACGAACACCCGTCCTTTGGCCTTGTGGTGAAACTTCACGTTGCCGCCTTCGGTGGCGAAGATGGTGTGGTCCTTGCCGATGCCGACGTTTTCGCCCGGATGGTACTTGGTGCCGCGCTGGCGGATGATGATGTTGCCCGGAATGACGGCCTCGCCGCCGAACTTCTTGACGCCCAGACGCCGGCCCGCTGTATCGCGGCCGTTGCGTGAACTACCACCTGCTTTTTTATGTGCCATCTCGCTCTACTCCTTCGACTTGCCCTTGGCCGCCGGTTTCTTGGCGGCGGGCTTTTTCGCTGCGGGCTTCTTGGCCGCGGGCTTCTTGGCCACGGGCTTTTTAGCCTCGGTCTTTGTTTTAATCTCGGCCTTTTTCTCGGTCTTCTTATCAGCCGCTTTCGCGGTGTCTTCAGACTTCGGCTTCGGCTTTTCGGTTTTTGGCTTCGCCGGGGCTGCTGCCGCTTTCGGCTTGGCGCCGGTGGGGCTGACATCGACAATCTTCAGTACCGTCTGTTCCTGGCGATGGCCACGCGTGCGGCGATAGTTTTTGCGGCGTTGCTTCTTGAATACCAAAATCTTGTCGGCGCGCGACTGTTCCACCACTTCGGCGAACACGGCGGCCTTGTCGACCAGGGGCGCTCCCACGGTCGGGGCTTTGCCTTCGCCGCCGATCATCAGGACATCGGACAGCTCGACCACGGCACCGGGCTCACCGGCGAGTTTTTCGACGACGATTTTGTCGTCCTTAGCAACCCGGTATTGTTTTCCACCGGTACGAATGACAGCGAACATTTTCCGCCTCTTAAGCATAAAACATGAATGACAAAATCCCGCGCAGGAACTAACAGGCCCGGCCCGAGAAAGGCGGCACTATACTCCGGCGGGCTGGGATGTCAACGAGGGATATCAACGGGGGAAAAGCTTATATTTCAGCCGGTCTGTCCCTGCCCCGGGCCCTTGCCCCGGGAGAGCCGTTCGGTTAATCTCCGCGCGCTCCCGCCGGGAACCAAAATACCCCCGGCCGGGACCCCCAGGAGAGGTGCCAGAGTGGTTGAATGGGGCGGTCTCGAAAACCGTTGTACTCGCAAGAGTACCGAGGGTTCGAATCCCTCTCTCTCCGCCAATTTATTTTCATAATACATTGAAATAACTATTAAAATTACTAGTTAAAAACATATAGTCCCACGTTTGGTCCCACAGTAAGATCAAACTATTCCGTCCACCGCATAGTGATCGTCACCCTCATAACCTGAAGGTCGTAGGTTCGAATCCTACCCCCGCAACCAAAATAAAGCCCGTTAACTCAATGAGTTAGCGGGTTTTTCTTTGTCCGAATTTCGGGAAATTAATGTGACGAGGCTGTCTTGTCTAACTCATTGTAATATCAGGTAAATCCATCTAGTCCCATCTAGTGCTGCTTTGTCCATGTCACATGAAAGGCACATGATCAGCTCTTTATGTTCCAGAAATGTTCAGGGACGAATAGTAAAATTTATAAGTCTAACGAGGAAAGCCCAATGAGTTTTACAGCCCCAAAATTGTCGAAACAAATTATCATCTAGGGTTGTTTGTTTGATGGTTTACACTACCGGTTAATGGTGCCCTAATCAGGGGTGTAATCAAAATAATCTTTG
>JACNJX010000105.1 GCA_014382345.1 Alphaproteobacteria bacterium
ACCGCCGCCACCCTCCCCGGCCCGCCGGTGCTTGCCAAGGCCAGCCGGCCGACGCTCAGGCATGCCGGCGAGCCGTTCGATCTGCGCATGAAGGGCGAGGACCGCTGGGGCAATCCGTCCGATCTTTGCGACGCGACGTATACCCTCCGCGCCAATATGGCCGTCGATGGCCTGCCGGAAACGGTGACCTTCGAGACGGGCGGCTTCGCGCAAATCCTCGACGGGCTGGAAGTCACCGGCGACGGCGATCTGCTGATCGAGCTGTTGGACGGAGAGTCGGTGGTCGCGACCTCGAACCCGTGCCGCTTTGTCGGCCCCCAATCTGCAGAGGCGGACCTGCTGCCCTATTGGGGCGATCTGCACGGCCAGTCGGAAGAAACCATCGGCACCAATTCGGCCCGCGATTTCTACAATTTCGCCCGCGACAAGGCGTTCCTCGACGTCTGCGTGCATCAGGGCAACGACTTTCAGATCACCGAAGAGTTCTGGCAGTGGCTGAACGAACTGTCCGCCGAATTCACCGAGGACAACCGCTTCATCGTCTTCCCCGGCTGGGAATGGTCCGGCAACACCGGCCTCGGCGGCGACCGCAATATTCTGCACATGAAGGAAGGGCGGCAGATTCACCGCTCGTCCCATGCCCTGGTCGATGACCTGTCCGACATCGACACCGACTGCAACTCGGCCAACGACCTGTTCGAGGCCCTGAAGGACGAGGACTGCGTCGTCTTCGCCCACATCGGCGGGCGCTACGCCGACATCAAGATCGCCCACGACGATCGCATCGAGCGCGCCGTCGAGGTGCATTCCGCCTGGGGCACCTTCGAATGGCTGGTCACCGACGCCTTCGAGCAGGGCTACCGGGTCGGCATCGTGTCCAATTCCGACGGCCACAAGGGCCGCCCCGGCGCGTCGCATCCCGGCGCGACAAAGTTCGGCGCTTACGGCGGGCTGACCTGCATCCTGGCGCCGGCCTTCACCCGCGCCGGCCTGATGGAAGGGCTGAAGAAACGCCATCACTACGGCACCACGGGCAGCCGGGTGGTGCTCGATACAAAGGCCGTGTTCGACAGCCCGGCGGAATTGTTCTCCGACGACCCGAAACTTGGCAGTGAGGGGGCCGGCGTCACGTCTGAACAAACAGACGAGGCGATGATGGGCGACATCCTGCGCTCCGGTGACGCCGAGGTGACGTTCCGCATCGATATCCGTGGCGCGTCGCCGGTCGAGCGCATCGATATCCGCAACGGCCTGGAAACCGTCGAGGTCTTCCGCCCCTATGCCGAGGCCGATTTGGGGTCCCGCATCCGCGTTTTGTGGGAAGGCTCGGAATACCGGGGCCGGGGCCGCGAGACGGTATGGGATGGCCGTGCCGAGCTGGAGGGCAACACCTTCGAGAGTCTGGCCCCGGTCAATCGCTACAACCTGGACAAACGCTTCGATCAGACCGCGCCGGGGCGGCTCGAATGGACGGCCCTGACCACGGGCGGCTTCGGCGGCTTCGATGCGGTTCTCGAAGACGCGCAATCCGGCACGCTGAAAATCGATACCGCGCTGGTACAGGAAGAGATCGCGGTTAAGGACATAGGCTATGACGAGTTGATCTTCGCCAATGGCGGCATCGACCGCCGCATCCGCATTTTCCGCCTGCCCGACGACAACCCGCACCGCGCCGTCACCCTGGAAAGACGGATCGGGCTCGCCGACGACAGGGACAACGCCCTCTACGTCCGCGTGACACATGAGGACGGCCACTTCGCCTGGTCGAGCCCGATCTATATCTTTCGCTGATTGGCGTTAAGCGACCTTCCGCGCCGGGGCCGCTTCCCACGCATATTCGGCGAACGCCTCGTCGAGGGGAATGCCGAGCAGGTTGCTGGTCAGGTTGCTGAAGACCTTGGTGCAGACCCCGACGATCACTTCCTGAACCTGGGCCGCCGTGTACCCGGCGGAAAGAAACCGTTCAAGTTCCGCGTCCTCAATGTTGCCCATCTTGGTCAACACGGCGCGCGCGAAGTCATGCAGCGCCGCCAGTTTGGGATCGTCCAGGACACCGCGGTCGCGGACTGCGGTGATGATATCGTCCGGCACGTTCTGCATCTTGGCGAACGCCGTATGCCCGGCAACGCAGTAGGTGCAGCCGTTCTCGACGCTGACGGCGATCTGCACGATTTCGCGTTCGGTCGGGCTTAGGGACGTTTCAGCGAATTTTTCGTTCAGCGTGGCGAAAGCGGCCAACACCGGCGGCGTTCCCGCCATCACGGCGAAGACATTGGGCACGAACCCCAGCATGCCTTTAAGGCTCTTGAGCGTCTCGTCGGCGGGGGCGGGGGCGTTTTCGGGCGTGTAAATTTGGAAATGCTTCATAACAAACTCCTGTTTTCCGGTTGTCTGGTTATCTGGTTTGTTCAGCCCGGCCCTTCATGGCGCCGGGACCGGCCATCCATAGGGCGGTCGCGGAAAGTTTTCTACTTCACAAAGTGTAGTAACGTGCTATAGATTGTGGAGCGCCTAACTCCACTTTCAGGAGTTAGGTTGTGGGAAATTAAAAGGACGGCCCCAATGGAATACGGTCAATTCTGCCCGATCGCCAAGGCGTCGGAGATCCTCGGCGAGAAATGGACGATCCTGATTATTCGCGAATTGCTGATGGGCGCCACCCGGTTCAGCCAGTTGCAGCGCGGTCTGGGAAGTATCTCGCCGACCATCCTGACCCGCCGCCTGGCCATGCTGGACGAACGCGGAATGATTTACCGAAAGCGCATATCCGGCCAGCGCGGGTATGAATACCACCCGACGGAGCCGTGCCGGGAGCTGATGCCCATTCTTCTCAGCCTCGGCGGCTGGGGGGTGCGCTGGGCACAATCCGGCCTGACGGACCGGGACTACGACGTGCACCTGCTGATGGTCTATCTTGAACGCAGCATCGTGCCGGACAAGCTGCCCGGCGGCGACGCGGTGATCCGGTTCCGCTTTTCCGACCTCAAGGACATGGCGGACTGGTGGATTGTCGTGACGGGCGACGGCGTTGATGTCTGCACGACGGACCCGGGCCGGGACGTCGACGTCTATTTCAACACCACGGTCAAAACCATGACCGACGTCTGGAACGGCCTGAAGACTTACAACAAGGCGATCACGGAAGAGAAAATGGTGGTGACCGGCCCGCGCGCCCTGACCAGGAACATCACCGCCTGGATGCAAAACAGCGTCTTCACCGATTTATCGTCCGCCAGCAAAATTTTTAACTCCTCCGGTTCGCTTTGAGGGAGAGCCGCGGAGGCGCAACCCTAGCGACCGTGCAACAATCCAAACGCCGCCTTCGAACCGGCCGCCATTTTTGATATACTTCCGCCATTATGATGAACCGCGAGACTATAAGCGACCGCTTGGCGCTGGCGTTTCGTCTGCCGGTCGTTGCCCTTATCCTTTTCCTGGCCCTGGCCACAAACACTGCCTCTACGGAAGGCCTCGGCGATCCGGTGCGGGTGGCGGGGGCGCAACGGCTTCTGGTGGTGGCGGTGCGCTTTCCCGGCACCGAACCGCCGCGCAGCCTCGATGATATCCGGCAAAAGGCGGACAAGGTCCGGCGCTATATCCACATGACGTCCTACGGCAAGGCGTCGGTCGCGCCTACGGTGTCCGGCTGGTATGAGATGCCGGCGCCGCTGTCGGAATACAGGGTCAGCCCGCACAACTTCGATGTCGACCGGGGCCGTGTGCGCCGCCTCGTGGCCGATGCGCTAGGCGCCGCGCGGCGCGATGTCGATATCGCCGCCTTTCAACAGGTATGGATCGTCGTCGGCGCCTGGACCACGCCCGGCAAGGGCTACGGGATGATCGCCTATTGCGCCAATCCGGGGATGCTGTCCGGGGTGCGCCGCGGGCAGTCCCGCCTGGAAGCGGTCGAACTGCCCGGCGGCGGCGTTTTCAAAGGGCCGGCCGTCGTGTCTGCGGCCAACGCGCTGGTCGGTCACGTCGTCCACGACCTGCTGCACGCCCTCGGCGGTGTCCGGGACGGCAAGCGGGTGGTGCCCGACCTCTACGACTTCGACCTGCAGAGCCGGCCGCCGCCCGGAGCCGAATTCCTGCCGGTGACCTTCGCCATCCATGTCGGGCCGTGGGACATCATGAGCCAGCACTTCCTCGAGCGGAAGATCCCGCCGCCGGCGCCGTCGTCTTTCACCCGCCTGCAACTGGGCTGGATCGCGCCCGATCAGGTCGTCGACATGGCCCCCGGAGAGACCCGGCGGGTGACGCTGCAGCCGCTGGACCCGGGCAAAGGAATCCTGGCGGTCCGGGTGCGGATCAACTGGCAGCGCTTCGTGCTGATCGAGAACCGCCAGCCGGTCGGCCGCGACAAGGTGATGCCGGCGTCGGGCATGGTGGTGCTGCGCATCGACCGGGATGGGGCGGAGGGACGCGACATCGTCCAGGCCGCCGACGCCAACCCGTCGACGGCGACGCTCTACGACGCGCCCTACCGCCCCGACGTCGGCGAACGCCGCGCCTACGTCGACGAGATGGCCGGCATCGCCGCCAAGCCGCTGGCCCTGCACCCCGACCGCTCGCTCGAGGTCCTGGTGACGACGCCGAAAGGGATCGGGGCAGGGCGCTAGGGCGTGCGGCTGTGCGCGGTATCGTCTTATCTGCTGGTTTCAACCCGGCAGGATGACCGCTTTTCCCGTCGTTTGGGTGTCGAACAGTTTGTAGGCTTCTTCGGCCTCTTCCAGCTTCCAGCGGTGGGTAAAGAGCTTGTCGACGGCGATCTTTCTGTCGGCGACGAATTCGGCGCATTCGGCCTGGCCCTGCTTGGAAAAAGTCCACGAGCCGACGAGGGTGATCTGCCGGCGTAACAAATCGGGACTCACATCCAGCCTCACGTCGCCCCGTTCGCCGACGAAGCACGCCGTGCCCCAAGACCTGGCCGCGCGCACGGCGGCGGCCCTGGCTTGCGGCGCGGACGAGCAATCCAGCGTCTTGTGGGCGCCCTCGCCGTGGGTGAGATCACGGATGGCTTCGACGGGATCGTTTGATAGCGCGTCGATGACGACGTCGGCACCGAAATCCTCGGCCATTTTCCGGCGTTCAGGCGATACGTCCAGCGCGATCACACGCGCGCCCATGGCCACGGCAAGCTGGGTTGCGGAAAGGCCAACGGGTCCCTGCCCGAAAATGGCCAAGGTCTCGCCACCCTGAAGGTTTAGGCGTTTTAACGCGCCCCAGGCCGTGCCGGTGCCGCAGGATATGGCGGCTCCTGTCTCAAAGGAGAGTTCGTCGGGAAGCGGCACCAGCGTGTGCGCCGGGACTTTCATGTAATGGGCATGGCCGCCATTGCCCCCCGTGCCGTAGACGGTTGCGCCTTCGAGGCACATCTGCGTCCAGCCGCCGCGGCAATGCTTGCAGGTTCCGCAGCCGTCGTAATGGTGGTCCATAACGCGTTGGCCGATGGTTGCCTCTCTCTCGGACACCCCGGAGCCGACGGCGGCGACAATGCCGCACGGCTCGTGCCCGGCGATGACGCCCTGGACCCTGGCGATGCCGCCGGCCTCGCTCCCTTCCGGGTTCGCCGGTTCACGGTAAACGTGAAGGTCGCTGCCGCACATGCCCGACGCCTTGATCTCCAGGACCACTTCGCCGGGACCGGGCGTGGGGTCGGGAAAGTCCCGCAATTCAAGATTGCGGTCGCCGGTGAACACGACGCCTTTCATCAGGATCTTCTCCGTTAGCTATTCGGCCGCCGGTTTTTTGACGTCCCCTTCGACAAAACTCTCATCATAAAGCTTGCCGCCCTCGGCCTCGAACTTCTCGGCCATTTCGGCCATGCCGTTGGCGGCGTATTCGCGGACCTGGTTGGTGATCTCCATGGCGCAGAATTTAGGCCCGCACATGGAGCAGAAGTGCGCCGTCTTGTGGGCGTCTTTCGGCATCGTCTGGTCGTGGAAGTCCTTCGCCGTCTCCGCGTCCAGTCCCAGATTGAACTGGTCCTGCCAGCGGAACTCGAAGCGGGCGCGGGACAGCGCGTCGTCCTGCGCCTGGGCGCCGGGGTGGCCCTTGGCGACGTCGGCGGCGTGCGCCGCGATCTTGTACGTCACGACGCCGGTCTTGACGTCGTTGCGGTCGGGCAGGCCTAAGTGCTCCTTTGGCGTCACGTAACACAGCATCGCCGTGCCGTACCAGCCGATCATGGCGGCGCCGATGCCCGACGTGATGTGGTCGTAGCCGGGCGCGATGTCGGTGACCAGCGGCCCGAGCGTGTAGAACGGCGCCTCGCCGCAGACGTCGAGCTGCTTTTCCATGTTCGCCTTAATCTTGTGCATCGGCACGTGGCCGGGGCCTTCGTTCATCACCTGGACGTTCTTTTCCCAGGCCAGCTTGTTCAGTTCGCCCTGGGTATCGAGCTCCTTGAACTGCGCCTCGTCGTTGGCGTCGGCGATGCAGCCGGGGCGCAGGCCGTCGCCCAGCGAATAGGACACGTCGTAGGCGGCCATGATCTCGCACAGTTCCTCGAAGTTCTCATACAGGAAGTTTTCCTTGTGATGCGCCAGGCACCACTTGGCCATGATCGAGCCGCCGCGCGACACGATGCCGGTGGTGCGCCCCGCCGTCAGGTGGATGTATTTGAGGCGTACACCGGCGTGGATGGTGAAGTAGTCGACGCCCTGTTCGCACTGTTCGACGATGGTGTCGCGGAAAATTTCCCACGTCAGGTCTTCGGCCCGCTCGACTTTTTCCAGGGCCTGATAGATCGGCACCGTGCCGATGGGAACCGGCGAATTGCGGATGATCCATTCGCGGATGTTGTGGATGTTTTTACCCGTCGACAGGTCCATGACGTTGTCGGCGCCCCAGCGCGTCGCCCACACCATCTTGTCGACTTCTTCGGCGACCGACGAGGTGACCGCCGAATTGCCGATGTTGGCGTTGATCTTGACCAGGAAATTGCGGCCGATGATCTGCGGTTCCAGTTCCGGGTGGTTGATGTTGGCGGGGATGATGGCGCGGCCGCGGGCGACCTCGTCGCGGACAAACTCCGGCGTCACGATTTCCGGGATACTTGCGCCGAAGCTCTCGCCTTGCGCAATCTGCGCTTTCGCCGCCGCCGGGTCGTGGGCGCGGTTCATGTTTTCGCGGATGGCGATGAATTCCATTTCCGGCGTGATGATGCCGTCGCGGGCGTATTTGACCTGTGTCGCGGCACCCTCTTTGGCGCGCAGCGGCTGGCGCTTGATCGGGAATTCCGGCACCAGCTTTTCGCCATCGGCGTTGTTGTCGGTGAACTGGACGGTGCGGCCTTCGTATTCCTCAACATCGCCGCGCGCCCGGATCCAGTCTTCGCGCAGCCTGGGCAGGCCGGCCTCGATATCGATGCTCTGGGTCGGGTCCGTATAGGGGCCCGACGTGTCGTAAACGACGACCGGCGGCTCCTTGGCGGTTTCGTGCAGCGAGATTTCGCGCATCGGCACCCGGACATCGGTGTGCAGGGTGCCTTCGACGTAAATTTTACGGCTGGCCGGCAGCGGGCCGGTGGTGATATCGGACGTTTTAGGTTTTGAAATAACGTTCATAGTTGGAATCTCCTATCCCTACGCCGGCATGATCCGGATCAGGTTCTTAGGGTCGCCACGCCGCACCGGGGGTCTCATACACCCGGGCCCGTCGGCTTCTCAGCCCCTTGCCGGGGCTCCCCTTGGAACGCCCTGAATGTGGGCCTGAACAGGCCTCCGGTCAAGGGGAGTACTTTCCTCCCCTTGGGCCCATATTTGGCCGCCCGGTTGACCCCCGGTTGACCTAAGGGGGACACATGGGGATACTCTGCCCGCGCCCGTTCAAAAAGGCCAAAACCTGGGGGATCCATGGCCAAGACCCTGATAGTGGATGACGATCCGGACGCCGAGGCGATGTTCTCCGGGTCTGACGGCAACGATTTTTTCTTCGCCCGTTCGGACGCGGAGGCCATCGAAATCCTGACCTCGCGCGACGACCTGGATATCGCCATCGTCGCCGTCGATTCCGAAGCGGTCAGCGGCATGGGCCTGTTTCACAAGCTCGATGCGAAAGACGCCCGCCTGCCGCGCATCGCGCTCAGCGCCAGTCCCGACATCGAACTGCTGCGCCAGTCGCTGAAAGACGGCGCCTCGGATTTTATGGTCAAACCAGTGGCCGCGGATGAGCTCAAGGAAACCCTGTCCCGGGTCTACGAGGTCTGCGAGCGCCGCCGCAACAGCTGGAAGAACGAAACCGAGCTGTCGGCGATCCGCCGCGAGATCGAAATCGCCAGCGAAATTCAGCGCCGTATCCTACCCCGGCGGTTTCCCTTTATCGAAGGCGTCGACGTCTTCGCTCGCACGCTTCCGGCCAAGGACATGGGCGGCGATTTTTACGACCTGTTCGTACTGCCGGACGGCCAGATCGGGCTGGTCATCGCCGACGTGTCGGGCAAGGGCATCCCGGCGGCGTTTTTCATGGCCGTGGCGCGGACCTTGATCCGGGCGACGGCGTTCCATGAGGCCGGCGCGGGTGCGTGCCTGGAACAGGTCAACCGGCTTTTGTGCCGCCACGACGTGCCCGGCATGTTCGTGTCCGTCTTTTACGGTGTCCTGGACAGGAGCACATGGCGCATGACCTACGCCAACGGCGGCCATCCGCTGCCCCTGGTGGTCAGGCCCGAGGGGAATTTTGGGGCGGGCGACGGGGATGGGGTGTTTGCCCTGGAGGGCGGCCGCGGCACGCTCTTGGGGATAGACGAGGAACAGACCTACGAGGAAGACGAGCTGGCGCTGGCCCCCGGCGACGGCATCTATTTCTACACCGACGGCCTGACGGAAGCCTTCAACGCGGACCACAAACCTTTCGGCGAGGACCGCTTGCAGGGCGCCATGACAGGACAGGCGGCGGGCTCGCCCAGCGATCTGGCGGGCGCCGTTGCCAAGGCGCTGTCCGATTTCGTCGGCGATGCGCCGCAGCACGACGACATCACGTCGCTGGTCATCAAGCGGGTCGAATAAGGGTTCGGGGTTTTCCAGGCCTTTATTTACACTTGAAGTGTGTGGATGAGAGGGACACATTTGAGGAAGCCTTTCCCCCCTCAACTTCGGAATCCCCTCATGACGAGTTTGAAATGGCAATTGAAACGCCGGATCGTGCCGGCCTTGGCTGTTTGTTCGGTGCTGGCGGCCCTTGCCCCGGCGGTTGTGATTGCCGAAACGGTCCTGACGGTCAGCCCCGTTATGGTCGAAGATATGAAGGCGGTCTTCGCGACCGTGGAAACCTCCGACGTTATCAGCGCCCGGGCGCGCATCGGCGGCACTGTCACCAAACTGGAAGTCGACGAAGGCACCGCGGTCAAACAGGGCCGGACCATTGCCCTCATCGGTGACCCCAAAATCGGTTTCCGCATGGACGCCCTGAGATCGCGCATCGGCTCCATGCAAAGCCAGAAAGACCTGGCCGCCTCGACGCTGAAACGGGCGCGTGACCTGCGCCGGAGCGGCACTATCCCGCAAAAACGCCTGGATGAGGCCGAAGCCGGCTTTCGTGTCGCGGAGCGGGAGTTGAAGGCCCTGCAGTCGGAATTTTCGGTCGTTTCCCGCCAACAGGACGAAGGCGCCGTGCTGGCTCCTTCGGCGGGCCGGGTGACAAAAGTCCATGTCACCAAGGGGGCGGTGATCCTGCCGGGGGAACCCGTCGCCACCATCGCCGCCAAGGGCTACATCCTGCGTCTCAGCCTGCCCGAACGCCATGCGCGTTTCATCAAAACCGGGGATGCTGTGCAGGTCGGCGGGGAAGACGCCAATGACGGCACTAGGCCCCGCACCGGAAACGTCCATCAGGTGTATCCTGAAATCCGGAAGGGCCGGGTGATTGCCGATGTCACCGTCGAAGGGCTGGGTGATTTTTTCGTCGGCGAGCGGGTTCGCGTTCAGATCAGCGTAGGCAAGCGGGAAACCTTCGTGGTGCCAGGCGATTACCTTTTCCTGCGCTATGGCCTGACCTTCGCGACCCTCAAGGGCGGCGCCCAGATCGTCGTGCAGCCGGGCCTGAAGCGGCCGGACGGCGTTGAAATCCTGTCCGGCCTCCGTTCCGGGGACGAATTGATCCTTCCGGTCGGGCAATAGGCGCCGCGGCCATGAAACTCGGCATTTCAGGCAGCCTGACCAAGGCTTTTATCCAGTCGCCGCTGACACCACTGGTGCTGCTGGCGTCGCTGGCGATGGGCGTTGTCGCGTTGATGGTTCTTCCACGCGAGGAAGAACCCCAGATCAGCGTCCCCATGGTCGATATCATGATCCAGGCCAACGGTTATAAGGCGACCGACGCCGTTGAACTGGTGACCGAGCCGCTGGAAGACATCATCAAGGCCATCGGCGAGGTCGAACACGTCTATTCACTAAGCGAAGACGACCGTGTCACGGTGACGGCGCGTTTCGATGTGGGAACATCGGAAGACGTCGCCATCCTGCGCGTACACGATGAAATCCGCGCCAACATGGACCGCCTGCCGGTCGGCATTCCGGAACCGTTGATCGTCGGGCGCGGCATCAATGACGTGCCGATGGTGACGCTGACCCTGAAGCCCAAGGCCGCCGTCGCCGGTCGGTGGGACGACAACGGACTCTATGATGTCGCCGAGGAACTGCTGTTCGAACTGGTCAAGGTCAAGGATGTGGGCTTGACCTTCCTGACCGGCGGCCGTCCCGGGCAAATTCGTATCGAGCCCGACCCGGAACGGCTGTCGCTTTTTGGCGTCACCCTCAATCAACTCGTGGACAAGGTCAAAAATGCCAACCGGTCGTTTCTTCTGGGCAAGACCCGGGACTCCGGGCGGGCCGTGTCCGTGGTCGCGGGGCAAACCCTGGAAGGGGTGCCGGATATCGGCCTGTTGCTGTTGACCACGCGCGACGGCCGGCCGGTGTACGTGCGCGACGTCGCCGACGTGGTCGTCGGTGCCAAACCGAGCGAACACCGCGTCTGGCATGTGGAAAAGGACGCCGACGGAACCTTACGGCAGGTACCGGCCGTCACCATCGCGCTGGCCAAGCGCATGGGCGCCAATGCGGTCGTCGTCGCCGATGAGATTCTTTCCCGCCTGGAAACGGTTCGCGGGCGGCTGGTGCCGCCGGGCGTAGACGTCGTCGTGACCCGCAATTACGGCGCCACGGCATTGGAAAAATCCGATGAACTGCTGTTCCACCTTGGCCTGGCGACGCTCTCCATCGTGCTCCTGGTGGGATTTGTGCTCGGCTGGCGCGAAGGAAGCGTGGTGTTGGTGGTGGTGCCGACGACCATTCTGCTGACCCTGTTCGCGTCGTGGCTGATGGGCTACACCATCAACCGGGTCAGCCTGTTCGCCCTGATCTTTTCCATCGGCATCCTGGTCGGCGACGCCATCGTGGTGGTCGAGAACATCGTCCGCCACTGGCGCCTGGGCGG
>JACNJX010000073.1 GCA_014382345.1 Alphaproteobacteria bacterium
AATCCACCAATCGTCAAGTTAGCCTCCCTCTAACTGAATTTCCGCTTTGGGTCATTAGCGGACGTTCAGAGCGCCCTTCCGCAATGTCCGCTATAAGGGGCAAGGCGGACATGGGCACCGATCAACGCATCCGTAAACCCGGCGATTTCCTTGTCAAGGCGTAGGGCCTCGAAAATCCCGCGCGCGGCGGCTATGATCGGGATCAATAAAACGAAAACACAGGAAACATCACTCATGACCCTCGACCCCTATTTCGAGCCCGCAAGCGGCGGCGACAACGCGTTCACCGTGGAAGCGCCGAAGATCAAGTTCGGCGCGGGATCGCTGCCGGAAGTCGGCGACGACGCCAAGGCGCTCGGCATGACCCGTGTCGCCCTGTTCACCGATTCCACCGTGGTAAAACTCCAGCCCCTGGAAACGGCGAAGAAATCCCTCGAAGCTGCCGGGATCGACGCCGTTGTCTATGACGAGACCGAGGTCGAGCCGACGGACCGCTCCTTCAAGGCCGCAACCGCCTTCGCGAAAGAAGGCGACTTCGACGGCTTCGTTTCCGTCGGCGGCGGCTCGGTGATGGACACCGCCAAGGCGGCGAACCTGTACTCCACCTATCCGGACGACTTCCTGGCCTACGTCAACGCGCCCATCGGCGGCGCCAAGCCGGTGCCGGGGCCGTTGAAGCCCCACATCGCCTGTCCGACGACCTTCGGCACGGCGGCGGAATGCACCGGCATCGCCATTTTCGACCTGCTGGAAATGGAAGCCAAGACCGGCATCGCCAACGCCCGGCTGCGCCCCAACCTCGGCATCCTGGACCCGACGTCGCTGGTCACCCTGCCCCGGCCCATCGTCGCCGCCAACGGCTTCGACGTGTTCAGCCATTCCATCGAAAGCCTGACCGCCCGGCCCTTCAGCCAACGCGAGGCGCCGGAAAACTCGAACGCACGGCCCCTCAACCAGGGGGCCAACCCCTACAGCGACCTGGCGTGTCTGGAATCCATCCGCCTCGTCGGCCCCAATCTGATCGCCGCCGTCAATGACGCGGATAATTCCGCCACCCTGGAGCCGTTGATGTTCGCCAGCATGCTGGCCGGGATCGGCTTCGGCAACGCCGGCTGCCACCTGCCGCACGCCATGTCCTATGCCGTGGCCGGGCTGGTGCGCGGCTACAACGCGCCCGGCTGGCCGTCCAACCATCCGATGGTGCCGCACGGCATTTCGGTCATCGTCAACGCGCCCGCCGTGTTCCGCTTTACCGGCCCGGCGTGCCCGGAACGGCACATGAAAGCGGCGGAAGCCATGGGCGCGGATATTTCCGGCGTGGCGCTGGAAGAGGCCGGCGCCGTGCTGGCCGACCGCGTCATCGACATGATGCGCGAAACCGACATGCCGAACGGACTGAGCGGCGTCGGTTACGAGGAAAGCGACCTCGAAGCCCTGACCGACAAGGCGTTCCCGCAGAAACGCCTGCTCGTCAATTCACCGCAGGAGCCCGATCGGGACCAGCTGAAGGAATTGTTTCGCGACTCGCTGCGCTACTGGTAGGCCGCTTCGGGTCTATTTCAGGCTGGCCTTGATGAACGCGGTCACGGCACGCACCGCCTGATCCTCGATGCCATAATACCCATGTTCCGAAAGCGCATTGCACGGCGAGGATTTCGCGGGCCATCCGCCGTCGAGGAATTTGACATCCGCCTTCGGCGCGCCGGAAAACGCGGCGGCCAGCTTTTCTGCGTCTGCCGCGGGGGTTTTGTCGCAGCCGTCGTTTTTATGCGACATCACCAGCACCGGCACTGTTACACCGCCCAAGTCCATGTCGATGACGCCTGACGGATAATCGCCATAAATATTCCAACTTTCCGCGCTGCGGGTGATCGAGGACGTCATGACAAGGCCATCGATGATCCCGGCGCCCCGGATGGCGGCGTTAGCGGATGAAAAGGTGCCCATGCTGGTGCCGACGGCCCAGACAGGAACATCCGCCTTTTTGCGCAGCCATTGAGCGACGGCCCGAATATCCGTCCAGTGTTCGCCGCTCATGCGGAATTTGGCATTGATTTTCTTCTTGTAGGACGGGGTATCGACCACGGCGACCTGGAAACCCTGTGCGACAAACATATCGCGTGTGCGGACGACGAAATTCGTGCTTCCCCAAGCCATATCGGTGCCCGACAGGTTGAGCCAGCCGTGCCCGCCAGCGAACAGGATCAGACTGGCGACCGGCTTGTCAGGGGTGTCGTACAGAAACCCCTGCTCGCCATTTTCCGTCTCGACGGAAACGAAGTCCTCGGCCAGGGCCGAGCCTGCGAAAGCCCCCCCAACCGCCAGGAACGCAATCAGCCCTAAGGCCACGGCCACCCTTTTCAAAGTCATTCTTCCCTCATCCCTCTTCTTACCCCCCGGCCCGCCAGCGCAGGTTTTCCAACAAGTCATCGGGAATATCGACGCCGTCCGTCTCGGCCCGTTTGCGGTTTTCGAAACGCCGTTGGCCGGGGATCCGCGCGCCAGGCTGGTCTGTGATCGCCTGCATCAACGCGCCAATGCGTGCAACTGCATTTTTCCCGCCCAGGCATTCCGGCTTGAAGATGAAAAAGAACTGGCCGGTTTTCGGCGGACCGCCTTCGGCATCGAAAAACGACGACGCCTCGTAGCCATATTGCGAGCCGGTCATGGCGGCGCTCATCAGTTCCACCATCAGCGCCAGCGCCGCTCCCTTGGCGTCGCCGATCGGCAGCAACGAGCCGCCCCGCATAGCCTTACCGGCGTCCGTGGTCGGGTTGCCGTCCGCGTCCGTCGCCCAGTCGTCGGGGATTGCCTCGTCCCGGTCGGCGGCCAGCTTGATCTTGCCGCGCGCGATCTTGGAGATGGAAAGATCGATCACCAGCGGCGGCGCGTCCGGCCGGGGACAGGCGAAGGCGATGGGATCGGTGCCGTAAAGCGCCCGGTTGCCGCCCCACGGGCTGATCGCAGCGGGGGTATTGACGAAGGCCATGGCCGCCAGTCCGGCATCGGCGAGACGCTCCACGGAATGGCCGAGGACGCCGGCATGGGACGAATTGCCGATGGCTAAGGCGACGACGCCCGCCGGTTCCACCATCTCCATGGCGCGGTTAAGGCCTAGATCAATCGCCGGGTAAGCGAAGCCGCACCTGGCGTCGACGCGGATCGCCGCCGTCCCGGTTTCGCTCAATTCGGGAGAGACAAAGCCGTCTACCTTGCCGCATTTCGACTGGTCCGCATAGATCGGCAGCCGGGCCATGCCGTGCGACGGGATGCCGTCGGCATCGGCCCGGACCAGGGCGGCGGCGACGCAGGCGGCGGTGTCGGGCGACGTCTTCGACGCCGTCAACACGCGGACCGCCAACCCCCTGAGCTCCGGAAGGCTGATGTTGGCCATGACCGCCCCCCGCCTGGACGACCTTAAGCGCTGCGGTAGAGTTTCGTCAGCACGAACTCATTATGCCCCAGCGCCTCGGCCGCCGTCAGACGGCCGTTGCAGGTGCGGATCGTCATGTCGATGAGCCCGTCGCCGGCTTTGCCCAGGGTCATTTCGCGGCGCAGGATACCGGAGCAATCGAAGTCAACGTGTTCGCTCATGGTGCGCACCGTGCGCGGATTGGCCGTCAATTTTATGACCGGCTCGATCGGGTTGCCGATGATGTTGCCCTGGCCTGTCGGGAACAGGTGCACGACGAAACCGGCGGCGGCTTGCAATGTCACGCATTCCGCCGCTGCGGACGACGTATCCATGAAATACAGCCCGGGTCCCTTACGCGGCGCTTCTGCCGGGCCGAGGACGTCGATGTAGCTGGTCTTTTTGCCGATTTTTTCCAGGTTGCCGAAAGCCTTTTCCTCGATCGTCGTGAGGCCGCCTTCGATGTTGCCCTTGGTCGGCTGGGAATCGGACAGGTCGTCGGTCTTGTAGGGCTCGATGACCTCATCCATGTAGGCCTGCCAGGTTTTCATGAACTTGGCACCGACCGCCATGGTCTTGCCGCGCTTTTGGCAATTCAGTTCGGCGCCGGTGATTTCCGACGTCTCCCCGAAACACGTGGTCGCGCCCCAGGCATCCATCTTGTCGATGAAGTTGCCCACCGTCGGGTTCGACGCCAGGCCCGACGTGGTGTCGGACTCGCCGCATTTGACCGAAACCCAGAGATCCTTGACGGAGCATTTCTCGCGCTGCAATTCCGACGCCGCCTGTACGTATTCCTTGGCCACGCGGCTGGCGTCGGCGATGGTCTGGTGATCTCCGTTCTGTTCAATGGCGAAACCCATCACCGGCTTGCCGGTCTTGGCGATGCCCCGAACGACGCGGCCCGTCCATTCCGGCTCGATACCGATGACGACGACGGCGGCGACGTTGGGATTGGATCCGGTGCCGATCAGGGTGCGGAAATGTAGCTCCAGATCTTCACCGAACTGCAAGCGGCCATAGGGATGCGGGATCGCCATGGTGCCCTTGATGTTGTTGGCGACGGCTTCGCACGCCGCGTTGGACAGGTCGTCCAGCGGCAGGATGATAACGTGGTTGCGGACACCGACACGGCCGTTCTTGCGCCGCCAGCCCATGAACGTCGGTTTTTGGGAAGCACCGCGCTTGGCGACGGTGCGCCGGTCGGCGGCCTTGCGCCGGGGGGTGGCGCGCCGGGCCGCCTTGGTGCGGCGTTCCGCCTTGGCGCTGGACCGCTTTGCGGTTTTCGGCGCGATACGGCGATCGGAACTCTCCCGGCGGTCGAGCGCCGTCTTGCGACGGGTGGTTTTTGCACGCTTCGCCACAGGTTTCTTCGCTACAGTTTTCTTAGCGGGGGCTTTCTTCGCTGCGGTTTTTTTTGCTGCTTTAGCCATGATTACCACCTCTTGGTTTTAAGGTTGTGAGTGTGTACGTGGCCGCCCTTTTTAACGGCGGCGACACATTTGCCGATGTCATGGCCATACTTGATAACGGTGTCATCCTTGGCGATGGGGTTGAGCGCGACCTTGTGACCGATGGGAATGTCATGCAGACATTTCATCCGGAGCGTCTTATTGCCCTGCATGAGCCACCCGGTCAGCATCTGACCCTTGCGAACGCCCTCGACGACGACGACGCCGACGGAATCCTTTTTTTCGTGAACGAGAAAATGCGGAGCTGCCACCGTGTTCCTCCCTGGTTGGCGATGGATTATTTTAATGCCAAGGATGGTACTCAACGCTCAAAGGCGACGCAACAACGGCTGAGAAAAACAGCGGCCATTTTTCCAGGAAAATTTTGCTTTATACTAGGCTGCGATTTACCCCATAGCCCTGCCCAAACAGAACGCCGGAAGCACGCATGGACCTGAAAGCCATCCTGTTCGATGTCGACGGAACGATCTCCGAGACGGAAGAAGCCCACCGGGCCGCCTTCAACGAAACCTTTCGCGCCGAAGGCCTGGACTGGCACTGGGACAGGGACATCTATCGCCGCCTGCTGTCGGTGGCCGGCGGGCGCGAGCGCATCCGCTTTTTTCTCGACACCGAACGCCCGCACCTGCCCGGCCCAAAAAAGGACGCCCCCGATGACTGGATCGCCCGCCTGCACCAGGACAAGACGCGGCGTTTCGGTGACAAGGTTTCCGGCGGGGCGTTGACCCTGCGCTCCGGCGTCGAACGGCTGATCCGCGAGGCCCGCGATGACGGCCTGCGCCTGGCCATCGCCACCACCACAAGCCGCGTCAACGTGGACACGCTGCTGGCCAGCAGCATGGCGCGGGACGCCGCCGGCAGTTTCGAGGTCTTCGCCACCGGCGAATGCTCACAAAACAAGAAACCCGACCCCGGCGTCTACCTGTGGGCGCTGGACCAACTGGCCCTGCCGCCGGAGGCCTGCATCGCCATCGAAGATTCCGTCAATGGCCTGCACGCCGCCCAGGGCGCGGGCATCCCAACGGTGATCGCCACCTGCCCTTACACCGATGGCGACGATTTTACAGGCGCCGTGGCCGTCGTCGACCGGCTTGGCGAGCCGGACCGCCCGTTCCGGATCATTAACGGGGACGCCCGGAATAAAACATGGGTCGATGTGGAGTTATTGCGCCACTGGCATTCCCCAAACGCGGGCGACGCCTGATGAGCCGACTCGCCGAATGGTATCGGAAGGCTTCTATATCAACAGGAAGACTCTATGCCGCCGGCGGGTGCCTTCGTTGCAACGCCGTCTTTCCGCCATCGGCAGCCGGCTGGTAGTAGACGGTGATGGCGTTTGTCGCTTCCTGCCAGTTTTTCTCGGTCTCGTTTTCACGAACCTCGAGCGCATCGAAACCGCAGCGCTGCATGAACAGATACTGGTCCCGAAGCGCGTCGCCAATGGCCCGGATCTCGCCCTTATAACCATAACGCTCCCGCAGGCGCCGGGCGTTGGTATAGGCTCGGCCGTCGGTAAAGGCAGGAAACGCCAGGGCGACGACGCCCAGGTGTTCGAGGTCATCGGCCACGTCACCCGCCGTATGGTTGCTTTTCAGCCGGACGCCAACCGGGTCCTTGCGCTTGCACAGGCTGTCGCGCTCCTCGCGCCAGCGCTTGAGGCCGACAATCACCGGGCCCGAAGCCGGGACCGCCACCTCGTCCGGGATATGGGTCCAGGGATCTTCGATCAGTTTTCCGTCTTTAAGCAGCGGCATCGGTTAGCTCCGGATAAAGTCTTTCCTTGAACGGCTCCTCGCCGACCCGCCGGTAGGTGTCGAGGAAAGCCTCGCCCTCCTCGCGGATGTCCACATAGGTGTTGACGATTGTTTCCACCGCTTCGACCACGTCTTCAGAGGAAAAAGCAGGGCCGATGATTTTTCCGATGGAGGCATTTTCGTCCGCGCTGCCGCCGAGCGTAATCTGATAAAACTCCTCGCCTTGGCGGTCGACGCCGAGGATGCCGATATGACCGGCATGATGGTGACCGCAGGCGTTGACGCAGCCCGAAATCTTGAGCTTCAGGCCGCCGATGTCGTTTTGGCGCCTGAGGTCCCGGAAACGCCTGGAAATACGCTCCGCCACCGGGATCGACCGGGCACTGGCAAGGGCGCAATAATCAAGCCCCGGGCAGCAGATGATATCGCTGATCAGGCCCACATTGGGGGTCGCCAGACCGAGTTCGTCCAAGGCCCGCCAAAGCTGGTAGAGGTCGGCCTCCTGGACATACGCGAACACCAGGTTCTGTTCGTGCGTGGCCCGGGTTTCCCCGAGACTGTAACGCTCGGCGAGGTCCGCGATGCCATCCATCTGCTCGGCGGTGACGTCGCCCGGAGGGGCGTCCAGGGTCTTCAGGGACAGGTTGACGATGGCGTATCCCGGCTGCTTGTGGCCGGTGACGTTGACATTCACCCAGTCGGCAAATGCCGGGTTCTTAAGCCTCTGAACTTCGGCTCCCAGCCGGGCCGCCTGCGGCTTCTTCCACTGCGGCGGGGCGAACTGATTGGAAATACGGTCGATTTCGTCTTGCGGCAGGGCCAGGGGACCGTCCTTGATCTGGTTCCATTCATCCTCGACCAGCTTTTGCAGTTCCTCGATGCCGAGTTCGAAAACCAGGATCTTTATCCGCGCCTTATATTTGTTATCACGGCGGCCCATCAGGTTGTAGATGCGCAACAATGCTTCGAGATACGAAAGCAGGTGTTTCTTGGGCAGGAATGCGCGGATCGTCTGGCCGATCATCGGCGTGCGCCCCATGCCGCCGCCGACCAGGATTTCAAAACCGACTTCACCTTTTTCGTTTTTGCGGATGACAATGCCGATGTCGTGAAACTTGACGGCGGTCCGGTCGCGGGGCGAGCCGGTAACGGCGATCTTGAACTTGCGCGGCAGGAACGAAAACTCCGGATGCAGGAGCGACCACTGGCGGATGATTTCAGCCCAAATCCGGGAATCCTCGATCTCATTGGCGGCGACGCCGGCGTATTGGTCGGCGGTGATATTACGGAAGGAATTACCGCTGGTCTGGATGGCATGCATCTGAACTTCCGCCAGTTCGGCTAGGATATGCGGGGCCTCCTCCAGCTTCGGCCAGTTGAGTTGCAGGCATTGGCGGGTGGTGAAATGGCCGTAGCCGCGGTCGTAGGTGCGCGCGATATGGGCAAGCTTGCGAAGCTGCACCGACGACAGCACCCCATAGGGGATTCCGATCCTGAGCATATAGGCGTGAAGCTGCAAATACAGTCCGTTCATCAGGCGAAGCGGCTTGAATTCGTCCTCGGTGATCTCTCCGGCAATTCGGCGCGTCACCTGATCGCGGAACTGCTCGACCCGTTCATCGACCAGACGCTGGTCCAGTTCGTCGTAATGATACATCTCTATCGTTTCCTCAAAGCCCTGTGGCCGCAGGGATTGCCTGCTTGGCAAAATCCGGATGGATGGGCGGCCCGTAGGCGCGAATGCGTTCGCGGTACCGAATCGGACGGATGGCGTCGTTTTCTTCGATGACGTCAATCAGATAAGGATCGGCAACGACGGCGTATTCCGCAGCCTTTTCCGCCGTAGCCATCGCCTGCTTCAACGCGCCCCCGTCCCCAATGACGCGGCATTCCTCAAGGGACGTTGTCCAATTCCCGTCTTCAGCCAGGAACACGACGATGCCGTCGCATACCCTGTTAGCGGTAAAAACCTGCAAAACCATAGTGCCTCCTGGCTTCAAATAAATCAGCCGCGCCAATCCTGATCCTCGGGGCGGCCTAAAGAACGAGGAGAATATGTATTAAATTTTATTCTACGTCAATTTAAATGTAGTATATATTCTAATAACATATATTATATGTATAAATTGGCGGACGTTAAATATGGCGGACAAAGGGAAATGAAAGCCCTTGCCTTCCGGTCCGGAAAAACTATATTCAGGCCTATGTTGCAGTGCAGCATTTTTTGGCACGCCCTTAGATGTCTTGTTTTCTATGTAACTCGTTGTTTCCAAGTCCGTTTTGACTTTGGACCCGGCTTCCCTCCCACCCCTCGAAACTATTCCCGCCCTCCTGTGGCGCGAAGCCCGCTTGGAGAGCCCCTTTGAATATTGATCTGTTGTTTAGGCTCCGGTCCGAATGGTTCGGCAACGTCCGGGGCGATGTGCTGGCCGGGCTTGTCGTCGCCCTGGCCCTGATCCCGGAGGCCATCGCGTTTTCGATCATCGCCGGCGTCGATCCCAAGATCGGGCTATATGCCTCGTTCTCCATCGCCGTCGTCACCGCCATTGCCGGCGGACGCCCAGGCATGATTTCCGCCGCCACCGCCGCCACCGCCGTCCTGATGGTGACGCTGGTCAAGGATCATGGACTGCAATACCTGTTGGCGACGACGGTGCTCGCAGGCCTGCTGCAGATCATCGCCGGCGCCCTTCGGCTGGGCAACGTCATGCGATTCGTCTCGCGCTCGGTGATGACGGGCTTCGTCAATGCGCTGGCCATCCTGATTTTCATGGCGCAACTGCCGGAACTGATTAACGTGCCATCCCTGACCTACCTGATGGTCGCGGGTGGACTCGCCATCATCTACCTGTTCCCGTACCTGACCAAAGCCGTGCCGTCACCGTTGATCTGCATCATCGGCCTGACCGCTATCGCCATGGTGCTCGGCCTCGATGTGCGCACCGTCGGCGACATGGGGGAACTGCCCTCTACATTGCCGGTGTTCCTGATCCCGGAAATACCGCTCAATCTCGATACCCTGTTGATTATCCTTCCCTATTCGGCGGCCGTGGCGGCGGTCGGCCTGCTGGAATCGCTGATGACGGCGACCATCGTCGACGACCTGACCGACACCACCAGCAACAAGAACCGCGAATGCATCGGCCAGGGCATCGCCAACACGGCGACCGGCTTCATCGGCGGCATGGCCGGGTGCGCGATGATCGGCCAGTCGATTATCAATGTTAAATCCGGCGGCCGGGGGCGGCTTTCGACGTTTTGCGCCGGCGTCTTCCTGCTGTTCATGATCGTGGTGCTGGGCGATTGGGTCAAAGGCATTCCCATGGCGGCGCTGGTCGCCATTATGATCATGGTTTCGATCGGTACCTTCAGCTGGTCGTCGATCAAGGACCTCAAGACCCACCCGCGCTCCTCAAGCCTCGTCATGGTGGCCACCGTCATCGGCGTCGTCGCCACCCACAACCTGGCCATCGGCGTGCTTGTCGGGGTTTTGCTGTCGGGGATATTCTTCTCGTGGAAGATCGCCCAGATCTTCCGCGTCACCTCCTCGCTGTCGGACGACGGCACGGCGCGCACGTACCTGATCGAAGGACAGCTGTTCTTCGCGTCGGCGTCTGAATTCACCGCCGCCTTCGACTTCAAGGAAGCCCTGGAAAAAGTCACCATCGACGTCAGCCGCGCGCATATCTGGGATATTTCCAGCGTCGCCGCACTCGATTCGGTGATCCTGAAATTCCGCCGCGAAGGCGCCGACGTCGAGACCATCGGCCTGAATGAAGCGAGCGAGACCATCGTCGATGAACTTGCCATACACGATAAACCGGGCGCGCTGGAGCGCCTTATGGGACACTGAGGAAGAGCCATGACCAAACTTATCGCCCTGATCGACGGATCGGACTATTCTGAAAGCGTCTGTGAGCACACCGCATGGGTCGCCGGGCGCACCGACGCGTCCGTTGAAATCCTGCATGTTCTTGGCCGCCGCGACGTGTCCAGTGAACCGGCCAACCTGAGCGGCAACATCGGGCTCGGCGCGCGAACGGCGCTGCTGGAAGAACTGGCCGATCTGGATGCGCAAAAGGCCAAGCTGTCACAGAAGCGGGGCCGGATGATCCTGGAGGAAGCCAAGGAACGCCTGCACACCGCTGGCATCAAGGAGGTTTCCACCAGGCTTCGTAACGGCGACATCCTGGAAACCATCCAGGAGTTCGAAACGGACGCCGATCTGATCGTTGTCGGCAAGCGCGGCGAGGCCGCCGACTTCGCCAAACTGCACCTTGGCTCCAACCTGCAACGCGTCGTGCGCTCCAGCCACACGCCGGCGCTGGTAGCAAGCCGCGCCTTCACACCCGTCTAGCGGTTCCTGCTTGCCTTCGCCTGCCGCCCGAGCGCCATCCAGGCGCTCGCACACCTCGCCCATGGACATCTCGTCCGAGGGCTGGAGTGCC
>JACNJX010000107.1 GCA_014382345.1 Alphaproteobacteria bacterium
GGCCGATATCGGGGCGGCCAATATGACGTCGACGGCGAGGATCCGCTGGCCGCGGCTGGCGGCGCGCGCGGGCGCGGACGATTGGGTCAAGCACCAAAAACACGCCCCCATCGGGGCCTTCAAGGGGCGCGGTGGGTTGAATTACATGACCCGGCTGAAACAGGACCAGCCCGATTGTCCCGGCGTCATTACGGCGACGCGCGGCAACCATGGCCAGAGCATCGCCCTGGCGGCGGCCAAGGTGGGGCTATCGGCGACGGTGCTAGTGCCGTTCGGCAACAACCCGGAGAAAAACGCTGCGATGCGGGCGTTCGGCGCGGAATTGATCGAACACGGCGAAGACTTCCAGGAAGCCTATGAACAGGTGGACCAGTTGGCCGGAGAAAAGGGGCTCACCAAGATTCCGTCCTATCATCCCTGGCTGATCGCCGGTGTCGGCACCTATGCGCTGGAGATGCTTCGCGCCGAGCCGGATTTGGATACGGTCTATGTGCCGATCGGCATGGGGTCCGGTATTTCCGGCATGATCGCGGCCCGTGACGCCCTCGGCGTGGTGACAAAAATCGTCGGCGTGGTGGCCGATAACGCGCCGTGTTATGCGCTGTCCATGGATGCCGGAAAACCGGTATCGACCAATTCCGGCGACACCATCGCCGACGGCATGGCGTGCCGCACGCCGGATGCCGGGGCGTTCGAGGTCATCCGGAACGGCGCCGAGCGGATCGTCCGGGTCGGCGACGATGAAATCCTCGCCGCCATGGGACACTATTTCACCGATACCCATAATGTCGCCGAAGGCGCGGGCGCGGCCCCGCTGGCGGCCCTGATGCAGGAGAAGGAGGCGATGGCCGGGAAAAAGGTCGGGCTGGTCCTGTCCGGTGGAAACGCCGACCGGGGGCTTTTCTCAGAGGCGTTACTTAAGATTGAAGATCAAGGGTGATATCATAGACCCCTTCTCCCAGGTTCATGGTGGCCTTGAAGCCCTCTTTACGGGCGAAATTGAGCATCCGTGTGTTGTCGGCCAGGATCTGGCCCATCAGCCGTGATATGCCGCGTTCACCACAATACCGGATGGCTTTTCCCATCAACGCATGGCCAAGACCCTGGTGCTTGATATCCGAACGGATAATGATGGCAAACTCGGCCTCCGTTCCGCTGTCGTCGTTAATGGTTCTCACCACGCCAAGGGTTTCATGTCCGCCGCCGTCGGTTTCGGTGCAGGCGATAAAGGCCATTTCACGGTCGTAATCGATATGGGTGAAACGGTCCATGGCCTCTTGTGAAATGGTGTTGACCGATGCGAAGAAACGAAAACGGCGGTCCGATGGGGAAGATTTGGCCAACAGGTCGTAGTGTTCCGGCTCATCCTCCGGCCGGATCGGGCGTAGGCACACGACCCGTCCATCGGGCAGCGTACAAAGTTCTTCCAGTTCCTTTGGATATGAATGCATGGACATTCTCCGATTTCCACCGGGTTCCCTTGGCTGTTGGGAGAGATTTGAAATACGCCCCTCTACAAACATGGTGACGGCGATTTGATTTTATATCCCTTTGGTTGGATAGTTTGCCATCAGGATTTAGAAATTGGGAATTATGACAGAAGAAATTTTCCGCGAAGACGCCTACGCCAGAACCTGCGAAGCCACCGTGACCGCCGTGGACGAAGTCGGCATTCAACTGAATCGAACCGTGTTCTACGCCGCTGGTGGTGGACAGCCCGGCGACACGGGGATCCTTAAAGCCGCCGACGGGCGCGAAGTCGCCATTGTCGATACGGTCACGTCCAGGACCAACGGTGGACATTGTCATGTTCCAGCCGACGGCGCACCGGCCTTGTCGGTCGGCGAGACCGTCACCGCCGAGATCGACTGGGACCGCCGCTTTGCCCACATGCGCATGCACACGGCCCTGCATTTGCTGTGCGCCGTCGTCGATGGCGGCGTTACCGGCGGCTCCATCGGCGCGGAAAAAGGCCGGCTGGATTTCGACCTGCCGGACACCACGCTCGACAAGGAACAGATCGCGGCCGACCTCAACCGTCTGGTGGAGGAAGACCATGCCATGACGGCACGCTGGATCACGGATCAGGAAATGGATGAAAGCGCCGACCTGGTGCGCACCATGTCGGTACAGCCGCCGCGTGGCTCCGGCCGTGTGCGGCTGATGGAAATGCCCGGCGTCGACCTGCAACCCTGCGGCGGCACCCATGTCGCCCGCACCGGAGAGATTGGCCGGCTGCGCGTCGGTAAGATCGAAAACAAGGGCAAGCACAACCGCCGCATCAACATCCATTTCGACGGGTAACACGAATGACCATCATCTTTGCCATTGAAGACACTCTCGCCGCCGATGAATTCACCGACATTTTGAAACGTTCGGGCCTGGAAGCACGCCGTCCCGTGGATAAGCCGGACATCATCCAGGGCATGGTCGATAACGCGTCCCTGATCGTGACCGCCAGGGACAAGGACGGCAGGCTGCTGGGCGTGGCCCGGTCGCTGACGGATTTCGCCTACTGCTGTTACCTGTCGTGTCTGGCGGTGGACCGGGACTGCCAGCACCAGGGCATCGGCAAGGAGCTGATCCGGCGGTCCAAGGAGGCCTCCGGCGGTGATAAAATTACACTGATGTTGCTTTCGGCGCCGGACGGAATGGATTATTACCCTAAGGTCGGGCTCGATACATTCGACAACTGTTTCGGCATTCGCCGGAGCTAAACAAACAGCTAAAAAATACTAAGTAACATTTTTAAGGAAGCATTGATGACGACCAACGCCTACAAGATCGCCGTGGTTCCGGGAGATGGAATCGGTAACGAAGTGGTGCCCGAAGCCATCCGGGTACTGGAAGCCGCCGGCCGCAAGTACGACTTCGCCTGCACCTGGGATGAAAAAGACTGGAGCTGCGAGCGCTTCCACAACAAGGGCGCGATGATGCCGGAAGACGGCCTTGAGGAGATCAAGGATCACAATGCCATCCTTCTGGGCGCGGTTGGTTTTCCCGGCGTGGCGGACCATGTTTCGCTGTGGGGGTTGTTGATTCCCATCCGCCGTGAATTCCAGCAATACGTCAACCTGCGCCCCGTGCGCTTGCTGGAAGGCGTGCCCTGTCCGTTGGCCGGGCGCGAGCCGGGCGATATTGATTTCTGGGTCGTGCGGGAAAACAACGAAGGCGAATATTCCGAAATCGGCGGGCGTATGTACGCTGGCACGGAGGAGGAATTCGTGGTCCAGCAAAGCATCTTTTCGCGTCGTGGTACCGACCGGATCATGCGCTACGCTTTTGAACTGGCGAAAAAGACAGGCAAAACGAAGGTCACGTCTGCGACCAAATCCAACGGTATCATCCATTCGATGCCGTACTGGGATGAACGCTTCGAAGTCATTCGCGCCGAATACCCGGACATCGAAACCGACAAGTATCACATCGATATCCTGACAGCCCATTTTGTGCTCAACCCGGACCGCTTCGGTGTCGTTGTCGGCTCCAACCTGTTCGGCGATATCCTGTCCGACCTTGGTCCGGCGGTGACCGGCACCATCGGCATCGCGCCCAGCGCCAACCTCAACCCTGAAGGCGATTTCCCATCCTGTTTCGAACCCGTGCACGGCTCCGCGCCGGACATCGCGGGCCAGGGCATCGCCAACCCGATCGGCCAGATCTGGTCGGCGGCGATGATGCTGGAGCACATGGGCCAGGAAGAGGCTGCGGCGGGTATCGTCACGGCGATTGAAACGGTGCTCAAGGACAGCGACGTCAAGACCCCCGACATGGGCGGCAAGGCGACGACGGCGGAACTGGGGAAGGCCGTCGAAGAGGCGCTGTGACGCAGGCCCGGATCCGTAAGGCCAATGGCCCCGCGGATATGGCCATCGTGCGCGAGCTGTTCGAGGAATACCAAGCCGCCATCAACGTCGATCTCTGTTTCCAGGGCTTCGAGGAAGAACTCGCTACCCTGCCGGGGTGTTACGCGCCGCCCAGGGGTTGCCTGTTCCTTGCCACCGACGGGGACAGGGCCGCCGCTGTCGTTGGGCTCCGGCCCCTGGACGATACGCCGGAGCAGAAAAACCGGGGCGAGGTCAAACGCCTTTACGTGCGCCCGCCCTGGCGAGGCTCCGGGCTGGGCCGGGAGCTGGCCGTTCGGGCCCTCGAGGCCGCTCAGGCCGCGGGCTTCGAGACGCTCTCCCTGGACACCCTCGATTTCATGGATGCGGCGCGCACGCTCTACCGCTCCCTCGGGTTCGTTGAAATCCCCGCCTATTACGACAACCCGATGGACGATGTCCTTTATATGGAGATGTCCCTGAGATGACGGCCCTGCGCGTGGCCTTGTTGATCGCGGCGGCTCTGGTGGCGATGCCGGGGGTGTCGTCCGCCGCCGAGCTTACGGTCGAGGTGCTGGGCATTCGTTCCAATGACGGCCTTTTGCATTTCGGGCTCTATGACACTCCGGAAACCTTTCCGGACAAGGACGGTCGTCTTGATGGAGCACGTGTCGCCATTTCCAGGAACCGCGCCGTCGCTGTGTTCTCGGGACTAGCCCCCGGACGCTACGCGCTCGCCGTCTTCCATGACGAAAATTCCAACGGCGAATTCGATCAGATATTCTTCGGCCTGCCGATGGAAGATTTCGGATTCTCCAACGGCGCCGTCGCTTTCTTCGGTCCACCCCGATTCGAGGATGCAGCGGTTGAAATTCCGGCCCAAGGCGCGAAAATCGTCATCCGTCTGGATTGATAGGGGTTTCGCAGGCTTTTCCTGGGCTTTTCTGGGCCCAAAGGCCTTCAAACCGGTGCTTATCCGGCAATTACCTGTTGCGATTTACCTGTCAAAGATTAGTATGTGTGCATGAAACCGGCTACAATACCTAGTGGTAGCTACCATACCTAGTGGTTTGGGGGGCAGGCGTGACAGGTGCCGTGAGCGTGGCAATAACAGGGAAGATCAGGCGCGTTGCCTCGGTGGTATTGCTTTCCGCCGGGCTGGGCGCCTGTAGTTTCTTTCAGGGCGAACTCATGCAAGGCTCGTTCTGGGCCTCGAACCCGTTCAAGAGCAACGACGAGGCGGAGCTCGGCATCGCCAATCTGGCCAAGGGCAACTACGTCGCGGCGGAAGGAAACTTCCAGAGAGCCCTGAAGCGAAATCCGAAAGACATTCACGCGCTTTTAGGCGCCGGGATTCTCTATCAGAACACCGGCCAGCTTACCAAGGCGCGGGAAATGTACGAGGCCGTGCTGGCGATCCGGCCTGACGAATCCCAGCAGTTCGTCGTCTGGAGCAATATTTCGACCAGGCCGGCCTCGCAGATCGCCAGCGTCAATCTGTCGCTGCTGGACAGTGGCGATGTTACCGGCGCCATCGGTGCCGCCGGCACACGAGGTGGCCCGTCTGCCATGACGGCTCCGGTGCCGCATACCCCAAAAGTTTCCTCGGCCCCCAGCACGTCGGCCATGTTGGGCCGCCCGCCGCAGATGTCGGCTCCGATGCCGCGTTCGGGTGCGGCGCTGCCGTCGGTTCCATCCATCGGCAAGTTCGCCGGCGGCGACTCCAACGTGATTTCCCGCTTCGCCACGATCCGGGCGCTCAGGGACCAGGGACTGCTGACACAACAGGAATTCAATTCGCGCCGCCGCGCCAACATCGGCGCTCTGCTGCCGCTGACCGCACCGCCGCCATCGGCTGGCCTGGACCGGCCGGTGCCGTCCACGGAACAGATCACGGGCCGCCTTCGCGCCATCGGCCGGGCGCTTGAGATGCGGGCCATTTCGGTGACCCAGCACGCGGCTGAACGCAACATGATCCTGGATGCCCTGATGCCGTCGGCGCCGGTCGTCGTCGCCAATCCGAAGGCTCCACCGCATGGCCTGATGGAAGCTGCCGATTCGGTGCGCCGCCTGGAACAGCTTCGCGATACCGGCTACATCGGTTCCGACGAATACGCCAAGGAACGCCAGGCCATCGAACTGGTGATGCAGCCCAAACAGCCCGAGAGGGCCCCGGTGGCTCAGACGTCCCCCGCCGCCCAGCCGGGCCAGCCGGTGAGGATGCAAAAATCAACAGGACCCAGCCCCGCCATTCATTTGGCATCCTTCCGCACGCGTAAGAGTGCGGATAGGGGCTGGGCCCAGATCCGGCGCGCCCACAAGAACCTGATCGGCGATCTGGACCACAAGATCACCAAGGTCAACCTGGGCCGCAAGGGTACCTATTACCGGCTCAAGGCCGGCCCGTTTGAAAGCGCCGGCGAGGCCAAGTCCATGTGCGGCAAGCTGAAGCGCCGCCGCCAGTTCTGCGAAGCGACGGTGATGGAATAGCCTCAATGGATTGAGAGGCCTTTTGAGGGGGAAAGGGGACTGATTGCCCCGGGCGGCCTACACCGTCCGGGGTCTTTTTTTGCGCCGCTATTCTTCCCCCGTTTCGACGACGCCGTCGTCGCGGAGCGCGTCCACGTCGGCGGACGAATAGTCCAGCATGCCTTCAAGAATTTCCCGCGTGTGCTGGCCCAGTGCGGGCGCGGGATTGCGCGGAAGCTCGGCATTGCTTTCCAGCATCGGCGACGTGCGCGCGAAGCGGTAGGTACCGACCTCGGGATCGTCGATGGGCATCAGAAGGCCACGGGCTTCGACATGGGGGTCGTTGAAGACATCTTGGGCATCATAGACCGGGGCCACAGGAACGCCGTTGGCGTTGAAGGCTTCCACCGCCTCATCCCGGGTCATGGTCGCCAGGAAGTCCTTGATGACGGGGTCGAGGAATTCATGGTTGGCGGCACGCGCCGGGCTGGTGGCGGAGCGCTCATCGTCGATCAGGTCCGGGCGGTTCATGGTCTCGCAGAACCGTTTCCAGATGATGTTGTCGGGAACGTGTACGGCCAGATAGCCGTCCTTGGTTTCATAAGCGCCGCGCGGGAAGAACACCGTCGGCACGCCGCGTTTCTGTTCCTGACCGGCGACGGAAAACAGTGTCACCATGGTTTCATTAATGGACAGCAGGTTGTCCATCATCGCCGAGTCGACCATCTGGCCAACGCCCGTTCTCTCGCGCATCAACAGCGCCTGCATGACGCCGTAAGCCGCCATGATACCGGAGATAATGTCGGCCATGCCGTAGACGGTCCAGCTCGGCGGTTTGTCCTCGTAACCGACCAGGTTCATCATGCCGCTCATGGCCTCGGCGACGATGTCGAAGGCCGGGCGGTCGGAGTAGGGGCCGCGGTGGCCGTCGAGCCGCCCGAAGCCGGAAATGATCGCCCACACCAGCCGGGGGTTCATGTCGCGCATCTCGCGGTGGCCGAGGCCCTGTTTGGTCATGGAGCCGGGGCGCAGGTTTTCCACCACCACGTCCGATGTCGCCACCAGTTTGCGGAAGACCTCCTTGCCGCGCGGGTCGCGCAGATCCAGCGCCAGACTCTTCTTGTTGCGGTTATAGCCCATGAACCCGGCGCCTTTTTTGACGCCGTCCTTTTCGGCGAACGGCGGCATGTGGCGGCGGGGGTCGCCGGACCCGGGGCGTTCGATCTTGATGACCTCGGCGCCTGCGTCGGCCAACAGCATGGTGCAGTAGGGACCGGCGATGTACTGCTCGAGCCCCGTCACCCGCATGCCCGACAGCGGCCTGTCTTTGTCCGCATCAGTCATCGTCACCGATCCATTCGACGATGGTCGACACCCCCTGGCCGACGCCGACGCACAGCGTCGCCAGCCCATAGTAAGGCCGGGGCATATCGGGGGCGCGGCGTTTCATCTCATGCATCAGAGTGGTCAGGATGCGTGCACCGGAAGAGCCCGTCGGATGGCCGAGCGCGATGGCCCCGCCGTTGACGTTGGTGATTTCGGGATTCAGTCCCAAGCGGCGAATGCAGCCGATGGATTGGGCGGCGAAAGCCTCGTTGAGTTCGATCAGGCCGATATCGTCAATGCTCAAGCCCAGCCGTTTCAAAAGCTTTTCCGTCGCCGGCACAGGGCCGTAGCCCATGACGCCGGGATCGACGCCGGCGGTGGCGGAAGCGAGCCAGCGCACCATCGGCTTGAGGCCGAGCTCCTGGGCCTTGTCCGCGTCCATCATCAGCACGGCGGACGCCCCGTCGTTGATGCCGCTGGAATTTCCGGCGGTGACGGTTCCGTCCTTGCGGAAGGCGGGCTTCAGCTTGGCCATGTCTTCCGGCGAAGTGTCCAGTTCATAGTGTCCGTTGTCTTTGCGGTAGCGCGGGTGCTCGTCGGTGTCGACGATGGTTTCGCCCTTCCGTCCGGGTACGTGGATCGGCACGATTTCGTCCTTGAAGCGCCCGGCGTTGATGGCGTCGATGGCGCGGCGATGGCTTTCCACGGCGAAGGCGTCCTGGTCTTGGCGGGTGATCTGCATTTCGTCAGCGATGTTCTCCGCCGTCTCGCCGAGGCTGATGATGGGATACATCTCGTCCATTTTCGGGTTGTTGAACCGCCAGCCGACGGTGGTGTCCCACATTTTCGGCGCGGCGAAGGTCGGCACCCGGTCGGGCTTGGACATGCTCCACGGCGCGCGGCTCATGGACTCGACGCCCGATCCGATAAACACCCGGCCCTCATCGGCGATGATCGCCTTGGCGCCCTGGTTGACGGCTTCGAGCGCGGACGCGCAGTTGCGGTTGACGGTAACGCCGGGAATGTCCGCCGGGAATCCGGCGAGCAGCGACGACATGCGGGCCACATTGCGGTTGTCCTCGCCGGCCTGGTTGCCGCACCCGGCATAGATATCGTCCAGCAGGCCGGCATCGATGCCGGTACGCTCGACCAGCGCCTTCAAGACATCGGCCAGCAGATCGTCGGGGCGCACGGAAGACAGGCCACCCCCGAATTTTCCGATCGGGCTTCGCACCCCATCGATAATGACTACGTCTTTCATGATTGGATTATCTCGTTGTTGGAGGCGTTAACGGAGGGGGTGCGAGTTGTGTTCCCGTGACCGGCGCCGGGCCGGGGGCGGGCGCAAGGGCCGGCGGGCTGGCGGGTTGGGCCTGTTCCCTCTGCGATTCCCTGGGCGACACGGTAATGGTGACTTCGGTGCCGAGAATGCGGTTAGGCGTAATGGCGATGGTCATGACACGGTTTTCACGGGTATAGGTCATGAAGCTGGTTTGCGCGCGCACGGCGGTGATCTTGTTCCAGCCGTACCCCGGCAGTTGCTTGTGATAGAAATTGAACATGGCTTCGGCGGCATAGTTGGTGTCGTAGGTCAACTGGCCGAACCAGACGTCGGTTCCGACCACCATCGTCTTGTCGACGTTGATCTTGCGGCCCTTGGGCACGGGAATATCGGCGAATTCGATCGGCGCGCTCTGTTTGGATGGGCCCGCGCCGGCGGCGTTTGAGGCGGGCGTCTCTTGATTGGAGCCCGGCGCGCCGGATGATGCGGTATGGGGTTTGCGCGGCGCGCAGGCGGTGTTGCCAAGCGACAGGGCGATGAGGGCGACGACAAGACCGGGGGCCAGCAGGCGGGGCGTTGTTGTGGACATGGCGGCTTCTCCTGGAAAACAGGCGGCGGGGCGTTTTTGTTCTCTGGCCTGTTCACCGGCGCTCCCGCCAAAGACAAACCTATACCAACGGCGGGTTAAAGAACAATGACCGGGAATGCCCAGGTTTTTGATTCAGGGATATAACAGAGAACAATGCAGTGTCCCCATTACAATTCCCCTACAAAAATTAACGTTATGTACACATGCCGAAAACATACGGCGTGCACACTGTTTTTGTCATCCCCTCAAGAACGACAGAGGAATAACGGGCAGTGGAAAACGGCGAAGAAGAAAACAACGGTAATAAAGGACCCCAGATTCCGGGGCAGATCGAGGCAGGGGGGCCGGTTTTTTACGGCACCATCTATCAACCTGCAAAGGAGGTCCCTGATCTCGAAGGTTGGCTGGCGGATAATTGCGCCGAGGAGTGGCGCGTTCTTTCCTTAAGTGAGAAAGCTGGAACCAGCGGGGGCGTTAAAGCGGATGCGCTTGAGGTCAACCTGAAGGTCATGTTTCGCTCGCCTGCGGACCTGGACCGGTTCATGAAAGTGTATGTTTCCGGGCGGAACTGCGCCCCTGAGGGGAGTTGAAAGGCTTAATCGCCTTGAAAAATGCAAAAGAGTCTCTAAATTTTACTCAACGGATGCAAAAAAAAGTTTTTACGAAGCCCCGGAATCCCCCCTTCGAACGACTCTAAAAGTGAGGGAATCCTTGTTTATTTTGGGGTTTTGAAATATAATTCTCTCTTCTGCATTTTAGTATTTGACATCCAATCTGGCGACGAGTAGAACCTCGCTCGCGGGAGTTCACAGCCGGTGACTTTTTTGGCCGGGGGTGAATTTCCTTTCTTGCTCTTTGACATTGTTGATACGTTCTTAGAAGGGATGCGCAGGCGGCGGTCGTCGATTGATTTCGACACTCCAAGATCTGTCCATATTGTGCATCTTTTTGTTAAACCAAAAATGTGCATAGGACAGCTCTCGAAGTTCCCTATGCCCCGCTTGCGGGGCACAGGAATTTAACTTGAGAGTTTGATCCTGGCTCAGAACGAACGCTGGCGGCATGCCTAACACATGCAAGTCGAACGAAGGCCCGGAGCTTGCTCCGGATACCTTAGTGGCGAACGGGTGAGTAACGCGTGGGAACCTGCCCAGGGGCGGGGAATAACCATTGGAAACGATGGCTAATACCGCATACGTCCTCAGGGAGAAAGGCTTCGGCCACCCTTGGATGGTCCCGCGTCTGATTAGCTTGTTGGTGGAGTAACGGTTCACCAAGGCGACGATCAGTAGCTGGTCTGAGAGGATGATCAGCCACACTGGGA
>JACNJX010000085.1 GCA_014382345.1 Alphaproteobacteria bacterium
GCCGGCACCCGGAATGAGGCCCAGCGTGACTTCCGGCAACGCCATCCGGGCCGACGGCGCGCCAACACGGTAATGACAGCCCAGCGGCAATTCGAACCCGCCGCCGAAGGCAACACCATGCAGCGCGGCGACGACCGGCTTCGGCGAAGCTTCGATCACGGCAATGACGTCCGGCAGCGACGGCGGGACCGGCGTTTCACCGAATTCCCGGATATCCGCGCCGCCGCAGAAACACCGGCCCTCGCCGATCAGCACCACGGCAGTGACCGCGTCATCGTCCGCCGCACATTCAATCGCGTCGGCTACGCCCTTGCGGACGGCCTGGCCCAGCGCATTGACCGGCGGCCTGTTGAGGGTAATGACGGCGATACCGTCCCGGACTTCGTATTCGACTGGGAATTCAGGTGGCGGGGTGTTCAAGGTCGTCTCCCTGATCTTTTGGCATCCGATTTTTTATTCCCTTTCTTGTACCCCTCCGGCGCGGAATTACCAGCCCCCATATCCGCCTGCGGGATGGTGGCCCAATAGATGCGAATATGCTAAATCCACTGGTAACAGGAACACATCGGAGAGGACGAACCATTGAAATATCTGCACACCATGATCCGGGTCAGCGACGTCGATGCGACGCTGGACTTCTTCAACACGCTGGGGCTCAAGGAAACCCGTCGCAAGGACAACGAGGCCGGGCGGTTCACACTGATTTTCCTGGCCGCCAATGAAACCCCGGATGCCGAGGTCGAGCTGACCTACAACTGGGATCCCGAGGAATACACCGGCGGGCGCAACTTTGGCCATTTGGCCTTCGCCGTCGATGACATCCACGAGGCCTGCCAGCGGATGATGGATGCCGGCATCATCATTAATCGCCCGCCCCGGGACGGTCGCATGGCCTTTGTCCGTTCACCCGACGGCATCTCCATCGAACTGCTGCAAAAGGGCGATGCCCTGACACCCGCAGAGCCGTGGCTTTCCATGGGGAATACCGGCGAGTGGTAGAATAATACGCATTGCGGCTATACTTTCCGCATGGATGAAATCGTTCCGCCCACCTCCCTCATCGGTCCCGAGGACCCGCCGGTTTTCGAAGCCGTCAACGAAGACGGTCAGGCCGCCCTGCAACTGGTCTGCGACCATGCCGGGCGGGCGGTGCCTTCGGCGATGGATAAGCTGGGCCTGGATGCGGCCCATTTCGAACGCCACATCGCCTACGACATCGGCGCGGCCCATATCACCCGCCTGTTGGCCGCCCGCCTGGACGCGCAGGCCGTTCTGGCCGGATATTCGCGGCTTGTGATTGACGTCAACCGGCCGCCGGGCCATCCGCAATCGATCCCCGAAATCAGCGACGAGACAGTCATCCCCGGCAACCAGGGCCTGTCGGAAGAGGCCCAGGCAGGGCGCGTTTCGACATTCTTCGAGCCCTACCATGACGCCATTCACGAAGCCCTGGCCCACCTGTGGCGGCGCGGCACACCCCCGGCGCTGTTTTCCATTCACAGCTTCTGCCCCGAATTCGGCGACGATCACCGGCCCTGGGATGTCGGCGTGTTGTGGAACCGCGACCCGCGCATCGCCAAACCGCTGATCAAAAAACTGGCCGCACACGGCCTGCATGTCGGCGACAACGAACCTTATTCGGGCCGCGATCTGGCCTATACGCTTAATCTGCACGGGAGTTCTGCGGGCCTGGCCAACTGTGTCATCGAGATCAACCAGGATCAGGTCCGCGACCGGAACGGCATTAAGCGCTGGGCGGATATCCTGGCCGACGTGATGGGAGAAATTCTCCGGATTGACGGATTGCATCAGGTACAGGAGTACTGAACGTGGCGCTTTCAGCCCCCTCTTTCACCATCGGCATCGAAGAAGAATACCTGCTGGTCGATAAGGAAACCCGGGACGTCGCCAGCGACCCGCCCGAAGCCCTGTTCAAGACCTGCCAGAAGCATATCAAGGGCCTGGTGGCGCATGAGTTCCTGAAGGCCCAGATCGAGGTCAACACCGAAATTTCCACCGACATCGCCGAAGCGCGAAAAAACCTTTCGCAGATGCGCAGCATCGTCGCCGAGGTCGCCGATGAATACGGCCTGGCCCCCATCGCCGCCTCGACACACCCGTTTTCCCGCTGGCAGGAGCAAAGCCGCACCAAAAGAAAACGCTATGAGGTGATCGCCCACGACCTGCAAACGGTCGTCCGCAGGCTGATGATCTGCGGCATGCATGTTCATGTCGGCATCGACAACGATGAGCTGCGCCTCGACCTGATGAACCAGGTCACCTATTTCCTGCCGCATTTACTGGCATTTTCAACCTCTTCGCCGTTCTGGCAGGGCGAGGACACGGGCCTCAAGTCTTACCGGCTAAGCGTGTTTGACGAACTGCCCCGCACAGGGCTGCCCAATGCCTTCGAATCCTGGCCCGAATTCCAGCGCCATGTGGACGCCCTGGTCAACGCCGGCCTGATCGAGGACGCCAGCAAGCTGTGGTGGGATATCCGCCCCAGCCACAGCTTCCCGACCCTGGAAATGCGCATCACCGATGTCTGTACGCGCATCGACGACGCCGTCGCCGTGGCGGCCCTGTTCATGTGCCTGCTTCGTATGCTGTACCGGCTGAAGACCAACAACCAGCGCTGGCGGCAGTACGCGCCCATGCTGATCGCCGAAAACCGCTGGCGCGCCCAGCGCTACGGTCTCGACGAAGGGCTGGTGGATTTCGGCCGGGGCGAAATCGTGCCCTGCCGTGAATTGCTGGAAGAAATCATCGACCTGGTTCGTGAAGACGCCGAAGCCCTTGGCTGCGTAAAGGGAATCGATCACTTGCGCACGATCTTGAAGACCGGCACCAGCGGCCACCGGCAACTGGCGGCCTATGAAGCAGCCATCAAGCGCGGCGCCGGGCAAAACAAAGCGCTGGTCGCTGTGGTGGATTTGTTAATCGAGGAAACTCGCCAAACGGATGCGTAAATCGGGCGGACTAAGACGGATGGACAAGGCCGGTTGAAGAGCCTTATTCGACGATGTCTTCCTTGGTTTCGATGGCTTTCTTCAAGGACGCCAACAAGGCTCGGCCGATCTTGCCGCCATCGCCGGAGACTTTTTCCCTGAGCACAGCACCCATGGCGTCGATGTGCGCCTTGACGATCTCGACAGCGTGATCGTCCTCGCGGCAACCTTCCGTAGTCGCATCGTAGAGCATCTTGCCGAAGGTAGAAATCAGCGGATACCCGAAAGTGCCGCCCTGACCTCTGAGTTCCAAGGCCAGCAGGTTGATTTCGCCAAAGAACTTGCCGCGCCCGCCTTCCACATCGCTCTCCAGCGCCTGACTGCACAAGCTGCCCAGTCTCGCCACGTAATCCCGCGCCCAAGTGGTGAAGTCGAGCGCCGCGCGTTCCAGTTGCTGTTCGGCCTCCTCCAACAATTCAACGGGCATCTGGGCGGCCCCCTTGAATCCGGCGCCGCCGGCTTTTTCCTTCAGCGTGTTGGGCAGGCGGAAATACCAGACGTCGCTGGGGGCTTCCGGTTTCACCACCTTGTCCTGGGAATAAACGATGGTGACCTCGGCGTCGTCTTTTAGGCGCCGTTCCTTGCCCGGCGCTTCCAGTTTTTTCCTGCGCCGGTCGGGTCCGAAGTATTTCGTCGTGGTGACGAACTGGCGCGGTTGTTCGATGACCTTGAGCAGATGGTTGTAGACGGACCCCGCCGAAAACGGCTTGGCCAGGAATTCCGTGCAGCCGAGATCGCGCGCAGAATTGACGTAAGCCTCGTCTGCGGCCCCGCTGAGCATGATGAAGGGAACCATTCGGTTGCTGGATTCCTTGGCGGTGCGGGTCCAGCGCAGGAACAGCAAGCCGTTGATCGGCGACATCACCAGATCGGAAATAATGATATCGGGCGCGATGATGCTGCCGGCGCTGCCGAGCGTCTTCATATAGTCGATGGCTTCTTCGCCGTCCTTGGCCGTGGCGACGCGGCCAAACTGAAAGTACCGGAGCAGATCTTCCAGCGTCTGCCGAAGATAACTGTTGTCTTCGATAACAAAAACACCGAGCCGACTGAAATCAAACGTTCCCAAAACTTAAGCCCTCGTCATTATTCGCTCGTCATTACTGGCGTAGGAACTCTTTATAATTAAGAGGTTAATGGGCCATTAAGCAAAACGCAAATACCCTACCCGCGTTGCGGAACTACCTGTGGAAAAAGCGGGATAACCGCCGCTTGCCAGCATCCCCGACCGTGGCTATGGTTCCCGCCAGCTTTACATAAGCCGGGAGGGAAAAACACCTGCCGCGGCGAAAATTACGAGCAGGAGAACGGTAAAATGGCGGAAGTTGGCGGCGTCGCGGTGGACCGGTTGCGGTCCTTTATTGAGCGTATCGAGCGGCTGGAAGAAGAAAAACAGGCGCTCGCCGGTGATATCCGCGAGGTCTATTCGGAAGCCAAGGGCGCCGGGTTCGACATCAAGGTCATGCGCCAGCTCATCAAGCTCCGCAAAATGGACAGCGACGATCGCTCGCAAATGGAAGCCATTCTGGATACCTACGAGCGCGCGCTGGGCGGCTAAAGCAAATTCCGAGCGGATGGTTTCATCCGCGACGACGAATTTGCATCTAAAAAAATACTCATGGCGCTCGTTTTAACCCTCGTCGTCCAGGTCGAACTTTCTTTCCACATAGCCCACCAGAATATCCAGGCAATCGTCCACGGCCATCGTCCCGGTGTCGAGCACCAGTTCGGCGCTTTCGGGTGCTTCATAAGGTGCGCTGACGCCTGTGAAATTGGGAATTTCGCCGCGTCTGGCCCTTTCGTAATGGCCTTTCGGGTCGCGGGCTTCACAGGCCTCGACGCTGGCGCTTAAGTAAACTTCGTGGAAGCGCTCTCCGCCCGCTCGGCGCGCGGCCTGGCGGGCATCCCGGTAAGGCGATATGAAGGCGGTAATGGCGATCAGTCCGGAATCCGCATAGAGCGCCGCCACCTCGCCGATTCGGCGAATATTCTCGGAGCGGTCTTCCGGGGAAAAACCAAGGTCGGCATTGAGTCCGTGGCGCAGGTTGTCCCCGTCCATGGCATAGACCTGCATACCGGCGGAAAACAGGCGGCGTTCCAGTTCAAACGCCAGCGTCGACTTGCCCGACCCCGGTAGGCCGGTAAACCACAGGACACCGCCTTTGTGGTTTTGCCTCTGCCAGCGTTCCGCATCGGACACTCGATGCAGGACCGTTTGAATATTGCTCGATTTAATGGTCACGCGAGGACATGCTTTCGGACGGCCGGTTATTTTTTCACCAGATCGCCGACGAATTTTTCGTAGACCGCCGTCAACGACGTGTTCAGGGATTTGACCGCATCCCCGACCCCGGGACCATCGGAAACGGTTTCCATGCGATAGGTATCGAGAAAAAGGATCTTGCCGCCGGACGCCTTGCGCAAGCCCAACTCGATTTCCAGGACCGCCTTGGGATTCGGGCCGACGACTTTCTCCAGCCGCAGGATTTTTCCGGTCACTATATAATCTGGATTGGCGCGCAATTCCGGCGTTACCACCGTATCGGATACGTTTTGCGCACGCAGATAGGAGACCAGTTCATCACGCAGCATCACCGTCGGCGGCTGGGTCCAGAAATGGTAATGGAATTCCTTCACCTGATAGGCCTTGCCGGTTTCCGAATAGACGATGGGCCGTCCTGCGGTCAGGCCATCAGCGATGAAACGGCCAACCTCCATGGTGCCGGGATACAAAGCCTTGCCAGCCTTCGATGGGGCTTCAATCTTGAGACGGTAGAACTGGTCCTCGGGCACAGGATCCGCCGAACTGCAGGCCGCCAGAAATATGGAAGCCAATACGGCCCCCGTAATGGCAAAAACCGGAAATGACGTTTTTTTCATCCTATTTTCCCCGCTTAAATTTTCAGACGCCGAACGCTACGGCAAAATCCTGGTGGTGTCTGAAGTTTCAAAATCCCGTTACCGCTCTTTGCCCTTGTCCTCAGGCGCCTTGCCGCCCAGCAGCAGGCCGGGATTTTGCCTTATCTGACGCGTGAATTCGTACATGTTGCGCGCCGCCCCGTCCATGTTCTGGTTGATGGCATCGATATGCCGGGACACGGATTCGACAATGTAGCGGGTTTCCCCCAGAGCTTTCTTCACGTCGCCGTCGTAGGCCCCCATTTTCCCGCCCAGGTCCTTGACCAGCGCATCCATGGACACCGTCGCCTTGTTCAGGTTGTCGATCACGGCATCTATTTTTCCGCGGGTTTCCGGCGTCATCAGTTTCTGAAACTCATCGGCCGTGACATTCAGCTTGGACGAAAACTGCTCGATGTTGTCGGCAATGGCGGGCACCCGTTTCGACATCATGGCGACCAGTTCGGACAGGTCTTTGGTCACCTTGCGGGCGTCTTCAAACAGCGATAAACCTTCCTTGTCGATGATCTTGTTGATCGAGCCGACGGCGCTGTTGACGTTATCCAAAAGCGGCTTGACGTTGCTGTCCATCAAGTCGCCGAACTGGCCGGCGACGTTGGAAACCACGGCAAAAACGTCGGAGCGTTCCTTGGAGACAACCTGCTGGCCGGGTTTCAGCGACTCCTTGGCTTTACCGGCATCGATGGCAAGGGTCACGGCCGCCAGCAGTCCGGGAGCGGCAATCTCAACAATGCTGTCATTGGGAATTTTCCAGCCCTGAATAACGCTGAAATCGACCCGGAATCTCATACGCCCGTCTTTTGCTTCCGGCGTGATGGTTTCAAGCTGGCCGATGGGGAACCCCTCGTACACGACCTGTGTGCCGAATTTGATTCCGGTAACGTTGTAATAATAGGTGTAATATTTGTCGACGGCGCCTGTTCGTCCGGTCAGCATGGCGATCGATACAATCAATGCGCCGATCATGGCCATAACGAAAAGGCCGACAACGAAGTAATTAATCTTTGAACTTCTCATAAGGGCTGGTTCCCGATATCAAAGTCCTCGCCCGTAAGCCGCGCCAGATATTCATCCGGATCCATGGTGTCGTCTTCCGGCACACGGTTGAGGAGATTGTAAATACGTTCGTTCTTGGAACTGCGGACTTCATCGACGGTACCGATCATCAGAATCTTTCCGCGGTCGAGCACGGTGATCCGGTCGGCGATCTTGAACGCACTTTCCAGTTCGTGGGTCACGACGACGATGCTCATGCCCATGGCTTCCCTGAGCGTGAGGATCAGGTCGTCGAGGGCGGACGCGACCGCCGGGTCAAGGCCAGCGGACGGTTCATCGCAAAACAGAATTTTCGGATCCATGACGACGGCCCTGGCAAAGGCCGCGCGCTTGATCATTCCGCCGGACAACTCGGCCGGCATCAGGTCCTCGAACCCTCCCAATTCCACCACCTGGAGCTTCATGCGGGCCATGATTTCCATGGTCTGTATTTCCAGTTTGGTGTGCTCATAAAGGGGAAGCATGACGTTTTCGCCGACCGTCAGGGAACTGAACAACGCGCCGCCCTGAAAGGCGACGCCCAGCTTCTTGCGAAGATCGACAAAATCCTGCGAACTCAAATCATCGATATCCCGGCCGAGAATGCGCATGGTGCCCGACGTCTTCGTTTCCAGAGCCATCAAATAGCGCAGCAGGGTACTTTTACCGGACCCGCTGCCGCCCATGATCACCATGATCTCGCCGTCCCGGACATCCATGGTGATGCCGTCAAGAATCTTCCGCTCCCCGTAATGGGTAACCAGATCTTCGACCTCGATGACCTTTTCTGTGCTCTGGGTTTCGCTGTCTGCCATGAAAGTGGTCTCGTTTAATCCCTTTAAAGAGTCGTCAAAATCACGACCACCATGGCCGTAATGATAATCGCCGAAATCGACTGAACCACCGAACGCGTCGTCGCCTTGCCGACGCCTTCGGCGCCGCCACGCACACTGGCGCCATTGACGACGCCGATGACGGCGATTTCGATAGCGTAGATCGCACTTTTGCCAAGCCCTTGAAGAACGTCCTCAACCTTAAGAATGTCGATGATTTGATCCAGATAGGCGGCCAGCGAAATGCCCAGTTCGAAGTTGATGTAAATACCGGCTAGGAACAGGCCGACCACGTTGCTCATCATCGACAGGCAGGGAACCATAATCAGCATCGCGATCAGCGGCGGTGCAACAAGAAAACGTACCGGGTTGATTCCCATGACCTTCAGCGCATCGATCTCCTGATTGATCTTCATGGTGCCGATCCGCGCCGCCAGCGCCGAGCCGGATCGCCCGGCGACAAGGATGCCCGTAATCATCGGCGCGAATTCCCGCACGACAATAAAGGCCAGACCCGCGGTGACGTGGCCTTCGGCGCCGAAAATACGGAGCGTATAAATCCCCTGGATGGCCAGGGTCGTGCTGATCGAACCGGCCAGCAGCGCAATAATGGGAATGGCGGAAATACCGATTTCCGTCATCTGTTGAATGACGGCGTTGAGCCGCACCGGCTGCTTTACGCGGAAGCCTAAAAACAGCCAATACAGACTTTCCAGGACCATCAGGCCGCCGTTGCCGACTTCTTCAATGCCGGCCACGGTGGTTCGGCCGGTCTTGTCTAAGAACCGGAAAATACCTGAAGGTGTAGATGGAGTCTCGGACATGGCGCCTATGAAAAACTGTAAACGTTAAGGATTGATGTTAAGGGACCCGTTTATTGGATCTTATGGTCGGACTTGGGCAATGCCGTCTTCAACGGTGTCACAGATGGTAAAAACCTTGTCCAGCCGCGCCAGTTCCAGAACCCGGCGCGCGCCTTCGCTGACCGCCACCAGGATCAGGTTCGACCCGGTCTTGCGGGCGCTTTGCAGGCTTTCCACCAGGGACGCGACCCCGGATGAATCGATGTAGCCGACTCCGCTCAGGTCGACCAGGACAGGCATCTTCCGGCCCACGCATTCCAACAGAACCTTGCGGGCATCGGGCGAGCTTTGCAGGTCGACGTCGCCCTCCAGGGCTACGATCACCGCGCCTCCGTCCTCTTTTATCTCGTGGTTCATTCCCAAAATCCTTTTTTATGGCTTTTACAGCCGCTTGATCATCCTCAAGAGATTGCCCCCGTCAACGGGCGGGTCCAGGAAATAGGTCTCGTCCATGACCTCGCGAATAAAATGGGTTCCCAGGCCACCGGGCTTAACATCATCCAATTCTCGGGGCTTAACCTTGGAAACATCTATGGTTTCCGCAAAATCCCTAAGTAGAATAATCAGTTCACCCTCGGTCCGGCAAATTTTTAGTTTAATTTTACCGTTCGGCGATCCGCCGTAGGCATGGCGGATAATGTTCTGGCAGGCCTCGTCCACGGCCAAAACAACGTCATGGGCCGGGTCTTTTCCCAGTCCACACAGCTTGGCCGCTTCGGTCACGGCATTGCGGATCGTCTTCAAACGGTCGGCACGGGATGGAACCGTGAGACTCAGCAGAAGCTCTTCTTCGACCGCGGCGGCCTCTATATCGACAGAAACCGGTTCGGGGCTTTCCCCCGCCTGGCGGGCGGCGTGGCCCTTGGCGTCGTCAATGGCGAGAAGTGTCAAATCGTCGCGCAACGCCGTGTCGCCGCGTTTTATCAGGCTGATGACCGCGTCCAGCCGGGTCGCGGTATCCTGCGCCGCATTGTCCCGGATCAGGGTTTTGAAGCCCTCCACTTCCAGTTCGCTGCCGTCTTCAAGATAGCCTTCGGTGACCCCGTCGGTGAAGATATAAAGGGTGCCGCCATCCAGGTGCAGCTCGATTTCGGGAAATTCATCCCCGTCGGCCAGGATCGGCGTGATGCCCACCGGCGGGGCTTCGGCCGGAAAATCCTGAAATTCCCCGTCCGGGCGATGAAACAGGGGCGGCTCGTGGCCGGCGTTGGCGAGGCGGATGATGCCGGTTTTTGGATCATAGATGCCGCCGGCCAGGGTCACGAACATGCCACGCGTCGCGGTTTCGCAGATTTCCGTGTTGACCCGCGCCATCAGGCGGCCCGGCGTGCGCACCGTCTTGCCCAGGCAGCGGTACAGGCTCGCCGTTTTCGCCATCAACAGGGCCGCGTTCATACCCTTGCCGGAGACATCGCCCAGGTTGAAGCAGATGCGCCCGTCATCAAGCGGGAAAAAATCGTAAAAATCACCCGACACGGTGCGCGCCGGGTGATTAACGCCAACCACTGGGTAATCTTCACCGCCCGGTTCGGGCAGCAGCGAGCGTTGAATTTCAGCGGCCAACTCCAGTTCCCGCGCGAGGCGTTCTTGTTCGACCAGAGCTTCGGCCATGCGGGCGTTGATAATAGCCATGGCGGCCGACGCGCTCATGGCCTCCAGCAGGTGCAGGTCGGAATCCGCGAACAGGCCGTCGCCGCCGCGCTTGTTGATCAATTCGATGGCGCCGATGCGCTCGTCCTTGACGCTCATCGGCGCACACAGGATGGAGCGCGTGGTAAACCCGGTTTCTTCGTCGACGCCGCCGTGGAACGCCTTGTCTTTGCTGACGTCGCGGATGAATTCGCTGGCATTGCTCTGGACACAGCGCCCGACGATGCCCTGATCGGCCTCAAGCGTCAGGCCGATGATCTCGACCGGGCCGACGCTGGCGTGACAGCGCAACGTTTCGCCCTCGTCATCCAGCATGAACAGTGCGCCGCCTTCGGCGTTCACGTAATTGGTGATATGTTCGATGGCGCGTTTCAGGGAGGCTTCGATATCCAGGGACGAAGCGAAATCCCGGCCCATGGCCGAGAGCAACTCCAGGTGGTCGAAAACATTGACCTCACCGCCGCTTTTGCCCCCACCGCCATGACCAGAGGACTCCGCCGGGCTTTCCGGTTTCGTGCTGGATTTCTCTTTCGCCATCGTGCCGCAAGTCCCCCTGAACGACGGTTCGGAATAAAATTCCCCCATAACGCCAACACGATAAACCGGGACTGCCGCCAATGCCAGCAGCGACACCGCTACCGGAAAATGCTAGAATGCCTGTTCCTGAAAACACCGGGATGCAGGGAGATAAAACCGAAATGGCGGACACCGCTCCCGTCGAGCTTTCTTCAGAACTGACCTGCCCCGAGTGCGGGCACAAAAAGACCGAGGAAATGCCGACCGACGCCTGCACCTATTTCTACGAGTGTGAAAACTGCAAGACCCTGTTGAAACCCAACAAGGGAAACTGCTGCGTGTTCTGTTCCTTCGGCTCGGTGCCCTGCCCGCCGGTTCAAAAAGACGGCAAAGGCAGCTGCTGAAGGCCCTTCTAAAGGCTTTAAGCTCGTTTAGCTGCCGCCCGGCTCGGCCTCTTCTTCGGTCGAGCGGTAGCGGTACTGGAGCGCCACGGACAGGCCCTTGAGCGGCGGCAGGATGGCCATGGTCGCCGCGATCGACAGCGGCCCCCAGAGCGCAGCATGCACCCAGAGCGGCGGCTGATAGGAAAGCTCCAGCCATAGCGCCAGGTCGACGAGGATGCCGCCCAGCACCAGGATCGCCGGCACCACGGGGCCATCGCCGACGTCATGGCCGGTGAAGCCCAGCCCGCAGACAGCGCAGGCATCGGTAAATTTGAGGTATTTTTGGAACAGGCGGCCCTGGCCGCAACGGGGACACCGGCCACGAAGGCCGGCGCGGGTCATTTTCCCGGTGCCGGGTGGACCCGCCGGAGGGGAATTGCCGTTTTCCGTGTTCACGGCGATCCCCCTCGGCTAGTCGATCTTTGGCGTTAGGCCGGCGTGTATCCGGAGCCGCCCCACCAGTAGATGGACACGAACAGGAACAGCCACACCACGTCAACGAAGTGCCAGTACCAGGCGGCGGCTTCGAAGCCGATATGGCCTTCCGGCGTGAAGTGTTCGGCGCGGGCGCGGAACCAGCAGACGATCAGGAAGATCGTGCCGACAATCACGTGGAAGCCGTGAAAGCCGGTCGCCAGATAAAAGGTCGACGAATAAATGCCGTCGGTGAACTTGAACGTGGCGTGGATGTATTCGTAGGCCTGGAAGCCGGTAAAGGTCAGCCCCAGCAGGACCGTCAGCAACAGGCCGTTGGCCGTCGCCTTGTGGTTGCCCTTGAGCAGTTGATGGTGCGCGTAGGTCACGGTCGCGCCCGACGATAGCAGGATCAGCGTGTTCAGGAACGGAACCGTCCAAGCATCCAGCGGCACAACGCCTTCAGGCGGCCATACCTCATGCGCCATGACCGACAGAAACGGCACCGTGGAATTAAAATAGGCCCAGAAGAAGGCGAAGAAGAACATCACCTCGGACGCGATGAAGAACACCATGCCCATGCGCAGGCCGTGGCGCACGGTCTCGGTGTGGTCGACGCCACTGCGGCCTTCGGTGACGACATCGCGCCACCAGCCCCAGGCGGTGTAAAGCAGGATACCGACCCCTACCAAAAACAGATAGATAGGGCCTTCCTTCATATACCAGACACCCCCGAACGCCATCGTCAGGGCGGCAATGGTTCCGACCAGCGGCCATTTGCTGGGGGGCACCATGTGGAAGGGATGTTTTTTTACGGTGTCGCTTGCCATGTATCGTTCTCCTTAAAGGAATCCGGACCGGACCCTTATCGTCTCTGCATTAACTCTTTAATTTTTTACCGGTAATTATTTTACCGGACGGGCCCGTCACCGGGGCCGGCGCCTTCACCTGTTTCGCGGTCTTGTCTTCCGGACTGCGGAAAAACGTATAAGACAGCGTAATCGTCTTGATCTCGCGGGTGTTGGGATCGTCAAAAATTTCCGGATCGACGTAGAACTGCACGCCCATGGAGGCCTCCTCACCCGCCGTCAGGCGCTGTTCGGTAAAACAGAAGCAGTCGATCTTGGAAAAATATTGCGCCGCCTTGTAGGGCGTCACGTTGAAGGCCGATGTCCCGGTTGTCGCCGTCGGACCCAGGTTGCGGGCCAGATAAACGGCCTTGGTCGGAACCCCTGCATTGACGGTGATTTCCCGCTGACCCGGCTTGAAGCTCCACGCCAGGTTGGGGTTGACGTTAGCGTCGAACCGGATGGCGATGGTTTTCCGGGACGGCTTGACCGCCACACCTTCCGCCACCTGGGTCGTGCCACCGTAACCCGTCACCTGACAGAACAGCTTGTAGAGAGGAACCGAGGCAAAGGCCAACCCCACCATCCCGCCAGCGATGCTGAACAGGATGATGGCGGTTTTGCCGTTTTTGGAAGTGGCCTTGGCCATAATCGGTTTCCGTCCCTCAAACAGCCTATTCGGCCGCCTGTTTGCCGGTCATGTCGGGCAGGTCTTCGTGGGTGTGGAACGGCGCCGGGCTGTCGACGGTCCATTCCAAGGTCGTCGCACCCTCGCCCCACTGGTTGCCAGGAATTTTTTCGCCGGACGTCAGGGTCTTCCACACGATGTAGAAGAACAGCAAGGTCGCCGCCGACGTGATGTAGGACCCGATGGAACTGACATAGTTCCAGCCGGCGTAGGCGTCCGGGTAATCCGGAATCCGCCGCGGCATCCCGGCCATGCCCAGGAAGTGCTGCGGGAAGAACAGAACGTTGACGCCGATGAAGAACAGCCAGAAATGCAGTTTCGCCAGGGTTTTCGGATACTGGCGTCCGCTCATCTTGCCGATCCAGTAATAGAACCCGGCGAACATGGCGAAGACCGCGGCGATCGCCATCACATAATGAAAGTGAGCAACCACGAAATAGGTATCGTGGAAGGCCAGGTCCATGCCGGAGTTGGCCAGCGCCACGCCGGTCACACCGCCCATGACGAACAGCCAGATAAAGCCGAAGGCGAACAGCATAGGCGTGCGGAAGTCGATGGACCCGCCCCACATGGTCGCCAGCCAGCTGAAGATCTTGATGCCCGTGGGCACCGCGATGACCAGCGTCGCGGCAATGAAATAGGCCCGCGTGTCGACATCCAGGCCGACCGTGTACATGTGGTGCGCCCACACGACGAAGCCGACGAAGCCGATGGAGACCATGGCATAGGCCATGCCGAGATAACCGAACACCGGCTTTTTCGAGAACGTGGAAACGATCTGGCTGATAATGCCGAAAGCCGGAATGATGATGATGTACACTTCCGGGTGGCCGAAGAACCAGAACAGGTGCTGCCACAGGACCGGATCGCCGCCGGCGGCGACATTGAAAAACGCAGTGCCGAAGTTACGGTCGGTCAGCAGCATGGTCAGCGCGCCGGCCAGAACCGGAAGCGCCAGCAAAAGCAGGAACGCCGTCACCAGGATCGCCCACACGAACAATGGCATACGGTGCAGGGTCAGGCCTGGCGCCCGCATGTTGAGGATCGTGGTGATGAAGTTGATGGCGCCCAGAATAGAGGACGCGCCGGCCAGATGCAGACTCAGGATGCCGAAGTCCACGGCCGCGCCGGGATGGAAGTCGATGCTCGACAGCGGCGGATAAACCGTCCAGCCGGTGCCCGGACCGCCTTGCGTGAAGGCCGCAACCAGCAACAGCACCAGGGCGGCGGCCAACAGCCAGAAACTGATATTGTTCATGCGCGGGAACGCCATATCCGGTGCACCGATCATCAAGGGAACGAACCAGTTTCCGAAGCCGCCGATCATCGCCGGCATAACGACGAAGAACACCATGACAAAGCCGTGTCCGGTGACCAGCACGTTATAGAACTGGAAATCGGGGAAGTACTGGATGCCCGGATCCTGCAATTCCAGCCGGATCAGGAACGACATGGCGCCGCCGACAAAGGCCGCAATAACCGAAAGCACGATATACAACGTGCCGATGTCCTTGTGGTTGGTGGAAAAGAGCCACCTGCGCCACCCCTTCGGGGTGTGATCGTGGTCGTCGTGCGCTGCCGCTGCTTCGTTAGCCATAATCAATCCTCTCAAAAAACCTTTTGCGCTGTAACCTTAAGCCGGGGCCTAGCGGGTTACGGCGTCGGCGCTGACCACCTGGATCGCGCGCTCATCATCCTTGCTGGCGAATTTTTCCTTGGCCGTTTTTGTCCAGGCTTCGAAATCAGCCTTGGATACGGCCCGAATGTGGATCGGCATGAAGCCGTGGTTGACGCCGCACAACTCGGAACACATGCCGTAATAGCTGCCTTCCTTGTTGATGTTGACCCACGTTTCGTTGGTCCGGCCCGGCGTCGTGTCGAGCTTCAGCCCGAGCGACGGGACGGCCCAGTTGTGAATCACGTCATTGGACGTCAGCAGCAGGCGCACATTGGTCTTTACCGGCAAGACGACTTCATTGTCGACCGTCAGCAACCGGGGCTGGCCCTTTTTCAGTTCCTCTTTGGGAACGATGATGCTGTCGAATTCAATCTCGCCGTGATCGGGGTAGGTATAGGACCAGTACCACTGGTTGCCGGTGACCTTGAGGGTCATTTCGGCGTCCTTGGTGCTGTCGGCATAATACAGAAGCTTCAGCGACGGCACCGCGATGGCGATCAGGATCAGGATCGGGACGCCGGTCCAGACAACTTCCAGCATGGTGTTGTGGGTGGTTTTCGACGGCACCGGGTTGGACTTCGCGTTAAACCGGAAGATGATGTAGCCCATGATCGCCAGAACGAGAATGACGATTCCCACTTCCATGACAAACAGAATATCGTGGAATTCGACGATCCGTTCCATGGTCGGCGAGGCTGCCTCCTGGAACCACATCTGCCAGGGCTTGGAGCGCCCCTCGGCCAGTTCTCCGGCGAGCGCCTGGCCGGCAAAAAACAAGGTGCCCGGCACAAGTGCCAGCGCAAGTAGTCTTACATTTTTAAGCATTCAACCCGTCCCAATGATGCGAAAATTTCGGAATTTGAATTTCGGGGGTTCCTTTTATCCGCAAGGTTCCATTCAGGCAAGGGGCCTGAGCAACTATATTCGGAAAATCTATACTGTTTGGAAGCAACAATCCCCACCAGCGTATTCCTGATGCGGAATCGCTGTCCCCCTCTATTAACGTTCAAGCCTCTTTCCCGGCACATATACATACTATTGTTATGGTTTTTGCAAGACCCAAACTCATGGCCGATTGCATCCGGGTCGTTGTCGGAGTATGAAGCACACCGTCCAACGCCAAAGGAGAATCTTCTTCGGGAGAACCGCATGACCATGAACAAAAAAATAGCCACCGCCTTGATCCTCGCCGCCTTCGCGGTGTTCATGTATGCATCCATATTCATCAAGCTGTCCTGAATGCTTGAAATACAAGACCTGACCCACGTCATCGCCGGCCTCAACGCGGCGTCCGTCGTCGCCCTGAGCTTCGGATTCGCCTTTATACGCGGCGGTGACAAAACCCGCCACCGCGCCGCCATGTTGACGGCGTTGGGGCTGTCCTTTGTATTTTTGGTTTTTTATGTCATTTACAAGGCCAATTCCGGATTTGCCAAATTCGGCGGCGAAGGCCTTATTCGCCCGGTTTACTTCACCATCCTCTTTATTCACGTCGTCGGTGCCATAGCCCTGGTGCCCATGGTGCCCCGGCTGGTGTATCTCGCCTTCAGGGAACGATTCGACGCGCACCGCCGCCTCGCCCGGTGGACATGGCCGCTTTGGATGTTCGTCGGCATTTCCGGCGTTGTGGTTTACGTCATGGCCGTGCACATTTACGCCCATGTCCCGAACTGACGACGTTTCTTCAAACAGTTTTCAGCCGGCCCAGCCGCAACGCTGGAGCCTGTTTCACGGCTTCGCCCAGGCTGTCGATTCCCACCCCGCCCACCAGGAACTGCGCGCCTGGGGTCTTTTGGCCATGGCATCCCTGGGGATCGCCGGAATTTTCGCCCTGCTGCTGGCGCTGAGCCGGCTTCCCGGCGCCGACGAGATGTTCCCCTGGCCGGTGCATTTCTTCGAAAAAGGATTGGTGATCCACGTCGTGCTGTCCTTCGTGGTCTGGTTCCTCAGCATCCTCGGCGCCATGTGCGTGCTGGCCACCTACCGCCTGTCCGACGGCTGGCCCCGGTGGCGGATTTTCGGTCCCTTGTCCGTATGGGGCAGCTTCGCCGCCACGGTGCTTCTGTTCATGCCGGCCTGGATGGACCGGGGCGAAGCCAGCCTCAACAACTACGTGCCGGTGATTATTGATCCCGTCTATTACGCCGGACTGGGCGTCTTGGGGCTAAGCCTGCTGCTCTCTGTCATCCGCCTGTTCGTCAACCTGATCGGCCGCAAGGGGCCGCTGGAACCGGTGACCCTGTCGACGGTGGGCGCCGGGCTTATCTATATATTCGCGCTCGCGTGTTTCGCCCTCGCCTGGCTGGAGATACAAGGCGATGCGTCGTTCACCAGCCTTACACCAGACGTCAACGAAGACCTGTTTTGGGGCGGCGGCCATATCCTGCAATTCCTCAACGTCGGACTTTTGCTGATCGCGTGGTACGTATTGGGCGGGGTGACCCTGGGCCGGCCCCTGACGCGGCCCAACCTGATGAATGCGGCCGGGCTTTTGCTGGTCCTGACGTCGCTTGCCGGCCCCGCCCTGTTCGTGGCCTTGGACGCCTTTTCCGCCGCCCAAACCGCGGCCTTCACCGACCTGCAATATCTGCTGGCGCCGCCGACGATGCTGGTTGCCGTTGCCGGGATCGTGACCGTTTTCAGGCAACGCGCCGAAGACCGCCTGCCATGGAACGACGCCGCCTTTCACTGTCTGGTGCTGTCGGTGCTGGTGTTCGCCACGGGCGGCGTGCTGGGGCTGTTCGTCGATGGCACCGACACCCGCACCCCGGCACATTATCACGGCGTCATCGGCGGCATCAATCTGGCGTTTATGGGATTGTTCTTCGGGATGTTCCTGGCCCTGCTGGAACGCGGCCTGACGAAGGCCCGCGCCGCCATTTGGTCGGCCTGGCTGTACGCCTCGGGCCAGGTGTTTCATTCCCTCGGGTTGTTCTGGGCCGGCGGCTACGGCGCGCCGCGCAAAGTGGCAGGTGCGGAACAGGGCATCGAGGCCTTGGGGGCAACGTTGGGGTTGTACCTGATGGGCATCGGCGCGGTCATCGCCGTGATCGGCGGGGTGATGTTTATCGTCCTGGTCAGTAAGGCGCTGTTGAAGAAATTATAAAGCCCCTGTATAAGGACGCCAATCCTGCCAGGAACACCGAACGGGATTTCCGAAATTAACGAGGTTCTTCGCGTGCGCGAACAGACCCCCACCGCCGAACGTATAGACGCTCCTGCGTTGTCGGACGCTGTGATGCCGGAACCGCGCTTCCGCGTTACCAATTACGCCCTTTTGCTGAAACCCCGCGTCATGTCGCTGGTGGTCTTTACCGCCGCCGCCGGCATGTTCCTGGCGCCCGGCGGCATGTCCGCCATCCAACCCGTGACTGCGGCCATCGCCGTTTTGTGTATCGCCATCGGCGCCGGCGCATCGGGCGCTATCAACATGTGGTACGACCGCGACATCGACCTGCACATGCTGCGCACCCGGAACCGGCCCTTGCCCGCCCAACGGTTGTCGCCGGAAGAAGCGCTCGTCTTCGGCGTCTTTTTGTCTATCGGTTCCGTCGCCGCCATGGCCTGGTGGGTCAACATCCTATCGTCGGCGCTGCTGGCGGCAACCATTCTCTATTACGTCTTTATCTATACGGTTTGGCTGAAACGCCGCACGCCGCACAACATTGTCATCGGCGGCGCGTCGGGCGCGCTGCCCCCGGTGATCGGCTGGGCCGCCGTGACCGGCGATGTCGGCCTGGGCGCGATTGTTCTGTTCGCCATCATTTTCCTGTGGACGCCGCCGCACACCTGGGCGCTGGCGCTGTTCCGGCGCGGCGATTACGAAGCCGCCGGTGTACCCATGCTGCCGGTGGTCGCCGGTGAACTGGAAACCAAGCGCCAGATGCTGATCTATACGGCGATCCTGGTGCCGGTGACGCTGCTGCCCACGGTGATCGGCATGTCCGGAGTCGTCTACGCCTTCGCCGCCTGCGTACTGGGCGCCGGTCTCGCCCGTCATGCCTGGCGTGTCTGGAAAGACGACAGCGGAATAAACGGCGGCAAAACGGCGCGGCCGATGTTCTTCTTCACCATTCTGTATTTGTTTTTGATCTTCGCCGCCCTGCTGGCCGACCGGATGGTATTTTTCCCGGTTTTCTAGGGACCGTCTTTCGGGACTTTCCCCTAACCGTTTGCTCCCAAACACCGCAGCAGCGACCCTGCCAGCCCCCGCATCAGCGCCGGATACAGCCCCGGCCCCGGCGTCCGTTCTGCACCCAGCGGGTCGAGAACGCCGAGCCGGGCATTCGTCCCCTCAATCAAAGTCTTCGCCAAAGCCGGCGTGAACTGCGGCTCGGTAAACACGCAACCGATGTTGAAGGCGGTTATTTTGCGCCGGAGTTCCGAAATCCGGCGCGCGCCGGGCGGGCGGTCGGCGTGAACGGCGACGGCGCCTGTGGCGGAGAGACCGAAGCGCTTCTGGAAATGGCCGTAAGCGTCATGAAACACCAGGTAGGGAACGCCGGCCACGGGCGCCAGGATTCTCTGTAATTCAGCCTCCAGCAGCACCAGCCGGGCGACGGCACGGTCGCCGTTTTTCCGGTAACGCGCGGCGTTGGCCGGGTCGGCGACGCTTAAGCTGCGAGCCATGGTACGGACCATGTTCGCGGCCTTGCGCGGATCGAGCCAGATATGGGGGTCTTGATCCGCGCGATCCCCGTCCGTGAATTGCACGACATGGACTTTATCAGCAATCCCGGCCAGCGGTTTCGCCAGAAATCCTTCAAGCCCCGGCCCGACCCAGAACACGACATCGGCGTCTTTGAGCAGGCGGGCATCGGACGGTTTCATGACATAGGCGTGCGGCGTGCGTCCGCCTCGCACCAGTAGCGCCGGTTCCCCGACTCCTGCCATAACGCCGGCCAGCAGCGAATGCACCGGCGCGATGGACGCCACGGCCCGAACGCCTTCGGCCCCAACGGAGGACACCGGAAGCGCCAGCGCCAAAAAAACGAAAACTGCCGCAAGGTTTCTCAAAGGGTTCCCTTTCCTGAAACACGGGAGAAAAAGCTATGGGGTTTGTGGAACCCAACACCCTTTTGGTCAAGCCCTCTCCCGGTGCAATCCCGTACTTTCGGGGACCAAAGGAAATTTTAAGGATAAACGCCGATTGTATCTTTTGGCTTAACCTCTGCTGCATACTTTAATGTTTGCGGGAAGGCCCGGGTATACACACATCGGGCGGGGATTTCCTCGGGCCGGACCGCCGCAAACAAATCCCGCCCCCGCCCCGTAGCCACACGATAAATTGAGCACCTCTATTCTTACATGAGCCACCCGCTTCTGTTAGTCTATCCCTCAACAGGAGAGGCTTAGCAGGAAAGGCTAGGGGGAATGGCCTTATACAATTATCTTCTCATCGTCCGTTTCGCCCTGGTCAACATCATCGCCACGGGACTGCTGGCGGCGGCCTGGATACAGGGCTGGCTGGACGGCGTTCTCGGCGCGCATCTGGTCGAACTGTCGGCCCTGATCTTTATGGTCTTCCTTTACGGCCTCGGTCTGTGCGGGGCCAAGGTGTACCGCCACAGTGTCGAGTTGAACGCCATCAAGGAAGACGCGCCGGGCCCAGATTCCAGGGCCGGAAAATACCTGGCTGAAATTTCCGGGGCCGAATCGGGCAGCCGCACCCTGCTGGCCTCGGCGATGCGCCTCAAACTTACCGACAACATCGTCGCCGTCCGCCAAATCGCCAACTCGCTGGTCCTGCTGGGGCTGATCGGCACCGTCATCGGCTTCATCATCGCGCTGTCGGGCGTCGATCCACAAGCCGCCTCCGAAGTGGAAAGCGTCGCCGCCATGGTGTCGACCCTGATCAGCGGCATGTCGGTGGCCATGAACACGACCCTGGTCGGCGCGGTGCTCTATGTCTGGCTCAGCGTCAATTACGGAATCCTGACCAGCGGCACGGTCGACCTGTTGACGCGGATTATCAAGCTCGGGGAAGACCGTGCAAGGGCTTGATTACCTGGACGAAGACACCTGGGGAACGGTGTTCCGCGACGTCATCCTGCTGGCGCTTATCGGCTTCGTCGCCATGGTGATCATGCTGTTGCCCCACATCACCAAGAAAAAGCAGGACGCCGAAGACCAGAAAGCGCCGGGCAACGTGGTCGTCGAGATGCACTGGCCGTCCGCCCTGCCCTACGACGTCGACCTGTGGGTGCAGGCGCCGCGCGAAGTGCCTGTGGGTTTCTGGAACCAGGGCGGCAACACCTTCAACCTACTGCGCGACGACCTAGGCGGCGAAGGCGATGCAACGGATGAAAATTACGAAATCACCTATTCCCGGGGCATCCCGCAGGGCGAATACACCGTCAACGTGCACATGTACGGCCCGCTGCCGCACGGCGCCGTCATCCCCGTCAATGTGGTGGTCAGCGTCCGCCCGAAATACGGGGAAATGGGCCAGATCCTCAAGACCACTATCGAACTGACACGGCGCAACCAGGAGGAAACCGCCTACCGTTTCCGCCTGACATCCGATGGCGAACTGGTTCCGGACAGCGTCAGCACGCTCAGGCGTACGTTGATAACGGGGAGCCAAAAGCCCTATAGGCGTAAATAAGGTGGTGCCGAAAAGGAGGAAATAGATGGATATCCTGTTCTTTGTCTTCGCAGGCGCCGCCGGTGTCGCCGCCGCACTGGCCGCCATTGCCATCTGGGCGCCCCGGCCCACAAGGGTCCGGATGCTGGCGCTGGTCATCACCACGCTGTTCCTGCCCGTCGTCTATATCCAGTTGATCGAGATGCTGAGCAAGCCCAAACCGATGAGCTTCGAGTGGTACCAGCGCAACACGGCGAAAGCGGAACTGCTGTCCACCAGCCTCGACGAAGGCAAGGCGATTTACCTGTGGCTCCGATTCGATGGCTCGCTGGAACCCCGGTCCTATAAAATTCCCTGGAACCTCAAGCTGGCGGAAAAGCTGGAAGACGCCGTGGACGACGCGGTGCGGGAAAATTCCACCATCATCCTGAAGAACCCGTTTTACCGCAAAAGCCTGGACGAATGGGGCGACCTTAATGTCGATATCATCCCGCCGCCCCTGCCGCCGCAAAAGCGCCTGCCCGGCCCACCGCCGCGCATCGTAAACCCGCGTGAAAAGAGTATCTGAGTTTTTCTTTGACGCAAATGCGGGGTCGCGGATGATTCCATCCGCTCGGGATTTGTTTCTTATTTGACGCAAATGCGTCGTCGCGGATGATTCCATCCGCTCGGGATTTGCTTATTTCTTAACCTGATAGCCGGTTTTGAAAATCCACCACACGGTCAACATGCACACCGTCAGAAACCCGGTAATCATGCCCAGGCTCGTCATCAGGCTGACGTCGGCGATTTCATAGAAGCTCCAACGGAAGCCGCTGATCAGGTACAGCACCGGGTTGAACAGCGTCACCTTCTGCCAGAACGCGGGCAGCATGCTAATGGAATAAAAACTGCCGCCCAGGAAAACCAGCGGCGTGACGATCAGCAGCGGAATGATCTGAAGTTTCTCGAACCCGTCCGCCCAGATCCCGATGATGAACCCGAACAGGCTGAAGGTGAACGCCGTCAGCACCAGAAACAGCAGCATCCAAAAAGGATGCAGGACTTGCAGCGGGACGAAGAAACCCGCCGTCCCTAAAATAATCAGCCCGAGAATGATCGATTTCGTCGCCGCCGCCCCGACGTAACCCAGCGTAATCTCAAAATAGGAGACCGGCGCCGACAATAACTCGTAAATGGTGCCGGTGAATTTCGGAAAATAGATGCCGAACGACGCGTTCGCCACACTCTGCGTCAGCAGCGACAGCATAATCAGCCCCGGCACCAGGAACGAGCCATAACTGACGCCGTCGATTTCCGAAATCCTGGACCCAATGGCGGACCCGAAAACGATGAAATACAGCGACGTGGACAGCACCGGCGACACGATGCTTTGAAACAGCGTGCGCCAGGCGCGCGCCATTTCAAACAGGTAGATCGCCTTGACCGCCTGAATGTTCATGCTGATTCCTTCACCAGATTGACGAAGATTTCCTCCAGCGAGCTTTGCGTCGTGTGCAGGTCCCTGAACTTGATGCCTGCCTCACTGAGGGCAGCCAGCAGGGCGGTAATGCCGGTCCGTTCCGCGTGGGTATCGTAGGTATAGATCAGCCGGCAGCCGTCTTCGTCCAGTTCCAGATCATAGGGCTGCAATTCGGCGGGGATCGATTGGACCGGTTGCTGCAATTCCAGGGTCAGTTGTTTCGTCCCCAGTTTGTCCATCAGCTCGGCTTTGTTTTCCACCACGACGATCTCGCCCTTGTTGATGACCCCGACGCGCTCGGCGATGGCTTCGGCTTCCTCGATATAGTGCGTGGTCAGGATGATCGTCACGCCGGATTCCTGTAAGTCGCGGACGACCTGCCACATGTCCTTGCGCAATTCGACATCGACGCCCGCCGTCGGCTCGTCCAGGAAAAGAATTTCCGGTTCGTGCGACAGCGCCTTGGCGATCAGCACCCGGCGTTTCATACCGCCGGACAGTTCCATGATTTTGCTGTCCTTCTTGTCCCACAGGGACAGGTCTCTCAAAACCTTCTCGATATGGCCGGGGTCGGCTTTCTTGCCGAACAGGCCGCGGCTGAAACTGACCGTCGCCCAAACGGTCTCAAAAGCGTCGGTCGTCAGTTCCTGCGGCACCAGCCCGATCATAGAGCGGGTGGCGCGGTAATCGGCGATGATGTCATGCCCGTCGACGGTCACACTTCCTTGCGTCGGATTGACGATGCCGCAGATAATACTGATCAGCGTCGTCTTGCCGGCGCCGTTGGGACCCAACAAGGCCAGAATCTCGCCCTTCCGAATGTCCAGATTGACGCCTTTCAGCGCCTGAAATCCGGAGGCATAGATTTTAGACAGATTGGATATGGAGATCAGCGTGTGCATTTCTGGGAATATACAGCCTTGTTTCGCGATGGGAAAAGCAGAACCGGCCACGGGGGCCGCAAACGCGCACCTTGCCGCGGACAGGAGGGTGCTATAAAATACCCTCTAATAAATTGTTTTTACACAATAAGTTGGCCCAGGCGCACTTTATAAGCGTCATGGCAGGCGGGCAGGAAACCGCCTTGAGGGGAGGGGCCGGACTTTGTTCGGTCCGGAGACGGCAAACAAGACCATGCAACACACCTACATGAGTAAGGTCCAGGTTCTCGTTGTCGACGACCAGGGTTTCAGCCGCAGACTGTTGCGGCTCATACTGGGCACGCTCGGGTGCCGCCGCGTCAGTGAAGCAAAAAGCGTCGAGACCGCCTGGAGCAAAATCATCCTCAGCCCCCCGGACCTGCTGATCGTCGATTGGGAGATGCCGGAATCCAGTGGTCTGGAGCTGGTCCTCCGCGTGCGTAACGACGATGACAGCCCCGACCCGTTCATGCCCATCATCATGCTGACGGCGTACTCCGAACTTCCCCGCATCGTTGAGGCCAGGGACGCCGGCATCAACGAATACGTCGTCAAGCCGATTTCACCGGCGGCCCTGTTCAAGCGCCTCGACGAAGTGATCGAACACCCTCGCAAGTTTGTCCGCACCAAAACCTTTTTCGGCCCCGACCGCCGCCGCAAGAACAAGCCCATCGATGGCAACAACCGCCGCAAAAACAAGCCGGAGCCGGAACCAACCGAGGTGGAAGAGGCCTAGGCTTCCTAAAAGCGAACACGGCCTATGGCCCCGGTGATTGCCGAAGCCGGGGGGAGTGCTTATATCTGTTGACCATGACAACCAAACAGCCAGAAACCCCCTATCAGCACCTGGAAATGCGCTTCAAGCGGTTGTCGGCTTTGGCCGAGGCAGAGGCTGTGCTGCACTGGGACATGTCGGCGATCATGCCCTTGGGCGGCGCGGAGGCCCGGGCCGAGCAGTTGGCCGAGTTGAAGGCCGTGCAGCACGGCCTGATGACGGGGCCCGAAATGCCGGACCTGATCGCCGCCGCCACTGCGGACGAGGACTCATTGGCCGGCTGGCAGCCCGCCAACTTCCGCGAGATGAAGCGGCGCTGGATCAAGGCGACGGCGCTGTCCGAAGACCTGGTGGTGGCGCTGTCGAAGGCGTGCTCGGCGTGCGAGACCAAATGGCGCACGGCTAGGCCCGAAGGCGATTTCAAGGCCGTTTTGCCGTTGCTGGAAGAGGTCCTCAACCTGACCCGCCAGGCTGGCGAGGCTAAGGCGGAGAAACAGGGCTTGTCGCTGTACGACGCGCTGCTCGACGATTACGAACCCGACGGGCGCGCCGCCGACATCGACCCGGTGTTCGCAGCCCTGGAGGACTTCCTGCCGGATTTCCTGTGGGAGGTTCTCGACGCCCAAGACGCCCGCCCGGCCCCGGTGATGCCGGAAGGCCCGTTCCCCGAAGCGACCCAGAAGGCGCTCGGTATTCAATTGATGGAGGCGCTCGGCTTCGATTTCGACCACGGGCGGCTCGACATCAGCCTGCATCCCTTTTGCGGCGGCACGCCCGACGACGTGCGCATCACCACGCGTTACGACGAAACGGACTTTACCTCCAGCCTGATGGGAGTGCTGCACGAAACCGGCCATGCGCTTTATGAGCGCGGCCTGCCGAAACCGTGGCGCGGCCAGCCGGTCGGCGAGGCCTTGGGCATGAGCATGCACGAAAGTCAGTCCTTGCTGGTCGAGATGCAGGTCTGCCGTTCGCAGAACTTCTTGAACTACGCAGCCCCCTTGATGAAGGCGGCTTTCGGCGGAGACAGTCCGGCGTGGGAGGTCGACAACCTGCATCGGCTCTATACTCGTGTCGAGCCCGGCTTTATCCGCGTCGACGCCGACGAAGTCACCTACCCGGCGCACGTCATCCTGCGCTACCGGTTGGAGAAGGCCCTGCTCGAAGGCGACATGACGCTGGCCGACCTGCCCATCGCCTGGAACGAGGGCATGCAAAAAATGCTCGGCCTGACACCGGCATCGGACCGCGAGGGCTGTTTGCAGGACCTGCACTGGTACGACGGCGCGTGGGGCTATTTCCCGACCTATACCCTGGGCGCCATGACGGCGGCGCAACTGTTCGATGCCGCCAAGAAAGCCAAGCCCGAGATCGAACCCGGCATTGCCAAGGGCGACTTCCAGCCCCTGTTCCGCTGGCTCAAGGCCAACGTGCACGGCAAAGGCTCGCTGCTGACGGCGAAAGAGCTTTTGATCGAAGCGACTGGCAAGCCGCTTGACCCGGAGGTCTTCAAGAGCCACCTGAAAACCCGGTATTTAGGTTAACCGGCTTTTGCTCTAGGGTGCCCCCTGCTTTTTAGGAGAACACGTTGAAATACATTTCCACACGCGGGAAAGCTGAGGCGCTGGGCTTCGATGACGTGCTGCTGAGCGGGCTGGCGCGCGACGGCGGGCTGTACGTGCCCGACGCCTGGCCCAAGGTCTCGCAAGCCGAGATCGCGGAATTTTCCGGCCTGCCCTATGCGGAGCTTGCGCTTCGCGTTATCCGGCCTTTCGTCGGCGGCACCATCGACGACGGGGCGTTGGCCGGGATCATCGATGAGGCCTACAGCCGTTTCGATTCCCCGGATGTGGCTCCGGTCAAGGACATCGGCAACAACGAATACCTGATGGAAATGTTTCATGGACCGACGCTGGCGTTCAAGGACATGGCCATGCAGTTTTTAGGCCCCGTCTTCGACCATGTGCTGAAAACCCGTGGCGAAACGGTCACCATCATCGGCGCCACCTCGGGCGATACCGGGTCGGCCGCTATCGAGGCCTGCCGCGGCCGTGACGCTATCGAAATCTTCATGCTGCACCCGCATGGCCGGGTGTCCGACGTGCAGCGCCGCCAGATGACCACGGTGAGCGACGCCAACGTCCACAACATCGCCATCGAAGGCACGTTTGATGATTGCCAGGATCTGGTGAAGGCAATGTTCAACGATGAGCCGCTGCGCGACCGGCTGCGGTTTAGCGCCGTCAATTCCATCAACTGGGCCCGCATCATGGCGCAGACGGTGTACTACTTCTTTGCCGCGTCTAAAGTCCATGCACTTGGTGAAACAAAGGGGCCTGTGTCCTTCGCCGTGCCGACGGGTAACTTCGGCAACGTTTTCGCCGGTTACGGCGCAAGCCGCATGGGGCTCGATGTCGATCAGTTCGTTGTCGGTTCCAACAGCAACGACATCCTGACACGGTTTTTCGAATCCGGGTCCATGGCCTTGGGCGAGGTCCATCCGACCATCAGCCCGTCTATGGACATTCAGATCTCGTCCAACTTCGAACGCCTGCTATTCGACCTGCTGGACCGTGACGGCGACCGGGTCCGGGCGGTGATGGAAGAATTCCGCGAGACCGGGAAGTTTTCCGTCGCCAACAAAGCCCTGGAAACGGCGCAGGCCCTTTTCTACGGCGCGTGCTTCGATGACGGCGCCACCAAGCAGACGATCCGCGAAGTCTATGAGGCGACCGGCGAACTGCTCGACCCGCACTCCGCCGTCGGCCTCGCCGCTGCCCGCGCCCAGCGCCGCGACAGCCGTGTGCCGATGATCGCCCTTGCCACCGCGCACCCGGCCAAGTTCCCCGATGCCGTCCAGGATGCCACCGGCGTTCGCCCCACCCTGCCGGACCGCATGGCCGGGCTGATGGAGGGCGAGGAACGCTGCGACGTGCTGGCCAATGATTTCGAGGCCGTTAGGGCTTACGTCTCGGACCACGCGAGGTCGGGACAATGAGCGTCACCGCCAGCGAACTTCCGAACGGGCTGCGCGTCGTTACCGACCGCATGGTGCAGGTCGAAACCGTGTCGCTGGGTGCCTGGGTCGAAGCCGGGACGCGCGATGAGACGCCCGAGGTCAACGGCATTTCGCACCTGTTGGAGCACATGGCCTTCAAGGGCACGGAACGCCGCAATGCGCTGCAGATCGCCGAGGAAATGGAAAACGTCGGCGGCCAGATCAACGCCTACACGGCGCGCGAACACACGGCGTACTACGCCAAGGTACTAAAAGACGACTCGGCGCTCGCCGTCGATATCGTCGCCGATATATTGCAGCATTCGGTGATGGACAAAACTGAACTGGCCCGCGAGCAGGAGGTTATCGTCCAGGAAATCAGCCAGTCATACGACACCCCGGACGATGTGGTGTTCGACTATTTCCAGGAAACCGCTTTCCCCGACCAGGCCTTGGGCCGTCCGGTGCTGGGCACGGCGGAGCTGGTGCGGTCGATGACGCCCGACACCCTGCTCGGTTACATGGCCAACCATTACGCACCGGCGCGCATGGTCTTCGCCGCCGCCGGCAATATCGAACATGCGCGCGTCGTCGATTTAGCCGAAAGCGCTTTTAACGCGCTGCCCACCGAGACCAACGGCGCGCGGGAGGCCGCGCGCTATGTCGGCGGCGACCTGCATAAGACGCGGGATCTTGAACAGGCTCACGTTCTGCTCGGCATGGAAGGCGTTTCCTTCAACGACAGCGACTTTCATGCCGCGTCCGTGTTTGCCACCCTGTTGGGCGGCGGCATGTCATCCAGACTATTCCAGGAGGTGCGTGAAAAACGCGGTCTGGCCTACGCCATCTACGCCTACATGCAGTGCTATTCGGACGGCGGCCTGTTCGCTGTCTACGCCGGCACCAACCGCAACGACGTCGATACTCTGGTGCCGCTGGTGCAGGACGAAATCGAAAAGCTCACCAGAGACATTCCCGAAGACGAAATCGCCCGCTCCCGGATCCAGATCAAGGCCGGTATTCTGATGTCGTTGGAAAGCACGTCGTCGCGTTGCGAACAATTGGCGCGCCAAACCATGATCTTTGGACACCCCCTGCCCCTGGAAGAGACCGTCGCCAAGATCGAGGCGGTCGACGAAGCGGCGCTGATCCGCGTCGCCGAACGGCTCAGGTCCGGAACGCCGACGCTGACGACGCTGGGGCCTGCTTAAACGGCTTTGAATGGAATCCGCCTACACCGGGGGCCTGACCGATTTACAGCCTGACCGCCGGTCCATCCCATTCGTGGGCCTTCGTTGGATACCATGGTTCAAAAGGCGAGTGACACCACCGTCACCCGCCAGCAAACAGTGCGATACCGAAACCGACACCCAATTGGAAAAATCCTTATCCAGGGGCTCAGACGCATGCATTTTGCAGCGGAATGGTCGTTTTTATCGGCACCTCCTTTGACGCGGGTCATGGAAGGTTGCACGATTGTCTGATAGCGTGTTCCTTCAATTCGAGATTGCCAACCCCATCCACCCATAGACTTCTAGCAGCTTTACGGGGGTAGTTAGCTATGCCGGTCATTCTTTGGACAGACGAATACGAAGTCGGCGTAGAGAGCCTCGACGCCGATCACATTATGATCTTCAGCCTGATTAACCATATCGACGAGGCTATCCGTTCGGAAGCCGGCGACAGGACGGTTCGCCGTATGCTCAGACTTCTTCTCACCCTTGCGATCGATCATTTTCAGCACGAAGAAAATTTGATGAAGAAGAACAATTATCCCGACATCGAAGCACACACGGCAGAGCACCATCAAATTGCAACAAAACTTCAATCCCTTATTGGGGCCTATGAGCAAGACCCCTCCGCCAAAGTGAGCGGCAAGATTATCAAGACGCTGGCAACATGGGTGAACGTGCATATTCCTGGAACGGATATGCGATACCGGCCATATATTTCGAACAAAAAAGCGCAGGCCCAACCCGACGCTGAACACCGGCTTCAAGCCGAAGCCGGATAACCAGGGAGTCTCCGGGGGATCGCCAAGATCGACGCCGTCGACGAAGCTGCCCCGATCCGCCTCAGCGATTTGCGGCAATGATCATGTCAGCCGCCTTTTCCGCTATCATGATCGTAGGAGCATTCGTGTTTCCGCTGGTAAGCCGGGGCATCACCGATGCATCAACGACGCGCAGAGCCTTGATGAACCGTACCCTGAGTTCCGGGTCGACCACAGACTCCTTGCTGGTGCCCATCATGCACGTGCCAACCGGGTGATACAGTGTCGTACCGGTGCGGCGTGCGTAATCCAGCAGCGCTTCGTCGCCCATCGCCTCGGGACCCGGCACAGTTTCCTCCACGGTAACGGGGCGCATGACATCCGTCGCCATAAGGGCGCGGGCAATATTCATTCCCGCCACATGGATTGCACAATCAGTGGGATGGGTAAGATAGTTTGGTGCAATTTCCGGCTTATCCCGGTGATCGGGCGTAACGGAGTGGATGGTGCCCCGGCTTTCCGGGCGTAACCGGCACGGTCCGATGGTCATACCCGGAAACCGGTCGAACACCCGCTTGTTGGGATCTTTAAAAGTCGCGTTCGCAATATGAAATTGGATGTCCGGGTCTTCCAGGTCCGGGTTGCTCTTGACGAAGCCGGCGATAATGCCAGCCGCCATGGTCAGCGCGCCCCTCCTGAACATCGCGAATTTAATCACTTCGCGAACGAGCGGCAGGCCGCGGGTCATTTGGTTCAGGCTTTCAACGCCCTGCAGGCGCCAACACAGCCGCGTAATGTAATGGTCCTGCAGGTTTTCGCCGACGCCAGGCAAGTCCCGGATAACCCCGATGCCGAGCGCCTGGAGCCGCGCCCCCTGGCCTATTCCTGAAAGCTCGAGCAGTTGGGGCGATTGCACGGCCCCGGCGGCCAGGATGACTTCGCGGTTTGCCCGTAGCGTGACATCCCGTCCATGGCGATTGTAGACGACCCCGGTCGCACGGTCGTCCTCGATAATCACCTTTTTCACGAACGCGCCCGTTTCGACCCGAAGGTTTTTACGCCGCGCACGGACCGGATCGATATACCCCTTCTTCGTGCTGCAGCGCCAACCGTCCTTCTGCGTAACCTGATAATACGAGAAACCGGTTTGCGACGCGCCGTTGTAGTCGTCGTGCATAGGGTAGCCGAGCGCGCCGCCCGCCTCGATCACCTGGTCCAGGACGGGGTAACGCTCCGTCGGAAAGTCCACGTTGATCGGACCGCCGGCACCGCGATACTCGTCGGCGCCCTGTTCGCGATTTTCCGCACGTTTGAAATACGGCAGGACATCCGAATAAGACCAACCGGGACACCCCAGTTGCGCCCAGGTGTCATAGTCACGGGCCTGACCACGCACATAGAGCATGGCATTGATGGCGCTGGAGCCGCCCAGAACCTTGCCGCGCGGAACCGGAATTTTCCGGTTCTCCGTGTTTTCGTGCGGTTTGGTTTCAAACAACCAATTCAGGGCGGGATTGCTCATCGTCTTGACGTATCCGACCGGAATGTGGATCCAGGAATTTCTACCCTCGCCACCGGCCTCCAAAAGGCACACCCGCGCGCTGCCGTCGGCGCTGAGCCGGTTTGCGAGAACACATCCGGCGGACCCGCCGCCGACTATGATGTAGTCAAAATCCATGATTTTCTCTCCACCAAACGTCGCTCTGGGTATGCGAACCCAACTCCATGCATATCTCCAGTCCCCTGTTCGCCGGGGATGGCTTTCTGTCGGGGGTTAGTGTTTCCAAAGAACTTTTGACATTATTAATAGGGTTGTAAATTTGATAATTTCATAGACCAATACGTCGGGTCGAATTTTTAAGAAAAATCTAAATGATTGATCTTCAAAAAATAAAATCTTTGGGCGTCGGTTCCAGCCAGATCGAATTCACCGAATTCTTGATTGATGAGAAAGGGGATGAGTCTTTCCCCGATTACCGAAAATTGGATTTGATGAAGGTTCCAAAGCTTGTTCCATACACTTGGGTTGTGGATTTCAGAAACGGCATTGATGACGGGTTACTGTTCCATTTCTCAGGAACAAAGATCGATTACCACTATGGTTACTGTATTACGGGTCGCAAAATGGAAGAGTTTTATACCGGAATTTACTGGGAAAATTTGTTCCATTGTTTTAGACAAGTCTACCTTCAGAAAAAAATCGCATATACCACCCGATTGGACGAATATAACGAACATGGAAATTTAAAAAAGCGAGAGGTTGAAACGCTATTATTTCCGTGTTCCGAGGATGGTCGAAATATTAATTTCGGAATTGGGATTTCAAATTTTACTTTTGGAATTGAAAACTTTGAACCGACATTCGCGGTTTTATAGACCCGGCTTTCCTTTCGGATGAGCGCGGGGGCAACGTTCATATCTGCTTCCGGCTATTAGCGGACATCGGCGCCTCCGGGTTGCTGCGGCTACGGCTTGTTACTCCTTCGCCGCCCCTTTCCCCGACAAATAATCCTCGACAAGATCGTAGATGGCTTCGGAGTCGGCTTCGCTGCCGGTAAAGACGATGTTGCTCTTGTCGCCGAAAATATTAAGCACGTAACCGCGGGCTTCGCAGACCTCTTCCAGCGCCGCGCAAAACGGAATGATGACGTTGTCGTTCAGGCCTTCTGCGGATTGTTCGGCTTCCATTCTCTCGAACAAACTCCGCATCAACGCTTCCGCGTTCCGCTTACCGCCTTTTTTTGAGGATTTCTTTTTCGCCATTTTGACCGCGCCCGGCTATCTCAGGCGTGACCGGCTTCTTCGGACAACATGCGCGGATCGATGCCGATCTTGTCCATGGCACGATCCCATTTGTGGTCCAGGTCGGCGCCGAACACCAGGTCCAGGTCGGCGGGCACGCTGAGCCAGCCGTTGGACATGATTTCGCCGTCCAGTTGCCCCGGCCCCCAGCCAGCATAGCCGAGCGCCAGCAGCCTCTGCATCGGACCACTGCCGCCGGCGATGGCCTTGAGAATATCCAGTGTCGCCGTCAGCGCGACGTCGTCATCGACGACCATGGTGGCGGCCTGCAGATAGTCGCTGGAATGCAGCACGAAGCCGCGTCCCGATTCCACCGGGCCGCCGAAATGGATGTTGATGGCGGGGCTGTCGCCGGTGACGTCGATGCCAAGCTGCTCCAGCATGTCGGGGAAGGTCAATTCCTCCATGGCTCGGTTGACGACCAGTCCCATGGCCCCTTCGGCGTTGTGGGCGCACATGTAGATCACGGATTTCTCGAACCGGGGGTCGGCCATGCCCGGCATGGCGATCAGCAACTGCCCGGCCAGATAGGGCGATTGTTCGCCAAGGGATTGGCCAATATTCAACATCGGGTTTCTCCGGAATCTTTCTGGGTTTCGCGATCCGGTGTGTTTTCAATTTTCATACGCTACAGGACAATTATGCCATATTTTTGGCGTTTCCAGCAAATAACCCGGCGATAACCCGGATTTTCCTGTTTCTCCCGGTTCGAGCCGTGACGGCGGTCACTGACGGCGACACAAGACGTTGTTAAAACCGGGACAATTATTGATTTCCAATGGAGAACCCCATGGATAAGAACAGCGGATATTTGTCCAGTATTTCCGACGGTTTCAGCACCACCGGTGGCGACGAATTGTCACTGATCATCATCCTCGCGGTGGTTGCCGCCGGGCTGGTGTGGAGCGTTTATTACCATACCAACCGGCGCGACGTGTCCCCGTTCGATCCGCTGTAAGGAAGCGGCCGGCTTGCGAGCCGTCTAGAATGCCGTGTCTTCCCCTTCCTCCTCGTCGCCAGAAAGGCCCGCGCCCGTAACGGCAAAGGCGCCCGCGTTCAAAAGCCCGATCCCGGCGCCCTTTAAAGCCGCCAGGGCCGCACCATTGACGGCATAGCGGACCTGAAAATACCGATCGCCCGGAACCCAGAACCTTAACCCCAGCACGACACCGCCATAGGTAAAATCGTGGATGCCGACCTGAACGGCAGGGCCGCTCCTCAGGTCTTCGATGGCGTCCAGAGCGGATTTCAGCACGCCGATGGCCTTTTCGGCGTTTTCGCCGTCGCTAATACAGATTTTTGTCTGGACCACCCGGTTGTTCTCGGAATTGACGATCACCCGGCCGACGATTTCCTTGTTGGGAATGGTGATGCGCTCGCCGTCTTCGCCGACCAGGACGGTGTTGGCGAGTTTGATATCGGCGACCACGCCCGACGTCTGCCGGTTGACGGTGATGGTGTCGCCGAGGGCAAAGGGCCTGGCCAGCATGATCGACAGGCCCGCGCCGTAGTTGGACAACGGACCCTGAATGGCAATCGTTGCGCCGAAGGCCGACGCGCCGGCCAACGCGATCAGCGGGGCTATGGAAATGCCGAAATTGCCGAGCGTGATGATGGCCACGAACACGATCATCACCACCCGGATGATGTTGCCGATGAACCGGCCCAGTGTCGGGTCGACCTTCTTGGCGTCGAGAACCTTGGCCACCCGGCGCCCGGCCCACGCCGAGATCTTGAGGCCGATAAACAGGAACACCAGGGCGCCGAAAATCTGGAAGCCGTAGGTGACGGCGAATTCGATCAGGGTGTCGATCCAGCGTGACACCGTTTCGACCTGCTGGACGACGGCCTGTTCTACCTGTTTTTCCATGTGTCCCTCCCTTCCTCAGTTGGCTTCGACTCGGCACGCGGTTCCGGTGGCGACCAGAAACAGCATGGATTTTCCTTCCCCCGATATTTCGTTGTAGTCGAGGTCGACGGCGATCACCGCATTGGCGCCAGCCAGCAGGGCTTCGCGCCGCAATTCCGTCAGGCAGACGCGACGCGCATCCCTGAGGACTTTCTGCGATGCCGACGAGCGGCCGCCGAAAATGTCACGGATGCCGGCGAACCAATCGCGGAACATGTTCATGCCAAAAACACATTCGGCGGTGATGATTTCCAGTCGTTCGACGACGTCATACCCGCTGAGGACGCTTTCGGTGGTCAGGATAATTTCACCGGCAATCTCGTCGATCACCTCCGTCGGCAGTTCGTCGAACTGGCGGCTGTCAATCAGTTCCTGAATTTTCTTTTCGTCCTTGGAGAAGAGTCCGAACATCGAGAGGGTCCTTTATACGTCCGTAGCCTCAGCCCTTTCCCTGGCGGGTGCGCATCCGTCCGATGAGGAAGAAGATCAGCCAGATCGGCACGACCACCACGGCGCCCAGCAACAGGTACTTGACCGCCCATTCGATGACCGAGGCGACGACGGAAAAGATTTCCAGCACCGTATCGCCGAAGTCGGCCAACAGGGCGCGCGGATTGATGTCGAAAAAGCCCAAAAACAGCCCGACGATGAGGGAGGCGACGACGAGCTTGATAATGGTTTCCCTGACCTTGGGCGGCATGGCCGTGGTGTCCTTATATTGCTGTGGCAAACCTACACGACCCGGCACATCCGGGGAAAGAGTGGAATCACCCCCTTGAGCCGGCAATTACCCCCTGCACCGCCGGGACGGGCATGTATAATGCACAAAACAGTCCGTAAAACCGGAGAGGATGGGGATGGCCCAACAGAACGCCCAACATGCCAGGCCGCTAGGTGCGGGCGACCGGATTCCCAACTTCATCCGCAAGGATCATCTTGGTAAGATATTCGAGTTCTACACCTCGATTTCCGGCGGCTCGATGGTGTTCGTGATCCTGGACCGGAACGGCGAAGGAACCGAGTCCCTGCTCCGCCTGTTGGATGAAAAACGCACCGGCTTCGAAGCGCAAAACGCCCACCCGTATGCCTTCCTAAACACTACGCGCGACGTTCAGAGAGCGCTCGGCCTGGACCTCGACCTGCAATTTCCGTTGTTTTCCGACGACGGAAGTCAGCTCACCGATTGGTTTCTTGAGTCTGCGGGTGTCCGCGCGCCGGCGGTTTTCGTCCTCGACGCCAACCAGAGGCTGGTTTCATTTATGGGCGGGGCCGAAGGAGATGCCACCGCCCTTGTCGACTTCGCCCTGGCGGAAGTGACCAAGCTGGCGCCGAAAGGCGAGCCGCAAATTTTTACCTCCGCCGCCCCGGTACTGCTGATCCCCAACGTCTTCAACCCCGAATACTGCCAACGCCTGATCAACCTCTGGGAAACCGGGGACCAGGAGGAAGGGATGGTCAGCGACGGCGATGGCGAAAACCAGGGCCGCAAGATTGATCCCGGCTCGAAGCGGCGCAAGGACCACACCATCCGGGACATGGACCTGATGGCGGAGATTAAGTCCGTGCTGGCGCCACGCCTCGGGCCTGAGGCCCAGAAAGTCCATTATTACGGAAGCTGGATGTTCGAGGCATTCCGCATCGGGTGTTACGACTGGACCGACGCCGGGTTCTTCAAGGCGCACCGGGATAACTTCAATGAAAACCTGCAACACCGGCGCTATGCTGTGTCCATCAACCTGAATGCCGAAGACTACGAAGGCGGCGATCTGCGCTTTCCGGAATACGGCCACGACCTCTACCGCCCGCCGACGGGCGGGGCGGCGGTCTTTTCGTGTTCCCTGCTGCATGAGGTGCTGCCCGTGACCAAGGGACGTCGCTTCGTGTTCCTGACGTTTCTCAGCGATCCGCAGCCATAAGGACCATTCCGTGACCTATAGCCGTTCCAACCCCAGCCCCCGCTACCGCGAACTTCTCGATTGCTATCGGGACATGCACGACCAAGGCGCCAAGAACGAAAATATCCCGGCCGAAGAAATGTTTCCGGGTAAGGCCCTGCCCCATCATGCCGGGATGATCCGGGGGATCATCGAGGTATTGGGCTCGAAAACCATCCTCGATTACGGTTCCGGTAAGGGCCTTCAATACGGTCCGCAAAAGATTCCCGGCCCCAACGGCACCACCTTTCCGGACATCCGGTCCTTTTGGGACGTCGACTCCATAACCTGCTACGACCCGGGCTATGCGCCGTTTTCCAAATTTCCGAAAGGGCGTTTCGACGGCGTGGTTTCAACGGATGTTATGGAGCACTGCCCGCGCGAGGATCTGCCCTGGATCGTCGAGGAAATCTTTTCCTTCGCCGAGGAATTCGTTTACCTGAGCGTGGCCTGCTATCCGGCGCAAAAAACCCTGCCCAATGGCGAGAATGCCCATTGCACCATAGAACCCATGGAATGGTGGCGGGACCTGTTCGAACGCACCGTGGTCGGACATCCCGGCCTCCGATATTACGTAGCGGTCGAAACCAAGGACCCCAACCCCGTCAACAAGGACAAACCGGTGACCCTCCGTTACCTAACCGGCAAGTGCAGGATCCAGCCATAGCAGATTTTTTCCCGCCCCCATGACGCCCGGTCCGGGAAACGGCGAAATCCTGTATACTGTTCCTTTCACGCCTGTCCCGGTGAAAGCGGAGCAGCGGACATGACACACGGCGGACGGCACTTCACACGGCGGGCCATTCTTGGCGCAGTCGCGGCCCTGGGAACGGCATGGCCATTCACCCCCGCCCGCGCTGCCAAGGCCACGCCGCTGACCCGCACCATCCCCAAAACGGGCGAACGCCTGCCGGTGATCGGCATGGGGTCGTGGCTGACCTTCGGCGTCGGCGGCGACAGGGCGGAACGGGCGGCGCGCGTACAAGTCCTGAAGGCGTTCTTCGAAGCCGGCGGAGGCATGATCGATTCGTCGCCCATGTACGGCTCGTCCGAAGACGTGATCGGGGATTGCCTGTCCCGCATCGCCGACACCCAAACCCTGTTCTCGGCGACCAAGGTGTGGACGCCGTTGCAATGGTATGGCCGCAAGCAGATGGCCGAGTCGGAAAAATTGTGGGGCGTGAAACGCTTCGACCTGTTCCAGATCCACAACCTGCTGTCCTGGGACGCGCATATGGAAACCCTGCTCGACGCCAAGGCCCGGGGCCGGGTGCGCTACATCGGCGTGACCACGTCACACGGCCGCAAGCACAATCTTCTGGAACGCGTCATGGCCGAACAACCCATCGATTTCGTCCAGTTCACCTACAACATCCTGGACCGCGAAGCGGAGCAACGGCTCCTGCCGCTGGCCGCCGAACGACGGCTTGGCGTTATCATCAACAGGCCGTTCCAAGGCGGCGGACTGTTCGAGCGTTTCCAGAACTACCCCCTGCCGCCGTGGGCGGCGGACTTCGACTGCGCCAACTGGGCGCAATTTTTCCTCAAGTTCATCGTCTCCCACCCGGCGGTGACCTGCGCCATTCCGGCGACGTCGAGGCCTGCCCACATGCGCGAAAACATGGCCGCGGGCCGGGGCCGATTGCCGGACGGCGAAACCCGCCGGCGCATGATCCGCTATGTGGAAGGGCTATAAGGAAAAAGGGGCTGGGCAAGGAGAGCCCGGCCCCGGACGTCCTGTTTGCCCTAGACCACGGATACGTCGGTGTCCGTGACGGCGGTGTCGACGACCGCCACCAGGGCCAGTTCCAAAGCGTCCACCGTGGTGTCGGCATTGGCATCGATGAAGGCGTAGACGCCGCTCGACGTGCCGGCATCGTTCTGAACCGTGAAGATGGCTTTATCTCCGGCATCGACACCGGCCAGGCCGCCGATGGCGGCGCTGATGTCGGTCAGGCTTCCCAAATCGGCGGCTGTGGCGCCGCTGATGGCGAAAATACCATAGTCCGAACCCGCCAAATCGGCGCCGCCGCCGGCAACGGACAATACCCCGGTTCCATTGAGGCCGATCGAAGCATTGATAAACTGGATGCTGTCGATTCCGGATTCGAACTGGGTGATGTGGTCCGTGTCGGCGATGGTCAGGTCGGCCGCCCCTTCCGTCAGGGCGGCATACCTGACGACATCGGCGGCGCCGTCGTTAAGGCCTAGCTTGAGGGTGTCGCCGCCGGCGCCACCGGTCAGGGTGTCGCTGCCCGCGCCGCCGTCGAGCACGTCGTCGCCGCCGCCGCCGGAAAGCGTGTCGTCGCCGGCCAGGCCGGTGAGGCCGTTGATGCCGTCGCCGCCGGTCAGGATATCGTCGCCGGTTCCGCCGGTGGCGTCCAGGGAGGCGATTTCCACATTGACGTTGATGGTGCCGTAGCCGTCGACTTCTAAGACCAGGCTGTCCGACGAATAATCGACGGCGCCTTCCGGGATCTCGAGGGTGAGGTCGAAGGTATAGGTGCCGGGGCCCACGTCGGCGTAATATTCGGGCGTCACGGAAGACACATAGCCGAAATCATCGCTGTTGATGGTCAGGTTGAGGCCGGTGTCCACCGAGGCCAGGCCGTCATTGATGGCGGCGACGATATCCGAACTGTCGTCGGCCATTTCCGTGACGTAACCGAAGCCCAAGGAGTCGACCAGGTCTTGATAGATGGACAGGGTGTCGTAGCTGGAGTCGGGGTAAGGATTGGCGACCGCGAAGATCGGCGTGATCCCGGCGCTCTTCAACAACTCGCCCACCGCCGCGATGGACGGATAGTCTTCGTCGTCGAAAGACGTATCCAGGTTGTTGGAGCCGTCCGCGCCGGTGGTGTAGTCGCCTTCCTGGTGGAATCCGGCATCCGTCTGCAACACCACGAACTTCTGGGCGCCGTCGCGGAAACCGATTTCGTCGCCGCGCAAGGCCGTCTGCGCCAGGGCTTCCAGTTGCGCTTCCTTCCAATCGGACCCGCTGTAGGTGGTCAGGCCGTCGAGGACGGCCTGGATCGTTGCCTTGTCGCCGGTCACGCCAAGATCGGTGTTGTAAACATAGTCCGTGGGCGTGCTGTAGGTGTAGGTGGAGCCGTCCGAATAGGTATAGGTGTAATCGTAGCCCTCGCTGCCGAACGGTGAGATCGGCTTGTCGACGAAACTGCCGACACCGAACTGGACGTCGCTGGCCGCCGTCAGGCCGTCATAAAGCGACGAGAAATTGGCCTGCACGTTGGGCAGGTCATCCCAAAACGAGCCGGACAGGTCGTGCACCATCATCACGTCGAAGATGGCCGGCAGTTCGGTGACCGCGACATCCATCGAGACATTGATGCTTTCGCCGGGGACCAAGGTCACGTTGAGGGTATCGATGGGCAGCGCCCCGGTGCCTTCCGTCGCCGTGTAGGTGCTGGCGGACAGGTCGATGACCACCGGATCGGTACTGGGTTCGGGATCGGGAACCGGGTCGGGCGTGGGCTCAGGATCGGGATCAGGAGCCGGCGCATCGTCGAGGACGTTGATTTCGATATCCTCGAAATTGCGGATTTTAAGGCCCCAGGAGGTTTCGAACTCGTCATGTTTGGGGCTTCTGGCGCTCTTGTCGCTGAATCCGTGCGATGTCGATGACTTGGGATCGGCATCGCGGGCGATCCAGGCTTCAAGCTCGGCCAATTCCCCTTCATGCTCGGCGAACTCTTCCGCCGTCAGGTTGAGCCGCAGGGTATCGACGCCCTTGCCGCCGTCGTAGTAGTCCTTATTGCCGATGTTGTCGGCGAGCGTGTATTCCAGGACATCGTCGCCCTTGCCGCCGTCGACGACATCTTCGCCGGCGCCGCCGTCGAGCAGATCGTCGCCGTGGCCGCCGCGGATCCAGTCGTCGCCGCCCGCGCCGTCGACCTCGTCATCGCCCTTGAAGGCCTTGATGACGTCGGTGCCGGCGCCGCCGTCGATGGTCTCGTCGTCCTTGGAGCCGGAAATTTTTTCGCTGCCGGGTTTGACATAGTGGGACGGGGAAGGAGACGGAAACGTCGTATGGCCATCGCCGAACAGGCTGTCTCCTTCCGAATCGTCTTCCGGCGCATCAGGTACGTACGAGGTGAAATCGAAAACCGAATCCGTACCCGGGATGGTGACCGGGCCGGCCGGAGAGGTATCCTCTGTAGGAACCGTGACCCCGCCCGTATCCTCCAACCCGTCAAGGCCGGCCGCCCAATCTTCACCGCGGAGAAGGTCGCGAATGGTATCGGAGACCTCTTTCGAAACCGTAATTCCGCCATCTTCGCCGGTTTCTTCAGCGGTCTCTACACCCGTATCGTCCACGGCCGGGTCCTTGGAGGAGGCTTCCACGGCTTCCTCTTCACCCTCTTCCCCGGTCTCTTTTTCTATTTCGGGGGCCGAGCCGGCTTTTTCGCCCTTCGGCGGCGGGGTTTCTTTGCGAATACCGGGCTTTTCGGATTTCCTGACCATGGGCCTTTCCTTTATAAATGGAATTAATACTAATTATTTTGGAAAGAGCACAATAATAGGAGTTTTTTGTAATATTTGATGTCCTCTATGTCGCATTTACACAGGATATAATTTTATTTACTGTGACGTTTGTCACTTTTGAAATTATTTTTATTTAGTTTTATTTGCATAAAATTTTATGTTTTTTTAGAAAAACCCGATCACACGCCCGCTCAACTGTGCGTGAAGGGCAATTTCAGGCGTGTTTTTGCCGCGCGGATGGCTATATGATCCCGCAAACGCGCGCCCGGATATTCAGGCGGCGTACAAGGAACTGATGGCCGCAAGAATGACCCCGCGAGAGACAAAAAATCCGAACGTCCGGAACCGGCTGATGTCCGGCCCGGGCGGTTATCTGGGCGTTTATCTGGGCACGTGTTTGGCCATCGCCCTGATGGTCTTCGGCCCGGCTCGGGCCGAGGCCAAAGCTCCCGGCCCCATCACCGCCTTCAAGGACCTGAAGGATACCGGAGAGCCGGGAACCTCCGGCTGGCTTAAGACCGACCAAACGGCGCTCCGCATCGTCTCCGCCACTGCAACGGCGGGGCCGTCCGAAACGCTGACGCTGGGCCTGCATTTCAAGATGCAGCCGGGCTGGAAAATCTACTGGCGCTCGCCCGGCGACGCCGGGTTCCCACCCGAAGTGGACTGGAGCCGGTCTGAGAACCTGAAAAGCGCGGTCCTCGGATGGCCCGCTCCGGAACGGTTTTCCGTCATCGGGCTGGAAACACTGGGCTACAAAAAAGAAGTCGTCCTGCCGATAACCGTGCGGCGCGCGGATGCCTCGAAGCCTTTGCATCTGGCCGGGGCCATCCGCTATCTGGTGTGCGACGACATCTGTATTCCCTACGACGCCACCGTCGCACTGACCCTTGCCCCCGGCGACGGCAAGCCCAGCCCTTTCGCGCACCTGATTAACCGCTTTGCCGTCACCGTGCCGGGCGATGGCAAGCGCCACGGTTTGTCCATCGACGGGGCGGAAACCTGGCTCGAAGGCAAGACCACGTGGCTTCGCGTTAAGGCGAGCGCCGCGCTCCCCTTCCAGGCGCCCGACGCTTATCCGGAAGGGCCGGGCGGGCTCTCCTTTTCCCGGCCCAACGTCATCTCCGGCCCCGATGGGCGCACGGCGGACCTGGAAATGCGCGTGTTCGGACTCAAATACCTCGACGACAAGGTTGGTGAGGTCCTGGCCGGGCGAAATCTGACCCTGACCATCGTCGACGGAGACCGCAGCGCGGAAGGAAATCTAACGGTATCCATCGCCAGCGGAACGGCGGCCAAGGCCCAGGCCGCTACTGAGCGCTCTAGCGCGGGGCCGTCACTCTTTGTCATCCTCGGGCTTGCCGTCTTGGGCGGCCTGATCCTCAACCTGATGCCCTGCGTCCTGCCGGTGCTGTCAATCAAGCTCTTGAGCGTGGTCAAGCATGGCGGCGGCGAACGCAGACTGGTGCGCCTCAGCTTCCTGGCGTCGGCCGCCGGTATCGTCTTCGCTTTTATGATTTTGGCCGGCGCGCTGATCGCGCTAAAGGGCGGCGGCATGATCGTCGGCTGGGGCATCCAGTTCCAGCAACCGTGGTTCCTGATCGCCATGACGCTGCTGATCGTCGCCTTCGCCTGCAATCTGTGGGGCCTGTTTGAATTCCGCCTGCCGGTCTGGGTCTCGGATCTCGGCGAACACGCCAGCCACGTGCACGGGCTGGGCGGACATTTCCTGCAAGGCGCCTTCGCCACCCTGCTGGCGACGCCCTGTTCGGCGCCGTTCTTGGGCACCGCCGTCGGCTTCGCGCTGGCCCGGGGCTGGGGCGAAATCTCCGCCGTATTCGCCGCGCTGGGTATCGGTTTGGCGCTGCCCTACCTAACCGTCGCCGCCTTCCCCGGACTGGCGACGCGGCTGCCCAGGCCGGGGCCGTGGATGATCACGTTGCGCCGCATCCTCAGCCTAGCGCTGGTCGCCACCGGGGTCTGGCTGTTGAGCGTGCTGGCGACCAATATCGGCGTTTCCGCCGCCGCTGCCGTAGCCGGGCTGACGGCGGCAGGCGCGGGACTGCTGGTGCTTGGCCGTTATGCGCCAAAAGGGGCCGGACGGCGCGCGCCCATTGGCATCGCCTTGGCTGTGCTGGTGGCGTTTCTCATCCCCGGCTGGCTCGGCATCGCGCCTGCGAACGGGTCTAATGGCGCGGGAAGACCGTCTTTTTCCGGCAACGGAGAGCTCGGTAAAATGTGGACGCCCTTCGACGAGGCCGCAATCCCCGGACTGGTCCAACAGGGCAAAACGGTGTTCGTCGACGTCACGGCGGACTGGTGCATCACGTGTCAGGTCAACAAGGGGCTGGTGTTGAACACGGACACCATGATCCAGGCGTTCAAGTCGAAGGGCGTGGTGATGATGCAGGCCGACTGGACCCGCCCAGACGCCAAAATTTCGTCCTATCTAGCGCGTTATCAGCGCTACGGCATTCCCTTTAACGCGGTCTACGGACCGGGCGCGCCTGAAGGCGTGGCGCTGCCCGAACTGCTTAGCCGGAGCGAAATTCTGGACGCCTTGGGGCGGGCTTCGAAACCTGCTAGAACGACATCTCAGGAAACACACAAACCAAAGTCTTAAAGGAACATCCAATGACTATCTCTACAGGCGATAAAATTCCGGCCGTCGATCTCAGCATCCTGACCCAGGACGGCCCCGGCGGCATTGCCACCGACGAGATTTTCTCCGGCAAAAAGGTCGCCATTTTCGGTCTTCCGGGCGCATTCACCCGCACCTGCTCGGCCCGCCATTTGCCTGGCTACGTCGACAACGCCGACGCGCTGAAGGCCAAGGGCATCGACACCATCGTCTGCATCGCCGTCAACGACGCCTTCGTCATGGGCGCCTGGGGCAAAGCACAGAACGTCGGTGACAAGGTGATGATGGTGGCCGATGGCAGCGCCAAGTTTGCCAAGGCCACCGGACTCGACATCGACATGAGCGCCAAGGGCTTCGGTGTGCGCTGTCAGCGGTTCTCCATGGTCGTCAACGACGGCACGGTCGAAAGTCTGCACATCGACGAGCCCGGCACCTTCGAGACCACCAGCGCCGAGGTCATGCTGGGCGAGCTTTAACGGGTCCGCCGGTGCATTTTTTCCTGGAATGTGACGGATATCACTTACCGCCTAATCCTTTTGACCTAGGGTAATACTCGAACGTCGCGGGCGGACGCCCCCACCCAAAGTGTCTAGGGGCGATCCGGTTTCCCTCGAAAAGGCAAACCACTGGAAACGGTGGGACGCAAAACAACCGGCCTAAGGCGAAAGCCATGGCGGCGGTGTTACCGAAAGGAAAAACGAAATGTTCTACGCATTCCAAACAATGGTGCTCGAAGCCTGGGATTTGTGGTGTGGCCTCTTCGGGCTGCTGCCTTACGGTGATCCCTATGGCGCCATCATTGCCCTGTTCGTGTTGGTCGGCATGTCCGCCAAGATGCTTGCAGGCGGGGAACCCGCCTGAGCCGTCGCAATATCCCGTAGGCTTCCGTGTCCGCCTTGCGGCCGGTTCGGCCATGGGTCACGGCCCAAACTAGGGCCTGTGACTGGTTTCGCGCGCCCAACGTAAAGGGATTTTGCCCCTGACATACATTGAAATGGAATGAAACGGACCGGTCACAAATAACTGATTAAAATAATCAACTATTGCTGCTACGGCATTGTAATACTGTTCGTTTGTTACCTAGCCGAGGTTCCATGGCTTTCTCCGAACTATTGAAAAAATATGCAATGTTCGGCCTGGCGCTTGTTCTTGCGCTCACAATCCTGTTGCTGGATCTTTCTTTTCCTCTGGGCGGCGCCGGCGGCGTGCCTTACGTCGCGGCCATTATGTTGGGACTTTGGTTCCCGGACCGCCGTCAGGTTTTGTTCATCACGCTGGTTGCGCCGCCCGAGGGGGACAGGAAATAGCCGGCCAGGGTCAGCAGGACCGTCTCGTCCCACATTCGCACCCTAACCGAAATCTGGATGGGCGCGCGGAAATTACAGGAATCCATAACGGCCGGCGATCTTGTTCTGGATGGTTCCAGGCAAGCCTGCCAAGGGTTCCCAAAATGGTTTTCATTGAACCTTTACGCCAAAACCGCGCCCTAAAATCGACGAACCTGGGTCGTTCGAGGCCGCCCGCATCGGTGTGTCATGCCGGGTGGGCTTTGATGTCTAGACCTACCCTGCCGCCTCTTCCGCGCCACGAACCGCCAGTTCGTCGGCGCGTTCGTTTTCCGTGTGGCCGGAGTGGCCCTTGACCCAGTGCCATTCAACGTCGTGGTCCTGAAGCGCTTCGTCCAGGCGCTGCCACAGGTCCTTGTTCTTGACCGGTTTTTTCGCCGCCGTGCGCCAGCCGTTGCGTTTCCAGCCGTGGATCCATTCGGTGATCCCCTTCTGGACGTAGGTGCTGTCGGTCGTCAGGCTGGCGCGAGTGTTCCGTGTCAGCGACTCCAGGCCCTGGATCGCCGCCATCAGTTCCATGCGATTATTGGTGGTGTCCGGCTCGCCGCCATAAAGCTCCTTCTCCGTGCCGCGCCAGCGCAACAACACGCCCCAGCCGCCGGGGCCGGGATTGCCCTGACACGCCCCGTCGGTGAAGATTTCGACCCGCTCTGCGGACTCTTTCGACATCGCTTCCGTCCCGCCCCCTAATCCAGTCCGTAATCGGCGGGGCCGCTAATACCTGCATGGAAGCGGAGCCGGGCCAAGTATTCCAGCGGGTCTTTGCGGGTGACCATGGCGTCGGCGGGCGTATAGAGCCAGTCATAAAGCCGCGTCACCAGAAACCGCATGGCGGCCCCTCTGGCCAGCAGCGGCAGCGCGTCCAGTTCGTCGGCGGAAAAGTCCCGCACCTTGCGGTACGCCGTCAGCAAACGCCTGGCCTTGGTGATGTTGAAGCTGAGGTCGGGCTCGAAGCACCAGGCGTTGAGGCAGACGCCTAAGTCATAAGCGAACATGTCGTTGCAGGCGAAATAGAAGTCGATCAGCCCGGTCAGCCGCCCGTCGCGGAAGAACACGTTGTCCGGAAACAGGTCGCCGTGAATGACGCCGCCGGGAAGGCCGCTCGGCCAGTTCTTTTCCAGTACATCCAGCGCGGCGCTCAATTCCGCCGCCAGTCCGGGCGCGACCTCATCGGCGCGGGATTCCGACTTCGCCAGCAGCGGCCGCCAGCCGTTGATGGAGAGATCATTCGTCCGCGTCATAGGAAAATCGACCCCGGCCAGATGCAACTCCGCCAGCGCCCGGCCCAGCTCGGCGGTGTGGTCGGGCGCAATGCGCCGGGGCCACATGCCGGCCAGGAAGGTGACGATGGCGGCGGGCCGGCCGCACAATTGACGTAGCGCCTGGCCGTCGCGGCCATGCACCGGCGTCGGGCACGGGATACCGGCGTCGGCCAGATGGTCCAGAAGCCCTAAGAAAAACGGCAGATCGTCGGGGTTAACGCGCTTCTCGTACAGCGTCAGGATGTAGCTGCCGGTGGCCGTGGTCAGGGCGAAATTGGAATTTTCGATGCCTTCGGCGATGCCCTTGCACGATAAAACCTCGCCGATATCGTATTCGGCGGCAAATTCGACCAGTTCGTCGTCGCCGACTTCCGTATAGACAGCCATGATGCATCACCCAAATGTTCCGTTTCTCTTACGGAACCGCCGCCAAACTGGCAAGGCCGATGATGGCCTTGGAGTCCGGCAAAATGTATAGTAACACCATCGTATGTAGACGCCCCGACTGTCCTCTGACTTCCCCTGGCTTCCCCCTGAATGTTTAAAAAATAATGCCCTTTATAAAAGCCAACCCCGTTTACCGCCATTTCCCTGCCGGATTTTTAGTCGGACTTGCCCTTCTTGCCGGAACGGCTTTCGGCGAGAAAGCCTATGGCGCCTCCGCCGCCATGATCGAAATCGCCGCCCGGCCGACGGGGGAAATTCCCGCACCGGATGCCCGGCCCGAAAAGGCCGACAATCTGGTGCTCAGAGTGCAAAAGGCTCTGTCGACGCTGGGAATATACCGGGGGCCGGTCGACGGCCGAATGTCACAAACGACCCGGGCCGCGATCCGGAATTATCAGGCCACCACCGGCATGAAGGTGACCGGCCGCCTCAACAAGAAGCTGGTCGAGGAACTGGAAAACTCCATTCAGGTCCGGCTTCTGCTCAATCGCCTCGATAAAGTCCGCATCGAAAACATGAGCGCGGCGCGCGATGCCCTGTTGAGGCACCCCGCCACCCGCGACCTTGTCACCGGCAAGAAGGAGGACATCGCCGACCCGACTCGCGACAAGACGGCGTGCCTGGAAAACATTACCGTACGTTGTCTGCTGACCGAGGCCCTGGAAAGCGCCAAAGCCGTGTTCAAAGCCGAACTAAGGGATTGGGCCTTAGGCGAAATTCTCGTCGCCCAGGCGCGCGCCGGGCTGGGGCCGGACGCCATGAACACCGCCAGCCGCATCAAGGATCCGCGATTGATCATCGTCGCGTTGCGCGATATCGCCGAAGCACAGGCGGCGTCCGAATTCAACGATCAGGCGCTGGCCACCGCCGATATTATCTCCGAGCCGGTCAAACAGTCCGAAGCGCTCGCCGCCATCGCCGACATTCAGGTCCAACGCGGGAACCTCAACGCCGCGAAAACCACCGCGGCCCGGTTGCTGAAAAACCTGGAAAATTTCGACGATCAGCTTTTGCGGATATCGTTTCAGGCCCGCGCCGCCGTGATCTTAGCCCACGCCAAAGACACCACACAGGCCGGAGAAATCCTTAAAGAAACCGAAGCCTTCGCGCGCAAGGCCGTTAGGGGCAACAACCTGGGCGTTGCCCTTCGTCACGTCGCCAAGGCGCTCGCGGAAACGGAACAACTGGCCCAGGCCATGACGGTGTTGAGCGATGTGACTGAAAATTCCAACCGCACCCCGGTTTTAATCACCGCCGCCACCAAACAGGCGCAAGCCGGTGACGCGGCGGCGGCCCTGGCGACGGCGAATACCATCGAAGAAGTCCGCTTTCGCGCCGTGGTGCTGGGCCAGATCGCACTGACCCAAGCGGAAAACGGCAACCTTGCCGACGCAGAGATCACCCTGAACAGAGCTTTGGCGGCGATCAAGAAGATCAAACTTCCCTACGCGCGGTCTTATGCCGTCAGTCGGGTGGCGCTGGCCACCGCCGGGATTGGAAAGCTATCGGATAGCAAAACCAGGTCACCGGAGATTTTTCAGAAAGCTATCGAATCGGCGGAGGAAATCGACGACAACCAGCTTCGCGCACACACCCTTTGGGCCATCGCCGCCGAACAGATCCGCGCCGGCGACGACCGAGGCGCACAGCGTACCAAGGCCAGGGCCAACCGGGCATCGGGCAAGATCAAAAGTACGCTCAGCCGGGTCTGGATGTTCAGTGATATCGCCGCCCGCCACGCCGCCGAAGGCGAGGAAGTCGCCGCCTGGGCAGCCTTTGACCACGGCTTGAGCGTGGCGCGGTCGATCGACAATGCCTGGGGCCGGGCGCGGGCCTTCGGGCGATTGGCCGCAACTCTGATCGAGTTGGTCAACCCTGGAAAAGCCGGCCTCGGCAATACCGCTAATGGGGACGCCCGCTGAAGGCCCGACCTTGCCGCCATTGGGCCGCTGATTTAAAGTCGCCTTCGTTCAATAAATATTTTAGCAACGAACAATCTGCTCCGAAGGAAAAAACCCATGGATGAAGCCGTCATAGCCCAAACATCGCCTTATGGCGTAGACGTCGAAGAAGGCAAAACCTATGCCTGGTGCACCTGTGGGAAAAGCGCCTCCCAACCCTTCTGCGACGGCAGCCACGATGGCACCGGTTTCAAACCGCTTCCCTACAAAGCCGACAAGACCGGAACGGTTTTTTTCTGCGGATGCAAGAAAACCAAGGATGCGCCACTTTGCGACGGCAGCCACTCCAGCTTGTAACGACAGCCGGTTCCGGCGGTATGTTCCCTTCCCTTCGGCCAGGCCTTGGAAAAGGACTTTTTCCTGTTCTTCTGGCGGGTGTTCTGAGCCTGGGGCTCAGCGCGTGCGGCGGTTATCAATACGTCGCAGACAAATTCGCCAGTCCCGTCATTCTGAAGTGCCCGGATTATCGCGTCGTCGCCGATGCCGCTAAATTGATCAAGTTCCGCGACGGCCCCGGACGCGATCTTGTCGACGTCAATTACGAAGGGGAAATAACCGGGGTCAAGCTGGGCTGCCTCAGCAACATCGACAAGCAGACCAAAACCGGCACCCTGGATGTGGACGTCACTCTGGACTATATCGCCAGCCGGGGCCCCGCCAACCGGGACAGCAAGGCGCGCTTTGATTATTTCATCAGCGTCGTCGACCCGGACCGGAAAATTCTCTACCGCGAAGCCTTTCCCCTGGTCGTGGCCTTTCCCGGCAACCAGACCCGAATCAGGTTTTCCAATAAACCGGTCACCCTGGAACTTCCCATTTTGGCCAAGCGGTCCAGCCGCTATTACCGGATTTTCGTCGGCCTGACGCTGACCCGCGATGAGGTGCACTACAACCGCGAGAAGCTCCAGCGCGCCCGCAAATAGCGCCCCGTTCCCGCCCTACCATGTTGCCCCCGTTCTTATTGACCATGGGGGCGTCCTCATGTCACTCTTGAGGCAGGGAAAGTATTACGTTTTCTCAGATGAGCCCTGCGGGAGAGACCGGTTGTTCAATCCGTCCCCGCGACAGGTTATGATCGGCGCCGAAGGAGCAACCGCCCCGGAAACTCTCAGGCACCAGAACCGCAGGGTGATGAGGCTCTGGAAAGCGGGCAGGCACCGGAAACGGCCACCGGATATGGGTGGCGCCTGACCCCACCGAAGATGTAACCCCGTCGGCTTCGAGACCAAGACGTGCCAACGGGGGAATCTTTCAGGTTCCAAGACAGAGGGGGCGCCGGGACGTTGTTTACAGGCCTGACCGCCTGCCGAATCTTCGAGCCGGGCTAACCGCCACCGTTTCGGGAGAGCCTTTAAGTGAACGATCAACCCACACAAGACCTTCAGCAAACGCCACTCCATGCGCTGCATGTGGAACTGGGCGGCAAGATGGTGGCGTTTGCCGGCTATGACATGCCGGTGCAATACCCCGCCGGCATCATGGACGAGCACCTGCACACCCGCTCCGCCGCCTCCCTGTTCGATGTGTCTCACATGGGCCAGGCTTTCCTGCATGGTGAAGATGCGGCGAAGGCGCTGGAAACCCTGTTGCCCGGAGACATTCAGGGGCTGGCGGTTGGCCGCACGCGCTACACCGTGTTCACCAACGATCACGGCGGCATTCTCGATGACCTGATGGTGACGAACCTTGGTGATCGTTTGTTCCTGGTCGTCAACGCGGCCTGCAAGGACGCCGATTTCGCCCACATGGAAAGGCATCTCGGCGACAGGGCGAAACTGGAAATTCTCGAAGACCGGGCGCTGATCGCCCTGCAAGGCCCCAACGCGTCAGACGTGCTCACCCGCCTGAACGCCGACGCCCGGACCATGCCCTTCATGTCGTCGACGGAAATGGATCTGAACGGCGTGGTGGCCTTCGTCACCCGGTCGGGCTACACCGGCGAGGACGGCTATGAGATTTCCGTCGCAGGCAGGGACGCCGAAACGCTGGCCCGCACCCTTCTGGAAGACGCCGACGTCGCGCCGGCGGGTCTCGGCGCGCGCGACACGCTGCGCCTCGAAGCCGGGCTTTGTCTCTACGGCAATGACATCGACGAAACGACGACGCCTATCGAGGCCGGGCTTTCCTGGGTCCTGGGAAAACGCCGGCGAGAGGAAGGCGGCTTCCCCGGCGCCGATGTTATCCTCGAACACCTGTCCAGCGGCACGGAGCGCAAGCGCGTCGGCATCCGGCCCGACGGCAAGGCCCCGGCCCGCGCCCACACCGTCATCGAAGACACCGATGGCAACACCATCGGCGAGATCACCAGCGGCGGCTTCGGGCCGTCCGTCGGCGGGCCCGTGGCCATGGGCTACGTCGCCGCCGCCCACGCCGAACCCGGCACACCAGTCAACCTGATGGTGCGCGGCAAGGCCCTGCCCGGCCGCGTCCACCGCTTGGCGTTCGTAGACCAACGCTATTACAAACCGTGATTTAACGTTGAAGGATTACAGCCATGTCCATGAAATACACCAAGGAGCACGAATGGGTGCGCGTCGAAGGCGACACCGCCGTGATCGGCATCAGCGATTACGCCCAGTCCCAGTTGGGTGAGATCGTCTTTATCGAACTGCCCGACACCGGCAAGACGCTGGCCAGGGGCGACGAGGCCTGCGTCATCGAATCCGTCAAGGCGGCGAGTGAGGTCTATGCCCCGGCGTCGGGCGACGTCAGCGAGACCAATGGCGATCTCGACACCGATCCGGGCAAGGTCAACGAAGACGCCACCGGCGAGGGCTGGCTCTTTAAACTGTCCCTCAGCGACGCCAGTGAACTGGATGATCTGATGGACGAAGCCGCTTACAAGGCCTATGTCGAGGAGCTTGGCTAATGACACGCGACACGCTCGGCGATCTGGAACAACGCGACGACTTCATCCGCCGCCACATCGGCCCCAGCGAGGAACAGGTCGCAGACATGCTGGGCTCCCTGGGTCTTAAAACCATGCAGGACCTGATCGACAAGGCGGTGCCGAAAAGCATCATCACCGAGCGCCCCCTCGACATCGGCTCGGACAAGACCGAACGCGGCACCCTGTCGTACCTGCGCCGCATGTCGGAACGCAACAAGGTCTTCGTGTCGATGATCGGCATGGGCTACTACGGCGCCAAGATGCCCAGCGTTATCCTGCGCACGGTGATGGAGAACCCCGGCTGGTACACCGCCTACACGCCCTATCAGGCCGAAATCAGCCAGGGCCGCATGGAAGCCCTGATGAACTTTCAGCAGATGGTGATGGACCTGACCCGCATGGCCATCGCCAACGCCTCGCTGCTCGATGAAGGCACGGCGGCGGCTGAAGCCATGACCATGGCGCATCGGCTCTGCAAGACCGACGCCAACACCTTCTTCGTCGCCGACGACTGCCACCCGCAGACCATCGCCGTAGTCCGGACGCGGGGCAGCAACCTCGGCTTCGACATCGTCGTCGGCGATCCGTTCAACGACCTCGGCCAACACCAGGCCTTCGGGGTTCTGGTGCAATACCCCGGCACCACCGGTGAGGTCCGCAACATCACGCCCGTCATCGAGGCCGCCCACGAACAAGGCGCGCTGGTCACCGTGGCCAGCGATCTGCTGGCGCTGGCGCTGTTGAAACCGCCCGGCGAACTCGGCGCCGACATCGTCGTCGGCTCGTCGCAGCGTTTCGGCGTACCGATGGGTTACGGTGGGCCGCACGCCGCGTTTTTCGCCACCCGCGACGAATACAAACGCCAAATGCCGGGCCGCATCATCGGCGTGTCGGTGGATTCCGCCGGCCGCCCGGCGCTGCGCATGGCCTTGCAGACCCGCGAACAGCACATCCGCCGCGAAAAGGCGACGTCCAACATCTGCACGTCGCAGGTGCTGCTCGCCGTGCTGGCCGGGCTGTACGCCGTCTATCACGGCCCCGACGGACTGAAGAAAGTCGCCCGCAAGGTACACCGGATGACCCGCATTCTGGCCGAAGGGCTGAAATCCATGGGCTTCAACATCGAAACGGAAGCCTTTTTCGACACCCTGACCGTCGTCGTGCCGGGACAGGCCGGGGCCATCGCGGCGCGCGCCCGCGAACAAGGCATAAACCTGCGCCTCATTGATGGCGACCGGCTGGGGATTTCGCTCGATGAAACGACGCGGCGCAAAAACATCACGGCGCTGTGGAAGGTGTTTTCGACCCGCGGCTCGGAGGGTTTGAGCATCGACGCCATGGATGAGACCGCCGGCGAAGGCTTCCCGGAAGACCTGATCCGCAGCACGCCCTATCTTGAACACCCGGTGTTTCACCTCTACCACAGCGAAACGGAAATGATGCGCTATCTCCGGCGTCTGGCCGCCAAGGACATCGCCCTCAACCGCGCCATGATCCCCTTGGGGTCGTGTACCATGAAGCTGAATTCCGCGACCGAGATGATCCCCGTGACGTGGCGCAATTTTTCCGCCATGCATCCCTTCGCGCCGCTCGAGCAGGCGCAAGGCTACCGCCAGTTGTTCGAGGAACTGGAAGCCATGCTGTGCGAGGTCACCGGATTCGACGCCATGTCCTTGCAGCCCAACGCCGGATCACAGGGCGAATACGCCGGCCTGCTGGTGATCCGAAAATATCAGGAAAGCCTTGGTGAGGGTGCGCGCGACGTCTGCCTGATCCCGGCGTCGGCGCACGGCACCAACCCGGCCAGCGCCCATCTGGCGGGGCTTCGCGTCATCGTCGTCGCGTGTGACGAGCACGGCAACGTAGATCTCGGCGACCTCCGCGACAAGGCGAAGGAACACGCCGATAAACTGTCGGCGCTGATGATCACCTATCCGTCGACGCACGGCGTCTTCGAGGAAGCGATCCGCGAGATTTGCCAGATCATCCACGACAACGGCGGCCAGGTCTATTTCGACGGCGCCAACCTCAACGCGCTCGTCGGCATTAGTAAACCGGGAGAGATCGGCGCCGACGTGGCGCACCTCAACCTGCACAAGACCTTCGCCATCCCGCACGGCGGCGGCGGCCCCGGCGTCGGCCCAATCGGCGTGCTGCACCATCTGGCGCCGTTCCTGCCCGACCACCCGCTGGTCGAAGCCGTCAACCCGGCAGCGGCGGGCAAGGAAACCATCGGCACGGTGTCCGCCGCGCCCTGGGGCTCGGCCAGCATCCTGCCGATTTCGTGGGCCTACATGTTCATGATGAAGGGGCACGGGCTGAAACGGGCGACCGAAGTCGCCATCCTCAACGCCAATTACATCGCGCACCGCCTGAACGACCACTTCCCGGTGCTCTACACCGGCGAGAACGGTCTGGTTGCGCATGAGTGCATCATCGACCTGCGCCCCGTCAAGGAAACCTCAGGCATCACCAACGACGACGTGGCCAAGCGGCTGGTCGATTACGGCTTTCACGCGCCGACGATGTCGTTCCCGGTCGCAGACACGCTGATGATCGAGCCGACGGAAAGTGAATCGAAACGCGAACTGGACCGCTTCTGCGACGCCATGATCACGATTAGGGCCGAGATCCAGGCGGTCGAGGACGGCGATCTCCCCGCCGACGACAACCCGCTGGTCAACGCGCCGCACACGCATCACCAACTGGTCGCAGACGACTGGCCGCACCCGTATTCGCGCGAACAGGCGTTCTTCCCGCTGCCCGAACTGCACGACGACAAATACTGGCCGCCGGTCGGGCGTATCGACAACGTCGCCGGCGACCGGAATCTGGTTTGTTCGTGTCCGCCGATGGAGGCGTATCAGGAGGCGGCGGAGTAGCGGGCTTTTTCACGACGGCACCCTGCTGATCTTCGCGTCCAGGTTCTCCTACGTCCTCGACCTAACCCTGGAGCGCCCTATCCTGCATCACTGCTCGCCGTAGATTCCCCGCACGCTCACCTAAAATCACTGACGTAGGGGAGGACCCGTTACGAATAGGGGGAAAAAGGGGACACATAAGGTTAGACCTTGAAGACTAGACCTTGGACTTGTTGAGCTTCCGCGCGCAGGCGGTAATGACGATCGATTCTGCCGTCTTCTCACCCGGCAGGACGACGGCGAAGGTGTTCGCCAGATCGTCGCGCGCCTTGTTGGCGTCGGTTTGATATCCGTCGAGGCTGACGGTGCTTTTGGTCGCTTTGAGGTGGGCCTCTGCCAGCGAAACGCAGACGGCGGCCTGGGCGCCGACCCAGGCGTCCTTCACTTGGCTGCTGTTGGCTTCGGCGGTGACTACCCAGCCGTTGGAGAAACCGAGAACGACGATGATGGAGGCTCCGGCGATCAGGCCGGTTACGAAGGGTGTCGTCGCTTTGGGTGTGCTCATGGTGAAATCCTTAAACCTGATAGAGGAAAATGGCGGAGGGAGTGTCAGGCGCATGCCCGATTGTCCGCTTGCGAGGTTGGCGCCGTGGGGTATGGCCGCCACTATGGCTGTGACCTGCCGGATGCCAAGGCACTCGATTTTTAAAAATTTTACCTGAATTAAATAAAATTTAGCAAAACCAGAAATCACTATACAGAATCGTTAAGAACCCTACAAATATAATATAATTATTTCTGAATTATTATTATTTTTTTATTTATGCATGGCCCAATTAATGCGTTGTTTGTACTAGTTATAATTATCCATAGACGGTCAAGCGCATCGAAAATGTCGCCGGCGATCGGAAGCTGATCTGTAGCTGCCCGCCTATGGAGGCTTATGCGGAGGCGGAGGAGAGAAATCTATTTCTATGATCAGAGGATATGGCTAAGGTTGGCGCCGATTTAATAATTACCGGGAACCGCCGGAATATGTTGTGTTCTTGATCCGGCGGGCAAAATTTTATTTTAAGAGGGAGCTTCGTAAACCGTGGTTGATTTGAGGTATGAATCCCCGGAAACGATAGAGGTCGCCGTCGCTCTGCTGGCCGCGGAAGGCCAAATGGCGAGGGTGTTCGCCGGAGGGACGGACCTTCTCGTTCAAATGAAGGAAGAGCTTGTTGAACCGGCGCTGCTTGTCGATATCAAAAAGATTTCCGAAACCCGCCTGATAGCAATTGATCCTGACCAAGTTCGGATCGGGGCCGCCGTCACTGGTGCGGAGCTGGGGGAAAACGAGCAACTCAAGGCGATGTGGCCGGGGGTTGTTGAGGCGGTAGAACTGATTGGCTCCGCTCAGGTTCAGGGCCGCGCCACGATTGGCGGCAATCTCTGCAACGCCTCGCCTGCCGCGGATAGCGTGCCGGCGTTGATTGCCGCAGAGGCGAGGGCCGTAATTGCCGGCCCCGACGGAATACGGGAAGTGCCGGTCGGCGAATTTCTGACGGGTCCGGGCCAGACATCACTGGGGCTGGGCGAGTTTGTAACCTCTATTACCCTGCCAAAACCCCCGGAACATGGCGGCGATGCGTATTTGCGATTTATCCCGCGTACCGAGATGGATATCGCCGTCGTCGGCGCAGGCCTCTCTGTTGTTCTCAATCCCGACGGAACCTGTGCGGCGGCCCGTTTGGCCCTTGGCGCCGTTGCCCCGACGGCCCGGTTGGTTGAAGCGGCATCGGAAATCATGGTTGGAAATAAACTCGACGACACCGTTTTGGAGGCCTTGTCCGCCGCCGCCAGTGAAACCTGCTCTCCAATAGATGATAAACGCGGAACCATAGAATTCAGAACAAAAGTGGCTGGGGTGCTGGCCTGTCGGGTGGCAAAGATCGCCTGGCGAAGAGCGGAGAACAATTGATGGCCAGAAACCTGGTAACCGCCACCATTAACGGCGACGAAGTGGAATTCACCTGCTCGACGGAGCAAACCCTTTTGGATGTCCTGCGCGAAGACCTGCACATGATGGGAACGAAAAACGGCTGTGGCAGTGGGGATTGCGGGGCCTGCACGGTTATTCTCAACGGACGTCCGGTCAATGCCTGTCTGGTACTGGGAGTCGAGCTTGACGGCGCCAATATCGAGACCATCGAAGGCATGGCCAAGGGCAACGAACTGCATCCCTTGCAACAGAAATTCCTCGATCATGCCGCCCTGCAATGCGGCATCTGTACGCCGGGTATCCTCCTTATGGCGAAGGCCTTGCTTGAGAAGAACCCCGACCCGACCGAGAGCGAGGTCCGTTTCGGGCTGGCCGGGAACCTTTGCCGTTGCACGGGCTATGACAAGATCGTTCGTGCCGTTCTCGATGCGGCCGTTGAAATGAGGGCAAGCAAGTCATGAACAACAAGGACAGTGCCGGAACAAATTTCAAATGGGTCGGCAAACGTACGCGTCGCCCCGATGGCCCCGATAAGGTCACCGGCCGGGCACGCTATGGCGATGACATGATTGTACCGGGGATGCTGCATGCGAAAATCCTGCGCAGCCCCCATGCCCATGCCAAAATTCTTTCCATTGATACCAGCAAGGCCCGCGCGTTTAAGGGTGTGAAAGCTGTCGTCACCAGTGCGGACATCCCCGATCACCCGTTAACCAAACCGCCCTATGGGCCGATTATCACTGATTTTCATGATATCTCGTGTAACGTCCTGGCGCGTGAAAAGGTGCTTTATGACGGACACGCCATCGCCGGAGTGGCGGCCACCAGCGAGCGGATTGCCCGCGCGGCGATCAAGTTGATAGAAGTTGAATATGAGGTGTTGCCTCATGTTCTTGATCCGCTGGAGGCGTCAAAACCGGACGCTCCCGTATTGCATGACCATCAGTACACCCACGGCGTCGACCCGGAACCGGAAAAACCGTCCAATGTGTTCCGGGTGGTTACCGGCGGGCGCGGCGATGTGGAAAAGGGATTTGCCGGCGCCGATATCATTGTCGAGCGCGAATTTTCATCCCAGCCTGTTCATCAGGGATACATTGAACCCCAGGCCTGTATTGCCACCGCCTCGGAAGATGACAGTGTCGAGTTGTGGACCACGACCCAGGGCCACTTCGTCATTCGCGCCTTTTGTGCCCGACTTTTGAATATGGATATGGCGAGAATCCGCGTTACGGCCTCCGAAATTGGTGGCGGATTCGGCGGCAAGAACAACATTTATGCTGAACCGGTGGCGATCCGCCTGTCGCAAATGACCGGCCGCCCGGTCCGCATGGTGATGAGCCGCTCAGAAGTTTTCCGCGCCACTGGCCCGGCATCAGGCACCCACACACGCATAAGGATGGGCGCTAAAAAAGACGGCACGATCACGGCCGCCGAAGTGGATATATACAACCAGGCCGGCGCCTTTAAAGGGTCGCCGGTTGGCCGGTCCATCGAAACCTTCTTTTCGGCGTATACAATCGAGAACATCAGGGCGTCGGGTTATGATGTCTGTGTAAACAGGCCCAAGGTTGCCGCCTACCGCGCCCCCGGTGCACCGATGGCTGCGTTTGCGGCAGAAGGCACGATCAACGAACTTGCCAGCCGCCTCGGTATGGATGCGGTCGATATTCGGATGAAGAATGCCGTGCGCGAGGGAGATCAAAGCCTGAGCGGTATAAAATATGGCCAGATTGGCCTGCTTGATGTGCTCGAAAAAGTTAAGAGCCATGAACACTATTCAGCCCCGCTTGGTCCTAATCAGGGTCGCGGTTTCGCGCTCGGGTACTGGATGCATGGCGGCGGCCTGAGCAGTGTGTCGGCCAACCTTCTGGACGATGGCACGATTGCCGTCGCCACCGGCAATCCCGACATCGGCGGGTCACGGTCGTCGATGCGGGTGATGGCCGCTGAAGAGTTGGGGATTGATATCGAAATGATCAAACCGATCGTCGCTGATACCGGCTCCATGGGCTACAGCCATTTGACCGCCGGAAGCCGCACGACGTTCGCCACGGGCATGGCGGTGATCAACGCGGTCCGCGAAATTATCGACAAGCTGAGGGCCCTTGCTGCCAAAAAGTGGGAAATCCCCGTTGAAGAAATAACCTGGGAAGCCGGTCAGGCGGAAACCGGGCGTGACGGTATTAAGGCTTTGAGCCTGAAAGAACTAGCGGGCATGGCGACAAAAATGGGTGGGCCAATCGCTGGTCATTCGGAAATCAATGCCGGCGGCGCAGGGGCGGCTTTCAGCGCCCAACTGGTCGATGTCGAAGTTGATCCGGAAACCGGATTTGTTTCTCCGAAACGCTACACCGTCTTTCAGGATGTCGGCCGGGCAATTTCTCCGGATTATGTTGAAGGACAAATTCAGGGCGGTGCGGTTCAGGGTATCGGCTGGGCGCTCAACGAGGAATATGTTTATGACGATCAGGCCCGCTTGCAAAATACCGGATTCCTCGATTACCGGATGCCGGTCGCCTCTGATGTTCCGATGATCGACGCCGTTTTAATCGAGGTGCCAAATCCCAACCACCCCTATGGCGTACGCGGTGTCGGAGAGCCGCCGATTATTTCGGCACCGGCCGCCGTCGCCAACGCCGTCGAAAACGCCATTGGCATAACCATGAGTTCCCTTCCCCTGTCACCGCCAAAGGTTTTGAACGCGATAGAACAGGGGCAGGCAGAGAAGGATTAAAGCCATTTTGGCCGATCGATGGTGCGTTGGATGAGCGTCGATCAGTTGAGGCAGCACTCATAAGCGGACATTCGGACTCGGGGGAAGAAAGTTCAAAATCCTCTCCTTACACACGGCAGTCTGTGAATGCGTTCATAGATCGAGAGGCGCATTTCCGCTGTTTATTATAACGGCGATTCGCCTGAAGGTTTCAGCCGCCGAAGCCTGAGCCGGCTTTCCTGTATTCCGCGCGCGGCGGCGCGAAGATATCAAGCACGATGGCGCCATCGGGCCCGACGCGGATACCATGTTTGACCCCGCCTGGCGTGCACCAGAAATCGCCCTTCTTGAACGGCACATCGATGCCGTCCTGATTCCGCACGCCGCTGCCTTCCAGGCACATTCCCCATTGCTCCTCGGGATGCGAATGGATGCTGCCGGCTGAATTTGCATCGCAGCGCACCAGCGACAGCATCGCCTGTTCGCCGGGGAAAACGCGCGTCGTGATCCCCTCGGCAAGCTGCCGGGAGATTCCCTGTGAGGGATCGTCGATGTTGAAAAAATTCTCGGTTGCCATGATGTGTTCTCCCTTGCGCTGGCGCTCGTAAGCCGTGCCCTCGCCTGTGAGGGACATCGTGAGTATAGGTAAATTTGTCAGTGTGTTGAAAGCCGGATCGAGGCGGAGATGACGCGCGACCACAATCCCGCGTCAGAAACTCTCCCGCGAATCGCGGATGATCTCGCCGATGTCGCATGGTGGATGCTCGTCAGATGCTGCCAGGATTACCCGGGGGGACGCCGCCGGGAGGACTCGCGGGGTTTCTGGCGTCCGGGGCGGGTTATGGAGTTCCGGGGGTCCGGCGATTTCCAAAATCAACTTGCGCCGGATGGCGCGGGCGAAATCGTTGTAGGTGTTGGCGACGACGATGAATGCCCCGAAGCCGCCGATCACACAGTCCCGGTAATAATTGTCGAGATGGGGCATCGGCGCAAAGCCGTAGCGGCTGGGCCGGCCGTTGATGATCGGCAGGCCATTGATGATGACCCCCTTGTTCACCGCCCGGTCGCGCGCCTTGTCGACAAGGCCGCCGTCGTTGTTGGGGCCGTCGCCGGAAATATCAATGACCCGGCGTTTGCCGCGAAAGGGGCTGAACGAAAACATGTCGAGCGCGAAATCAATGGCGCCGGAGATAGAGGTCCACAGTTCCACCCGAAGCGGCGCCCGGTTCAATTGTCCGGCGAACGCGCGCGCCGCATCCGCGCCGTCGATCAGCGTCCAGTCGACAACCGTGTTCCGGACGTGATCCCCTGCCCATTCGACATAGGCCAGCGCGATGCGCCCCCGGCGGCCGGACCGGATGGCCCGGATCACCTTGTCATCGGTCAGCGCCGCGACGTACCCGGCCCGTTGCAGTTCGGCTTCCTGCTCATCGACGCTGCCGGAAACATCGACGGCGAGAATCAGTTCCAGGTCGACGAGTTCGGCCCTCGCCGGAAAGGACAAAGCCACAAAAACGATCATCGCCAACAGAATACGCATTCCCTATTTAAACGGCTGGCGAACGGCCCCGTAAAGGGGTATCCCGAAAGAGAGTATGAAACACAGGAGGCAACACAGACATGAACGCAACTGATCTGACCGGCGTCACCGCCCTTTTGTTCGACACCTACGGCACCGTCGTCGACTGGCGCAGCTCCGTCGCCGACGAGGGCCGCCGGTTGGCGCGGGAGAAGAATTTGCCCGAAATAGATTGGGACGCCTTCGCCGACGCCTGGCGGGCGGGCTATTTCCCGGCCATGGACCGCATCCGCCGCGGCGAACAGCCTTGGACCACCAACGACACCCTGCAACGCAACCGACTCGACGAAATCGTCGAAGAATTCGGCCTCGGGGATATAGGGACCGGGCTAACGGACGAGGACAAGGACGAATTCAACCGGGTCTGGCATCGGCTGAACCCCTGGCCGGATTCCGTCGCCGGATTGTCGCGCCTGAAATCGAAATTCACCATCGGCACGTTGTCCAACGGCAGTTTCTTCCTGCTCGCCAACATGGCCCGCCATAGCGGCCTGCCGTGGGACTGCATCCTGTCGGCGGACAATTTCCACCACTACAAACCCGACCCGGAGGTTTATCTCGGCGCCGTCGAGCTGTTTGGCGGGCGCGCCGAAAAGGTAATGATGGTGGCCGCCCACAACTACGACCTGAAACACGCGCGCAGCTTTGGGATGAAAACCGCCTTCGTCGCCCGGCCGACGGAATACGGCCCAGATCAAAAGACCGACCTTCAGGCGGAAGAACGATGGGACGTGATCACGGACAGTATCGAAAACCTAGCCGATGCTCTCGGCATGGACAAATGAGCCGATGCTCTCGGCATTGAAAGAAGAGGGCGTGTTACAATAAACCGCCTTCGTTGTCGTCGTCGCTATTGAAGCCTTCGTCGGGATCGCCGAACAAGTCTTCGACAAGGTCGAACTCCTTACGCAGGCCGCGCCGGTCGAGCAGCTTTTTCTGCGCGCCAGCAGGGAAGTCGGTGAACATGATCACCTTCTTGTCGATCAGGACCTCGATCAAATCCTCGATTACACGGGCCAGCGCCAGATCCGACTGGACCCAGTCGTCGCCGGTATCGACGCCCCCGCCCGCCGTCGGCAGGTTTTTCTGGATGAACGCCTTCAGCCCCGGGTCGTCGGGCGCGACTTCCTCCGTTCCGTCCACCGGTTCGGTGTAAACGGCGAGGATATTCCCGGCGGCGTCTTTATGAACAAAAGGCATGGCGGCAGTCTAAACCGGCCTTGTCCGAGCCTCAATCCCCCCGCAAGTATGGGCAGAATTTCAGGCCTCGCGGCGGCGCGCGCCGAGCACCAGCACGAAGCCGATCAGGCTGACGGCGGCGAACAGGCCGAAGGTCACGGTATAAAGCCCGGTCAGGCCATAGAGAACGGCAAAAGACGCAGGCCCCACCAGGACACCGCTGTAGGTCGGGACCATCGCGCCGCCGGTGGCGTTGCTGGCCATGCCGTCGGGCGCCAGGCGCGCGACCTCGGCCAGGAAGACGCCGTTCCAGCCGATCGCGGACAGGCCAAACAGGCACAACACCGTGTAGACAAGGACGATCGGCCCGCCCGGCTGCAGGACCATGGTCAGCAGCCCGGCGATGACGGCAATCAGCGCAACGCCGGCCAACACCCGGTTGCCGTCGCTGAGGCGGTCGGCGACGCCGCCCCAGGTCACGCGGCCCAGCGCGCCGGCCGCCTGCAGGGCCGACAGCACGATGCCCGCCTGGACCAGCCCGTAGGCGAGGTCTTCCACCAGCATGGTCACGGCAAAAGTCGACAGGCTGACCTGAACGGCAGAAAAACAAAATGCCGCCAGCGAAATCAGCTTGAGCGCCGGATGGCGCCAGATCATGCCCAGATCACGGACCGGGTTTTTCCTGAGAGTTGCCGTCCGGTCGCGGTCCTGATCCCAGCCGGCGTGAAACGGTTGCACCACAACGATCATGGCGAGCGGCACGGCGGCAATGATCAGAAATGCCCATTGCCAGCCGAATTCCAGGCTCAGCGACGGCGCCGCCAAGCCGGCGGCCACGGCGCCCAGGGGCACGCCGGTCTGTTTGAGCGAAAAAATAAAATTCCGGCTTTCTGGCCTGGAAACCCGGATCAGCAGATGCGTGGCGGACGGATTGGTCAGACCGTAGCCGAAGCCGACCATCACCGAACCGACGGCAAAGGCAATCATCGACGGCACCGCCGACAGCGCCAGGCCGGAGCCGGCGAAGGCCAGCGCCATCTGGCTGGTCCTGAGCGCGCCCAAACGCAGGATCAGCCCGGCGCTGACCAGGGATGTCAGAATTGCGCCTAGATAAATCAGGCTGACCTGATAGCCGATCATCGACGACGGCACCCCGAAGGCGCGGGCCAGTTCCGGCGCGATGGCCGCAGGGACCAGCGTGCACAAGGTCGCCAACGCCTGCACCAACGTCGTAATGCCAACCACCGTGGCGGTTGCCCGGCGCGGAATTCTTGTCCCGGATTGTTGTGCTTGTGGTTCGCCGACCATAGGCCCCTTCCCTCTTTGAAGCCTGTATGGAGGATGAAGTAGCCCGAAGCAACGACGACCGCCACCGGGGTCGAAAAAAATCCCCCGGCCGCATTTTTGCCGCCGGGGGGATTTCGTTACCGGTAAATTGCCCGGCCCGGGATATTGCCCGTTGTCTCGTTTGTTATCTCGCCGGGCCCATCATCTGGTCGGCGGTCTGGATCACCTTGGAGTTCATCTCGTAAGCCCGTTGCGCCGCGATCATGGTGGCGATCTCGGTAATCGGGTCAACATTGGAGGTTTCCAGAAAGCCCTGCATTAACGACCCGTATCCGGCCTTGCCGGGATTGTCGATGGTGGCCGGGCCGGAAGACTGGGTCGCCTGAAAGAGGTTTGCGCCCATGGCCTTCAGTCCGCCTTCGTTAGGAAACGACGCGATCTGAATGGTGCCGACATTGCTGCCTGCCTGCCCGGCTTCCTCGGTGACGATGACCTCGCCGGACCCATTGATGGAAACATCAAGAGCGCCGACCGGAATGGTGATGCCCGGCTGCAACGGAAATCCGTCGGCCGAAACCATCTGGCCGTTGGCGTTCAGCTGAAACGTGCCGTCCCGGGTATAGGCGGTGTCGCCATTGGGCAGCAGAATCTGGAAATAGCCATCGCCCTGGATGGCCAGATCGAAAGAGTTCGACGTCGATGTCAGGGAACCTTGTTCGCTGACCCGGTAGATCGACGCCATGCGAACGCCGTGTCCGCTTTTCACACCACCCGGAACGATCTTTCCGGCCCTCGACGACCTGGACGGCTTGCGCTCGGCGACATCGTAAATCAGGTCGGAAAATTCCGTCCGCCGGCGTTGGTATCCGGTGGTGTTCATGTTGGCGAGGTTGTTTGCCACCACTTCCGTATTATATTGCTGGGCCATCATTCCCGAGGCCGCAATGCGTAATGCTTCCATTGGTCCCGTCCTTCTTCTTGTTCCCGTCTTTGCTCTTGAACGCCTTTCAGCCCTTTGTTCAGGGACCGTTTTGGGCGTTCGTTGGCATTTCGTTGCAGTTTTAATTGCAGAATGCGTGCCAACCTTAGAATTCTTTTTATTTCAACGGGTTATGATGGTTGTTGAGGGGGTGTGGCGGGGTTTTGCCAAACGATCGGCAGGGCCTGCCCGGCAACTATTTCCGGGCCACGCCTTATCCTAAAAAATGCCTTATATTTCAATGATTTTACCGTCTTCGGCGGTCTCAAAATCCAGGCTTTTGACGCGTTCCAGCATATCCTCGTCCATATGGGTCAAAATCAGCCGTTTCGCGGCAATGTCATCGAGGTGTTCCATCAACGTCACCAGGTTCATGTGGAACCTGACCGGTTTGTCGTAAAAATTGGTCTCGGCGATGAACAGGTCCGCCCCCGACGCCGCCCGGCCCAGATTTTCGGACCAGCCGCCATCGCCGGAATAGGTCACCGTCTTGCTTTCCACCGTCACCCGGAGCGCGCACGCCGGCCCCTCGCCCGCCGAGTGGGCGGCCTGGTACGCCGTCAGGGACACCGGACCCACGCTCAAGACGTGTTCGAGTTCGTATTCCTCGAAGCGCAAATCGAACCGCCACGGATTATTCTCCGCACCGGGGTAAAGCACCTTAAGCGAGTCCATGACCCGCTGCTCCGTGGTTTTCGGACCGACGATCTTGAGCGGGCGTTGGCGCTTGGTCGCGGAATGGGCATGTACCAGCAGGAATGCCACACCGCCGAAATGATCGCCGTGCAGATGCGACAGCAAAATCATATCGATGGAATCCGGATCGACGCCGCAGCGGTTCAGGCCGACCAGCGACGTCGCCCCGCAATCGATCAGGAAACGGGTGTCGGCGGCATCAACCAAAAAGCAGGTGTTCAGGCGACCGCCGGAACCGAAGGCGTCGCCGCTACCGATAAATTGAATTTTCACAAAGGCTTCCCCCTTTCCTTAAGGCTGTTGTTCGGTGTCAGGGGTGGCGGCCTGCAACTGACGCATATGGGCGGCGAAGCTCTGGGCTTCGATGAACACTCGTTTGACTTCCGGATGCGCCGTCTTGATAGCGGTTTCCATTTCGCTGACGCGACGCTCCACGTCATTGTCGCTCAGGCTTTCGGTGAAATCCAGGCTGATGGTCACCAGCACGTCGTCCGGCCCCAATTGCATGGTCAGGAATTCATTGATCGTGGCTCCGCCGGCATGGATCTCGATCAGGCCACGAATGCTTTTAATCACTGCCTTCGACGCACCCTCGCCGACCAGCAGGCCCTTGCATTCGTAAGCCAAAAGCGCCGCAACGACGGCCAGGATAATGCCGATGACGATGGAAGCCGCGCCATCCATCCACACCAAACCTGTCGCCTGTCCCAGCCAAATACCGGCAAAGGCGACGACAAGACCCAACATCGCCGCCGTATCCTCGAACAGGACCGTAAACAGGGCGGGATCCTTGCTCCGGCGCACGGCCTCCAGATACCCCATGCCTCCCTTCGCACGGGTGAATTCCCGGAACGCAATCAACCAGGCCCCGGCCTCGAACGCGAAGGCCACGCCAAGAACGATATAGTTGATGTAGACATCCTTCACCGGGGTCGGATGAAGAAGCTTCTCCACGCCTTCGTAAATGGACACCCCGGCGCCGACCGCGAAAATCAGAATGGCAACGACAAAGGACCATAAATAGATTTCCCGGGCGTACCCGAACGGGTGATCGCCGTCGGCAGGACGCTGGGAACGCTGTATCCCGTACAGCAGCAGGGCTTAATTGCAGGTATCGACGACCGAATGAACGCCCCCGCTCATCATCGCCGAACTGCCGGTATAGACCGAAGCCGCGAATTTCGTTACCGCGATCATCGCATTTCCCGCAAGCGCCGCGATAACGACTTTTCTCGAACCCGATGCCATCCTAGCGCGCCTCCAGCCAGTCGTTTTTGAAGTGTCCCAAATTCTGCAACGCCGTTACGGAAATCATGTGCCTTTCCTATGTGCTCAGCGGCCTTCACGGTGCCAAGCCGTCATCAAACCGCCCAACACCAGTATCATAACCAACAACCCCGGCAACAGGGGCACCTGGGCAAGGCCGGAAATCACGAAGGAGCGATTGGCCGTCAGCCCGGCCCAGCCGACACCGGATGAATCCCGTTCCGGCCGGGTGCGGCGGAAATCCGGCAACCCCTGGGCAATCCAATATACCCCGCCGCCGCTGGCCTTTGCTGTGGGGCGAAGCTTTTCATCTGTGGCGCGCAGATCGCGGAATTCCAGAGGATTCAGCGCTCCCATGGTGGCCAGTGCGGTTTGTGTGCCGTCGGAAACCCTGTATAGCCCCGGCCCTGCCGCCGACATCACCGCCCGCCCCACGCCGTCGTTTGAGTCTTTCAGTTCCAGCGTCCGGTTTTCACCACCGGGAAGGGTCACCGTAACCTTCATGGCCTCCGGCTTCAGGCTGCGCCGTTCCACAATGAGACGCCCGCCCAAAATTTTTGCCTTCAGGCTTTCCTCTTCCAGGTCCGGTTCCTTCATCAGCCAGTGCGACAGGCGGCGCAACAGTTCCGCCTGCGGGCCGCCGCCTTCGAAATCCCGCGCCCAGAGCCAGATATGATCGCTTAGCAATTCCGCAACCCGCCCCTTGCCCTTGCGCTCCAGCAGCAACAGTGGCCGCTCGCTCTTTCCGCGCATCAGGACCTGCCCGGACTTGGCCGCCGCTTCGATCTGCCGGAACCAGCGGCCCCAGGACGGAGACTTCGTTTCGGAGCCGGGTAGTCCCGCCGTCACCGGATGGCGGCGACCGGTTTCCGTCAGACGCGGGCGAAAGCCCCCTTCCAGCACCCGCCCCGTCGGCGGGGCCGGCATGATCTTGCCCAGCGGCGTCTGGTATAGCGAACGATCAGAGGCAAATTCCGGACCAAGGGCCAGAAGCAGCGCGCCCCCGCCGTGGACGAAATCAGCGATGTTCTTCAGGTAGGACGGCGGCAGGACATCGCGCACCACATAGCGGTCGAAAACGATCAGGTCGAAATCCGGCAGCTTGATCTCGAACAGTTCCTGGATCGGAAAGGCGATCAGCGCCAGTTCCCGAAGCGGCGTGAAGTCATCCTTTTCGGGCGGGCGAAGAATGGTGAAATGGACGAGGTCTACAGAGGGATCGGACTTCATCAGGTTGCGCCAGGTGCGCTCCCCCGCATGCGGCTGCCCCGACACCAGCAGCACCCTGAGCCGGTCGCGCACGCCGTTGATTTTCACCAAGGCCCTGTTGTTGACGGTGGACAGTTCGCCAGGCGCGGCGCCGACGCTTATTTCCACCACCGTAGGGCCGGCGTGGTCCAGTTTGAACTTGAAGGTCCCGTTGAGACCGACGGGAACCCGCTGAACGATTTCCTGATTGTCATCATAGCGAAGCCGCACCTCGGCGAGGCGGTCCGTGAAGGACACCGCCTTTTTCCCAAGCCGGTCCTCGATCCGGTAGCGGATGGAAACCGGCTTGCCGACAATGCCGTATCCGGGGGCTTGTTCGATAACAAGACGGCGGTCCGTTTCACCGGGTTTTCCGGTCAACAGGACATGCACGGGACCAGGAATAACCGGGCCGGCCTTTTTACCGGCATCGGGAACATCGTGAACCTGTCCATCCGTAATCAGCACCGCGCCGGCAAACCGGCGGCGGGGAATTTCCGCCGTCTCCCGCACCAGGGCGTCAAACAGGCGGGTCCCCCCCTCTTTATCCGTGGCTTTTCCTGTGCCTCCGCTTTCTTTTTCGGCGGCACTCCCGGAAACCATTTCAGACCCTTTGCCCACCTCGATAACACGAATATCCAGATCGTCGAAACCGGACAACCGCTCACGGACCTTAGCCAGGGCGGCATCCGTTTGCTGGCGGCGTCCGCCGACGTCCTGGCTGGCGGAACGGTCAACGGCGATGACGGCGATGTCCCGTTGCGGCTGACGTTCCTCGCGCACCGCCTGGGGGTTGGCCAATGCCGCGGCCAACACCGCCAGTGCAAAAACCCGGAGCGCCCATCCCCGTCCGCCCCGCAACAGGGCCACGCCCGCAAGACACAGACCCAGGACGGCCAGTCCCGCGATCAGTTGCCAAGGCACCAGGGGAGCGAAGGACAGCGTGCTCGTCATTTGCCCAGCCTCTTCATGATTTCCGGCAGATGCACCTGATCGGCTTTGTAATTGCCGGTCAGGGTATACATCACCAGATTAATGCCGAAGCGATAGGACATTTCACGCTGGCGTTCGCCGCCGGGAACCACAGGAAAGATCGGGCGCTGCGCCGCATCCATGGCCCAGGCCGCGGCCCAGTCGTTGCCGCCGGCGATCACCGGGGAAACGCCGTCGTTGACCCGCTCGCCCGCGCGCTCCACCCACAAAGAGCCGCTGTTCCAACGACCGGGAAAATCCTTAATCAGGTAAAAGGCCCGCGTCAGTACGTGGTCGGGACCGACCGGCACCAGCGGCGGAATGTCCAGGCTGCGGGCAAGCTGTCCCAAAACCCGGGAATCGGCGCCGCCTTCGGCGCTACGGGTATCGAACAGGATTGTTCCGCCGTTGCGCAGGTAGCGGTTGACGTTGGCGCGCGCCGCCTGGGAGTTCAGAACACCGTCCAACGTCACCGGCCAGTACAGCAACGGGAAGAACGCCAGTTCGTCGCGCGCCGGATCAACGCCCTGGGGCGGGCCCAGTTCCGCCGCCGTGCGCCGCCGGAGAATAACATTGAGTCCCCTCAGCCCGGCTTTGCTGGTTTCGTCAATCTCTCCGTCACCAGTCAGGACATAGGCGAGCCGGGTTTCCAGGCTGTTTTCAAGCGCGAAGGCATTGGCTTGCGGGTCGGCGGCCCTGAGTTCGCCCATGGGCAACAGAACAAGCAACAGGGCAACAAAGGGAAAGGCCCGCCCGGCAAACTGAAGCAAGCCCCTGAGATAAAGGCTGGCGGCGAAATCAAACAGCGCCAGCACCAGGGCCAGCGTCAACAGCCACGGCCGGAAGTCCCGCTCCACCACCTTGCCGTAAAACGCCCGCGACACCCCGGACGGAAGTGCTGCAATGGGTTTGAGGGGTGCCAACTTCGCCGACAGATTCAACGCCCGGCGGGATGTGCTGGGTCCATAATACCCCGGCGGATGGGATGGCGATACCTGGGCCTTGCCGAAGTCCTCGGCGGCGATGGCCCGTGCGTTGGCCGCAGCGGGGCCCATACGCCCGAACCCGTCCAGGCTGGTCAGGGGTTCCAGGGGCGGGCGGGTGGTGGCGTTGGCGCCAGCCGTCCGGCCTTCGACCCCCTGGCTAAGCGCCACCAACCGCTTCAATATGTCCACGAACAGGCCGGACAACGGCAGGGACGACCACTGAGCATTGGCCGTTGTGTGCACCAGAACCAGCCAGCCCTTGCCTTTTTGCTCCGCCGTCACCAGCGGGGTGCCGTCGTCCAGCCGGGCCCATGTCTTCTCCGCCAAATCCAACGCCGGTTGCGCCAACACCTGGCGGGAAACCGTCACGTCGTCCGGAATGGAAAAGCCGAAGAAAGGACTGGCTGCCTCAAAGGGCGCAAGCTTCGCCGGCTTACGCCACGACATGGCGCCGCCGATCACCCGATCACCCTGGCGCAACTTCACGGGCAGCAGCCCACCCGTAGCGTCCCCGCCTGTAAGGTCCCCGGCTGGCACATCAATGTCCGCCGTCGCCTTCGCCAGAAGCGGACCTGCGAACCGGACCACTACGCCGCCGGCATCGATCCAGCCTTCGAGGGTGTTCCGCTCGATTTTTTCGAGCCGGCCCGGATCGACCAAAACCATCACCGACAGGGGCCGTTTCAACAGGTCGGCAATGCGACCATGGCGGAGTTCGGTAAAGGGCTGCAAGGCGCGTTCAATGTAATAGAGATCGCTCAACAGGGGCTGATCGACGCCGGAACCGGCGCCGGACACCAGCCCGACCGGGCGACGGCGCCAGCGTTCGTCGGTCAGAATCACGGCCCCGGCCGTATCGGCATTTTCTATTTCCAGCCTTTGCAACTTGTTGAGCAGTTCCGTCGGCAGTGTCAAATTGGTTTCGGCAAGGGGGCGTCCGGCGGCAAAGGTCATCGGTTCGCGCGCCAGCAGCTTCCCCTTATCGCCCAGAGCGCGAAGCCAAATCGAAGCCAGCCCTTCCGCCGTGAGGCGTTCCGCCGTCAGCTTGAGCGTTCCGCCGTCGGCGACCGGCGGCTTAAGCACAAGCGCCTGTTTGCCGGGCGGGTCGCTAATCACCGTAACCCCGCCCATGCGTTGCAGCGCCCCGGTCAGGCGCGCCATGGCCCAGGTATCTTTATCCGGCGTTTCCTCCAATCCGTCGCTCAGCCATAGCACGTCGCCGGGCCGGATCTCGGCCAAGGCATCGGGTGCCAGCAGCGGCGCCAGCGCGCGGGTGCGGTCCGTCGGCCAGGGCTTCGGCTGCAAGCCGTCGATGCGGGTACGCACGTCCGCCGCAGGCATCAGGCGGACCACTGTGTCGGGGCTTCCGGTTTCGGGTCTGGCTGTAGTCACCAGCGCCACGGGACGGGACTCCCGTTCCGCCTGATCGGTAAATCCCGCTGCCAGAGCCTTGCGCGCCGCCCAGTTGGACGCCGCCGCCCAGCCATCATCGATGATAATGATGACCGGTCCCTTGCCGGTCATCCGGGCACCGGCGTTCAACAACGGATGGGCGGCTGCCAAAATGACCAGGGCTGCCAGGACAAGGCGCACGATCAACAGCCACAACGGAGTCTTGGCGGCGCTTTCCTCCCGTGTGCCCAACCCCATCAGCAAACGAACCGGCGGGAACGCGACAATCAATGGCGCAGGAGGGGTCAGCCGCAACAGCCACCAGATCACCGGCAGCACCAGCAGTCCCGCCAGGGCCCAGGGAAAAGCAAAGGAAATGGCGCCCAGGCTCAACATCTCCTAGCGCCCAGCCGTTTCCGACAACACCAGATACAATGCCATCAGCGAGGCTTCCGGCGAATGATCCGTATGGTGGGCGGCGTAGCTCCAGCCGAAGGATTTGGCGAGCGCCTCGATGCCCTGGTTATGCCGTTCCAGGCGATGAATGTATTTTTCGCGCATGGCTTCCACCCGGCCGATCAGGACGTCACCTTCGCCTTCCATGCCGTCAAACCGCACACGGCCCGCGAATGGCAGGGTTTCCTCGGCCGGGTCCAGAACCTGCACCAAATGGCCCCGGACGCCCTGATTGGCAAACGCCGAGACGGCCCGGTGAAGATCATCCAAAGGCGACAAAAAATCGCCGATCAGGACCACCCGGCCATAGCGGGGCAGAGCCTCGAACCCCGGCAGACCCCCCGGAGCACCATTGGCATCCGGGGTTTTTCCGTTCTTCTCCTGCGCCTCGATCATCGACCACAACTTCATCAACATGCCGCGCCCCGTAGACGGGATCATTCCGGTACCGAGAAGGGCGACGTGTTCGCCGCCCCGGATCAGCAGAGAGGCCAGCGCCAGTAGCAAAAGATCCGCGCGTTCGGTCTTTTCCGGCAAAGACGGGGACGAGCTAAACGACATGGAGGGCGAACCGTCCCGCCACAACCACACGCTTTGCGCGGCTTCCCATTCGGTCTCGCGGACGTAGATGGGGACCGACTTGGCGGATTGCCGCCAGTCGATCAACTGGGTCGAATCGCTGTACCCGTAACGCCGGAACTGCCAGAAGGTTTCCCCCTGGCCGACGCGGCGGCGTCCGTGCACGCCTTGGGACACCGTCGCCGCGACCCGCTCGGCGGCGACCATCAGCGCCGGCAGGTGGGCGGACAGTTCCTCCGCCTTGTGGTGGGTGTCCCGTGAGCGGGCCTTGCTTGAACGGCTGGGTGCCATAATCCTGTGCCGGAACCGATTCTCAGGCCACCCGCTCGCACATCTTATCGATGACGCGGCCAAGCGTGACGCCTTCGGCGCGGGCCGAGAAGGTCAGGGCCATGCGGTGACGCAGGATGGGATGGGCCAGGGCCAGAACATCGTCGATGCTGGGTGCGAGGCGGCCTTCTATCACGGCGCGCGCGCGGACGCCCAGCATCAGGGCCTGTGTGGCTCTCGGCCCCGGGCCCCAGGACACATGGTTTTGCACGTCGGTAATGTCACTGCCTTCGGGACGCCCGGCGCGGACGATCTCCAAAATCGCCTCGGCAACACTTTCGCCGACGGGCACCTGGCGGATCAGTTTTTGGGCCTTGATCAAAGTTTCGGCGTCCATCACCTGTTTGGGGGCCGCTTCCGGTTCACCGGTGGTGTGAACCATGATCTGGCGTTCGGCTTCAATGTCCGGGTAATCCACATCCACCTGCATGAAAAAACGGTCGAGCTGGGCTTCCGGCAGGGGATAGGTGCCTTCCAGTTCGAGCGGGTTCTGGGTCGCCAGCACATGAAAAGGAAACGGCAAGTCGTGATAGTGGCCTGCGACGGAAACCCGGTGTTCCTGCATTGCCTGCAATAGGGCGGACTGGGTGCGCGGACTGGCGCGGTTGATTTCGTCGGCCAGCAGCAACTGGCTGAACACCGGCCCCTTGATGAAGCGGAACGACCGCTTTCCCGTATCCGATTCCTCCAACACCTCTGAGCCCAGGATATCGGCCGGCATCAGGTCCGGGGTGAACTGCACACGGCGTTCGTCCAACCCGAACACCGTCCCCAAAGTCTCGACAAGGCGCGTCTTGCCGAGCCCCGGCACCCCGATCAACAGCAGGTGTCCGCCGGCCAGGATGGTGATCAGGGTTTCCTCGATGACGCGGGACTGGCCGAAAATGACCTGGCCGATTCCGTCCCGGGCGGCGGCGATATCGTGGCCCAGCGTATCGATGGCGTCGATAAGCGCGTCCGAATTGGCTACACTCTTTTTGGCCTTGCCGGAATTTGTTTTTTTTCCGGCTTCGCCGGTCTTGGTTGTTTTTCCGGCTTCGCCGGATGGGGCTTTCTTTTTTTGCCCGGTTTCGGTGTATTCTTCTTTTTGACGGTTTTTGTCACGGTGGCGTCCCCTCCTGTTTCTTGGTCTTCATGATACTATGAGTAATAACGGAAACGTACCCATCAATTTATCGTCATTGTCCGGAGGCCCGCTTGGCGCGTCCAGTTCCTCCGCGCCGCCGAAAGGCATGTCCCCGAAACCCGGCCAGACCGTGTGCGGCGACATCGATATGCGCATCGACGGCAACGGAACCTGGTTCCACCAGGGTTCTCCCATTGGCCGCAAGGAATTGGTGCGGCTGTTCGCAAGCGTCCTCCGGCGCGACGAAGACGGTGCCTACTGGCTCATCACGCCCGCCGAAATGGCCCGCATCCAGGTCGAGGACGCACCGTTCCTGGCCGTGGAACTGACCGCCACCGGCGAAGGGCCGGAGCAAACCCTGACGATCAGGACCAACCTGGACGCCACCGTCACCATCGGCGAAGAGCATCCGCTCAGGCTCACTTTCGATCCCGAAACCGGGGAGCCCGCGCCCTACGTTGTCCTGAAGGGCGGCATCGAGGCCAAAATCACGCGCGCCGTCTATTATGAGTTGGTGTCGCTCGGCGTTAAAGAAAACCCCGAAACGGAAAAAAATGACGCCACCGGACGTTTCGGTGTCTGGAGCGGCGGCGTTTTCTTTTCTCTCGGACAGCTGGACGCTATGGAATAACCTTGGACATGACCAAAACGGACCTCTTTTTGATTCGCGAGCGGATCATCGAACGGCTGGACCGCAGCCCCGATGACATTCCGCCCATCCGCGGCGACCATGACCTCAACCCCGGCATGGAACCGGGGACTGACCTGACCCCGGCGGCGGTGCTGATCGGACTGGTCAATCACCCGGGCGGACTTTCTGTGCTACTGACCCAGCGCACCGACCATCTGCACCACCATCCGGGACAGATCAGCTTTCCCGGTGGCCACACCGATCCCGGCGACACAACGCCGGAAGATACGGCGCTGAGAGAAACCGAGGAAGAGGTCGGCCTCGACCCCCGCCGCGTGGAACCCGTCGGCCGGCTCGGCCAGTACGTCACCCGGACGGGCTTTTCCATAACACCGGTGGTCGCCTTCATTGAGCCGCCCTTCGAGGTCCGCCCCGACCCCTTCGAGGTCGACGACGTCTTCGAGGTGCCGCTGGCGTTCCTGCTCGACCCGGCCAATCATGAGTGTCACAGCCGGGAAATCCGCGGGCAAATTCGCGAGTTTCATGCCATGCCCTATGAGGAGTATTATATCTGGGGCGCCACGGCCGGAATGTTGGTCAATCTGTACGAGGTTCTGAACACGTAAATGACCCGGATACTCCTTACCTATGTGCTGCCACTGGTGCTGCCGACGCTGATTTATGTGCTTTGGATCTGGAATGCCCGGCGCACGCACGAACCGGAACACGAAGACGACCTGCCGCCGGCCCTGCGCCAGGGGCCGTTGTTCTGGAGCCTGATATCCGGGTTCCTGTTGATGGTGGCGGGGCTGATCACCATCGCCCTGATGTCCGGCGACCCGCCCGACAGTGGAACGTATCAGTCGCCGCGCCTCGAGGGCGGAAAGATCCTGCCGCCCAGTTATAAAAAGAACTAGGCCCGGAGCCCCGTCATGGTCTCCCTCACCGCCGCGCATGGACCGACCGGTAAGCTGTCTCCGCAGCCGTGGATGGAGGCACCGGAAACCCGTGCCGTGATCGCGGCGCTGACGGCGGCGGGCGCCGATGTCCGGTTCGTCGGCGGCTGTGTGCGCGACGCGCTGGCGCACCGCCCACCCGTCTTGATCGGCGAGGCGGCATCCGAAAAAGCCATGCCCGACATCGACATCGCTACCCCGGACCCGCCGGACACCGTCACCGTCCTTTTGCAGGACGCGGGCATCAAGGTTATTCCCACCGGCATCAAACACGGCACCGTCACCGCCGTCATCGGCAAAAGCACGTTCGAGATCACGACGTTGCGCCGGGACGTCGACACCGACGGGCGGCGCGCCGTGGTCGCCTTTACCGATGACTGGCTGGTCGATGCCGGGCGCCGGGATTTCACCATCAACACGCTGTCGGCGACGCCCGATGGCGACGTCTACGACCCCTACGACGGGATCAGCGATCTGGCGCACGGGCGCATCCGTTTCGTCGGCCAGGCGGATGAGCGCATCACCGAAGACGTGCTGCGGCTGCTCCGTTTTTTCCGCTTTTTCGGCGCCTACGGACGCCCGCCCGCCGATCCGGACGCGATGGCCGCCTGCCGCAAACACGCCGATAAACTGCCCAATCTGTCCGGCGAACGGGTGCGGGCCGAAATGTTCAAGATTTTGCTATCGCCCGACCCGGCGGAACTGGCGGTGATGATGCGGGGCATCGGCGTGTTCGAGCATATCCTGCCCGAGGTTGGTGACGAGGCGGGTGACATCGGGCGCTTGCGCATGATCGCCTGGCTGGAAACCCGCGCCATAAAGATCGAGACCGTGACACCGGACCCGCTACGCCGGCTGGCGGCGCTGATCGACACCGATGGCAAAGGGGCGGGCCGTCTCGCCGAACGCTGGCGGCTGTCCAATGCCGAGACGCTCCGCCTGGGCACCCTGGCCGCGCCGCCGGTGGTCCCGGACCCGGAGATGGATGAAGACGACCGCAGGCGCGCGCTGCACCGGCTCGGGTCTGAGGCCGTGCGCGACCTGGCGCTGCTGGCGTGGGCCGGGGAATTGGCGATCACGCCACGCCTGCCGAGACTCCGGACGGACGGCTGGATCGCGCTGCTGGAAAGCTGCGCCGGCTGGCAGGGCGTGACGTTTCCGCTGACTGGCGCCGACGTGCAGGCGCTGGGTATCGAAGAAGGCCCCCGCATCGGCGAACTGCTGGCAACCATCGAGGATTGGTGGGAACTGGGTGGCTACGCCGCCGGGCGCGCGGACTGCCTGGAACAACTAAAAACCATTGCCAGAAGTGGACCCGGTGGGGACCAATCCGGCGGAATAACGTAACCATGTGTCAACATCGCGCCCTTCCGCGGCCCCATATGCGCCGGGGTAGAAGGAAAAGGCGGTGGCGGGGGAAAAGAGTCAGACGTCAGGCGACACGCCTGCGGCGGTCCGTGCCGCTAAAAACACCACCCTCATGTCGGCGACGGTCAGGCCCGAAAAAATCCGGAACCCTGACGAATGGCCGGTTATGCTCGATCACTGAGCAAAGGCGAGAATAGATAGTTTTTGCAGAAACCGGTTTTGCCAGGAAATCAGTCATGCCCATGTCACGTGCTAAACAGACGTGGCGGTATTCCGTATTAGCCGTGCAAACGATCACCGGAACGAACGGATTGATACTGGCTTCGCTCTGACGGACCCGACGCAGAAAAGACATTCCGTCAAGGCCTTCTGTCCAGTCGCTCAGAATCAAATCAACAGGAAACTGCTGAAACATGCTCCATGCAATCTCAGGATCTGGAGTACTCTGAACTGTCGATACCCCAAACTCGCGGAAAACCTCAGTCAAAAGGTTCCTGATCAGCAGATGCTTCTCAAGAACCAATAGGTTCAACTCTTCCAGATTATACGAACGCATCACTACTTTTCGCTTTGCGGGCGAACCCTGTGCCTTGCTCAATCCTAAAAGTGAATTATAGCATACAATGGTAACCGGTAAAGGTTCGGTTCAAAATATAATGATTTTAAACAAACCCTCATCAGGCCTGAAACAACCAACAAATATCCGCTTTTCCCTCGAAAGCAGATATCCCTCTAAAACGTCCACCCTCACCGCGCTCCCCCTATCCGGCGACTGGAGAGCGTGGTACGCTTTTCGGAGGCAAGGAGGTGAAGATGGCGACAGAGGACACATGCTGCACGATCGTGCCGTACTTCAAGGTTCACGATGGCGAAATGGAGGCCTTCAAGGCCTTCTGCGAGCAGTTCGTCGAGAAAACCGAAACCGAGTCCAAATGTCTTTATTACGGTTTCAGTTTCGACGGCGACGAAGCGCACTGCCGGGAAGGCTATGAAGACGCCGCCGGGCTACTGGCGCATCTGGACAACGTCGGGGCGCTGCTGCAGGAAGCGCTGAAGATTGCCGACCTGACGCGGCTCGAGGTGCACGGCCCGGAAGAGGAACTGGCGGCGCTACGCGAACCGCTCGCCGGCCTCAGCCCCCAGTTCTTTACGCTGGAGTACGGGTTTCGGCGTTAATCCTCGCTTCCAGCGGCGTCAGGCGCCTGCCGCCTCGCGCTCGTGCAGCACCGGCATCAGTTCGAAATAAGGCCGGGTGATGGGGGAGTTTGACGCCTCGAAGTCCTTGAACGGGCCGTCGAAGGCGATCTTTCCCTCATAGATCATCACCACGCGGGGATGCAGACGGTAGAGCAGGTCCTTGTCGTGGGTGATGATGACCGTGGTCCGTCCCCCGTCCTTCGCTGAATCTCCTTCGCCTTTATCATGGGTTTCCATAATCAGGTCGTGAATCTGCGCCGAACTGGTCGGGTCGAGACCGGTGGTCGGCTCGTCGTAATAGATGATCTTGGGTTTCATCGACAGCGCCCTGGCGACGGCCAGCCGCTTGGCCATGCCGCCCGACAGGCTGTCGGTGTGGGTTTCGAGAAAATCATCGTCTGCCGGCAGAGCCACCGCCGTCAATACGTCGCGGGCGATAGCGCGAATGGCGTCCTCGTCCATGTCCTTGATCTCCGTCAGCCACAACTCGATGTTGTCGTAGACGGATCCGGAAAACAGGGCGTTGCGCTGGAACACGACGCCCCAGTGGGTGTGGATGTCGTCGATTTCCATGTCATCGAGATCGGCCAGGTCCGCCAGCGGCGCGTCCGCCTGACGGTAATCGGCGACCTGGACGGACCCTGCATCCGGCTGCATCTGGTTCAGGATATGGCTGAGCAACACCGTCTTGCCGCAGCCCGACCCGCCGACGATGGCGACGACCTCGCCCCGGCGGATATCCACATCGACCCCGTCCAGCACGACATGATCGCCGAAAGCTTTTTTCAGGCCCTCGATGCGGACTTCAAGCGGCTGCCGGTCGGCCTCGGTCATGGTGCGCGTCCCATTCTATAAGCCCATGCTAGGCCATCTGCCACGGCGGTCCTTGATATGGGTTAGGGGCGCCATGGCATTAAAAGTCTAGAGCGAAACCCTCTGCCCCGCCCAGTCCGGGGTTTCGGCCACCATCGCTTCCGTCATGGCGCGGGCCACGTCCTCGGGGATCGGGGCCGTGCGCCCGGTGTTGGCATCCACGTGCAGACCCATACATTCGAACGTTGCCCGCTCGATGCCGTCAACGGTCATGATCTCGGCAAAATGCACACGCTTGGCATCGACCCCAAGGATCATGGTTGCGATCTCCATAACCGCGGGCGCGCGGACCTCTTTCAGATAACGGACATGGCTTTCGACAGTGTACAGCGCGCCGCCGGTGCGTTCGAAATACTCGGCCCCGATGCCGAACTTTTCCTGCAAAGCCCAGGTCGCGTTGGAAAACGCCACCAGATAATAGGCTTCGTTAAGATGCCCGTAATGGTCCAGCCAATCGTCCAGGACCGGTTCGGAATGCAGTTGGAAGATGGTCATGCCCCTCTCCACTCCTCCCCCTAAGGCCAGATCACTTCCGGCGGCAGCGACATCAGGATGGCTTCCGTATTGCCGCCGGTCTTGAGGCCGAAGGTGGTGCCGCGGTCGTAGAGCAGGTTGAATTCCACATAACGGCCGCGCTTGATGAGCTGGGCGCGGCGTTGCTCGTCGGTCCAGTCTTCGTCCATATGGCGGCGTGCCAGGTCCGGGTAGATGTTCAAAAACGCCCGGCCGACGTCTTGCGTGAAGGCGAAGTCGGCGTCCCAATTCCCGGTATTGAGCTGGTCGTAGAAAATGCCGCCGACGCCGCGCGCCTCGCCCCGGTGTGGCAGGAAAAAATATTCATCGCACCATTTCTTGAACTTCGGATAGTAACTGTCGTCATGCTTGTCGCAGGCCTCCTTATAAGCGGCGTGGAAATCGGCGGTGTCGGCGTCGACCGGGAACACCGGCGTCAGGTCGCCGCCGCCGCCGAACCAGCCCGTGGTGGTGACAATCATGCGGGTGTTCATGTGCGCCGCCGGCAGCAGCGGCGAACACGGGTGGATGACCACCGACACGCCGGACGCCCAGAACCGGGGATCTTCGTCGGCGCCGGGGATTTTATCGCGAAATTCGCCGGAAAACTCGCCGCGTACGGTGGAAACGTTGACGCCGGCCTTCTCGAACACGCGGCCCCGCATCACCGACATCACGCCGCCCCCGCCATTTTCTTCGCCTTCGGCATCATCGCGTTGCCAAGCGGTGCGCTCGAACCGGCCGGGCGGATTCATGGACGTCGGATTGGGCCCGTTGACGTCGTCCTCGACGGCTTCCAGCGCCGCGCACAACTGATCGCGGAAGCTCTCGAACCAGACCGAGGCCTGTTTCTTTTTATCATCGCTGCCGTACATGTCATCGTTCATGGGGTCGGAAATTCCTTCGTTTGACGAAGCGCCTCGCCCGCCACCATGGCCATGGCGGCGGCGACATTCAAGGACCGCATGCCGGTCGCCATGGCAATGCATATCCTGACATCAACCGCATCATGGACCTCTTGCGGCACGCCTGCGCTTTCCCGGCCGACCAGCAAAACGTCATCGGCGCGATAGGAAACATCCAGATAACCGGTTTGCGCCTGCGTGCTCAACAGCACCAGACGGCCTTTTTCTCCCCTGGCGCGGGCATCCAAAAACGCCTGCCACGAGGAATGCTCGGTCCAGTCCAGTTGGTCCAGATAATCCATGCCGGCGCGGCGCATCTGTTTTTCGGACAGCACGAACCCGCACGGTCCGATAATATCCACGCCCATCCCCAGACACGCCGCCGTGCGCATTATGGCGCCTGCATTTCCGGGAATATCGGGCTGATAAAGCGCCATTCGCATGTCGGGCCGGTCCTTTGTAAAAGCGCCAGGGATGGGGGCGAAAAAGGTTTTGAAGGGGATAAAAGGGCCGAAAACGTCTTGCAACCAGTATTTTTTGTATTATACCTTGCGCCCGGTTCGTATACACATGCACGGACTTTGAAAATCCAGTAATTCATTAATGTTTTCCCCGTTTCTCCAAGCCTGTTTTTTACCCGAGAAACGGGATAAGACATAATAGAGTATGTAATTTCTTCAAGACGGACGACGACCGGAAAAGGAAGTTTCCATGAGCGACACGGCAACCCCCACGGCAACCCCAGACGACAAGACCCGTCGTGACTTTTTACTCTTGTCCACTGCCACGGTAGGCGCGGTCGGAACGGCCCTGGCCGTCTGGCCGCTGGTTGATTCCATGAACCCCGCCGCCGACACGCTGGCGCTGTCGACCACCGAGGTCGATTTGGAACCCATCGCCGAAGGGCAATCCATCACCGTCGTCTGGCAAGGCAAGCCGGTGTTCGTCCGCCACCGCACCGCCGCCGAAATCAAGGCCGCCGAGGCCGTCGGCCTGGGCGACCTGGTTGATCCGGAAACCGACAAGGACCGCGTCCAAAAGCCGAAGTGGCTGATCATGGTCGGCGTTTGCACGCATCTGGGCTGCATCCCGCTGGGCCAGAAAGCCAACGACCCGAAGGGGGAATTCGGCGGCTGGTTCTGCCCGTGCCACGGTTCGCACTACGACACGTCGGGCCGTATCCGCAAGGGCCCGGCGCCGAAAAACCTTCCGGTTCCGGCCTATACCTATCTCACCGACACCACGATCAAGATCGGATAAGGGGCAGATCATGAGCAGTAAATTTTTTGAGAACCCCATTATCAAATGGGTCGAATATCGGCTCCCGATTTTCAGCTTCATCGACCATTCGGTGGGGTCGGGCTATCCGACGCCGAAAAACCTGAACTACTGGTGGAACTTCGGCTCGCTGGCCGGCGTCGTATTGGCGATCATGGTCGCCACCGGCATCGTTCTGGCCATGAGTTACACCGCGCATGTCGACTACGCCTTTGAATCCGTCGAGCGCATCATGCGCGACGTCAATTACGGCTGGCTGCTGCGCTACATCCACATGAACGGCGGCTCCATGTTCTTCATCCTGGTCTATATTCATATGTTCCGGGGCATGTATTTCGGGTCTTACAAGGAACCGCGTGAATTGCTGTGGATCATCGGCGTGCTGATTCTCCTGGCGATGATGGCGACGGCGTTCATGGGCTATGTGCTGCCCTGGGGCCAGATGAGCTTCTGGGGCGCGACCGTGATCACCAATCTGTTCTCGGCCATTCCGCTGGTCGGCGACGCCATTGTGACATGGCTGTGGGGCGGTTTTTCCGTCGACAACCCGACGCTCAACCGCTTCTTCTCGCTGCATTATCTGATGCCATTCGTGATCTTCGCGCTGGTCTTCGTTCACCTGTGGGCGTTACACGTACACAAATCGAATAATCCGGTGGGCGTCGACATCAAGGGACCGCAGGACACCATCCCGTTCCATCCCTATTACACCATCAAGGATGCCTTCGGCCTCGGCGTGTTCATGCTTTTCTTCATGTTCTTCGTCTTCTTCGCGCCCAACTTCTTCGGCGAGCCCGACAACTACATCAAGGCCAATTCGCTGGTCACCCCGCCGCACATCGTGCCGGAATGGTACTTCCTGCCGTTCTACGCCATTTTGCGCGCGGTGCCGGACATCTGGTTCATTTCCGCTAAGCTGGGCGGCGTGATCGCCATGTTCGCCTCGATCCTGGTCCTGATGCTGCTGCCGTGGCTGGACCGCTCTAAAGTCCGCAGTGCCCGCTTCCGTCCCGTTTACCGCCAGTTGTTCTGGGTCTTCGTCCTCGACTGCTTCATCCTTGGCTGGGTCGGCGCCAATTCACCGGACGCCGTGTTCCATGGCATTCCGTTCCTGTGGATCGGACAGACGGGAACGGCCTATTACTTTGCCCACATCCTGATCATCATCCCGCTGATCAGCATTCTCGAAAAACCGAAGACGCCGCCTGAAAGCATCAGCGCCGCCGTCACGCAAGCCGCGGAATAGGGGGAAACCGATGATCAAAACAATGAAAAATTCCCTCAAAGCCGGCCTCGCCGTTCTCGCGCTTGCTGGCCTGATGACGCATGGTGCGGCCCCGGCACTGGCCTCGGCCGCCAAGGTCGAGCTTCCGGCCCGCAACTGGTCCTTTAACGGCATGTTCGGCACGTTTGACCGGGGCAGCCTGCAACGCGGCCTTCAGGTCTATCAAGAAGTCTGCGCCGCCTGCCATTCGCTGAAACTGGTCGCCTACCGGAATCTCTCCGCCATCGGCCTTAACGAAGACCAAATCAAGAAAATCGCCGCAGAATTCGAAGTCCAGGACGGCCCCAACGACGAAGGCGAAATGTACGCCCGCCCGGCCAGGCCGTCGGACCGGTTCGTCGCGCCGTTCGCCAACGACAAGGCGGCCCGCGCGTCCAACAACGGCGCCCTGCCGCCGGACCTGTCGCTGATGACCAAAGCCCGCAAGGGCGGTGCCGATTACCTTCACGCGCTGCTGACCGGCTACAAGGAAACGCCGCCGGACGGGGTCAAGATGGGCGAAGGTATGCAGTACAATGTCTATTTCCCCGGCAACCAGATCGCCATGGCGCCGCCGCTGGCCGAGGACGCAGTGGAATACGCCGACGGCACCAAGGCGACGGCAGAACAACTGGCGGCCGACGTTTCCACCTTCCTGACCTGGGCCGCGGAGCCCGAATTGGAAGACCGCAAGCGGATGGGCGTCAAGGTGTTGCTGTTCCTGCTCGTACTAACGGCAATGATGTACGCGCTGAAACGCCAGATCTGGGCCGACCAGCACTAAGCTTTAATATTCGGAACGAATGCGAGGGCGACGCCTGAGGCGTCGTCCGCCGCCACGGCGATGCGGCCTTCCGTGCGCTGATAGGCGATGGCGTCCTGGTCCAGAATTTCCGCCGTCCGCCCGACATCTTTAACGGCGATATCCAGCCCTTCCGGGCCTTCCGGTGCGTCCGGTGCGGCAGTTCGCAAGCACAACACCCCGCCGCTGACCTTTACCCGGACCGCGCCGTCCGCTTTCGACACCGCGCTCGCACCGAATAGTTCGCCATAGGCCACAGCCGCACGTTCCGGGTCTTCGACGCGGGCGGTGACGGCACAAACCCCCATAGCCCCGTTGGCGTGGTCCAGCCATTGCGGCTGCCAGACCAGGTCACGGCTCAGGTGCTGGCACAAAAACCCCGGCGCGCCCGGCGTCGCCTCGGCAGGCAGGTGAACCAGCCGGAACGCCGGCTCAACCGTACCTTCCGGCAGGTCCAGCAGGCGTTTCAGGTCCTTTGGAGCCTCCGCGCCGAGGCCGGATAGTTGGGCATGGGCCGCATCTGCATCCTCCGTGGCGTAGGACACGCCAAGCAACCCCTCGCCGTTTTCTTCCAGCCGCTTGTCCAGATTATTGGTGAACTGGCTGGTATCGAGGATGCCGAGAAGCTCAAGATAATCATCCGGGAACATGATGCAATAATTGGCCGTGCCCCAGCCGATGTGGCGGCCCCTGGGCGACAGGGTAAAGCCCAGCCGCCGGTACGCGTCACACGCCCGGTCCAGATCGGCAACGCCGATGATGATATGGTCGAAACCCCCGATCATTCCCATCCCCCGAGTTTGCCGCTCCTCCCCTTGCGCGCAAGCGCAAAAGACAAACAAAAATACGGGGCCGGGCCTTGCTTCAGGTGTCAGTCGTTCTTTGCGCCCCGGTTGATCCAGCGCCGGATCAAATGCCGCTGCCACTTGCTCATGGGCTTGCGGGCGTGCGGCATATTGATTTCCGGCCTTCCCCTGCCCTCGATCAACGCGCTCAGGTTACTGGAGAAGGAATCTCCGGGAACGACAATGGGACCGTGCTTCGTCCCTCTCATGACCCCTTCGTAGGTGCTCAAATCCAAACCGGTCTTTTCCAGGCCCACGCCGCCCGGTTGGTGGCATTCGATACAATGCTCCTGAAGGACCGGCACCACGCCCCGCTGGAAGCCGGCGTGATCGCCTGCCAGAGCCAGGTTCGACACCAGCCCGCCGGCGGCAATCATCAATATCGGGGTCCCCACGCCTCTTATCACGTTTATCATCCGGTTCGTGCCCATAACCATTGTGGCCTCCACTATTCCGGAAAAAACACTTCGGCAATTCCAAAGCCTAGCAAACCTTTAGGGAAGAGGCTTTGACCGGCGTCAAATCCACATGAAACCGGGGTTGTCGGAAGCCGGAGAAAACAGCATCATGGGCGCGATAAAATCCCCCTGAGCGGAATATCATCTTTTATGAAGGCAGGCCCTGCACCAGAAACCAACCGCGTCGTCGCCTGTCTCGGCGGCGAAGAAACGGCGTTGGAAACCCGCCCCGCGCCGAAACCGGGAGCGGGAGAAATCCTGCTCGGACTCCGCGTCGTCGGCTTCTGCGGAACCGACCTGTTCAAGCTGGTCACCGGCAGTGCAGCGAAGGGAACCGTGCTCGGGCACGAGGTGGTCGGACACGTCATCGCCACCGGATACGGCGTCGATAAGTTCTCCATCGGCGACCGCGTCGTCGTGCCGCACCACGTACCCTGCGGCGAATGCCTGTTGTGCCGGCGCGGCAACGAGACCATGTGCGACGTGTTCCGCGAAAACCTGATGGAACCGGGGGCGTTCGCCGATGTCATTCTGATCCGGCCCCGTGCCGTCGAGCACGCCGCCTACCGTCTGCCCGATCATCTGTCCGACGAAGCCGCCGTATTCATGGAGCCGGCGGGCTGCGTGTTGCGCGGCATCCGCCGGGCCGAGCTGCCGGGAGATGCAAGCGCCGTTGTTCTTGGCGCCGGTTCCATGGGGCTGTTGCACCTGCTGGTCTTGAAAGCAGCGCTGCCCGGCATCACCGTGACCGTCATCGACCCGGTGGCCGAGCGCCGCGGTCTGGCCGGGGAACTCGGAGCAGACCACACCGCCGCCCCCGGCGCAGAGGCGCTGGACACCGTGCAGGCAGCAACGGGCGGGTTTGGGGCCGACGCGGCGTTCGATACCGTCGGCGGTAGCGGAACGCTGGAAGACGGCCTCAGGCTGACGCGCCAGGGCGGGGCCGTGGTGCTGTTTGCCCATGCGCCTGCAGACGACCGCGCCGGTGTCGACCTGAATTCCGTGTTCAAGTTTGAGCGCCGCATTATCGGCACCTATTCGGCGTCGGTGAAGGAGCAATCGGAAATCTTCGACCTGCTGGAAAGCGGCGCACTTGATCCGTCTCCGCTGGTCACCCACACCATGCCGCTGGATGACTTCACCCGTGGCGTGGCGCTGGTCAAGAACCACCAGGCGCTGAAAGTTCTGTTCACACCCTCGCAGGAGGCATTATGAGCCTTCCGGATACCATGCCCAAAACCATGAAAGGCGCCATGCTGCTGGGACCCGAAGAGATCGAGGTTCGCGACGTCCCCGTGCCCCACCCCGGTCCCGGTGAAATCCTTCTCAGTATCGAGGCCGCGACCACGTGCGGCACCGACGTCAAGGTCTTCCGGCGCGGCGGCCACCCCCGGATGCTGAAAACGCCGACCTTGTTCGGCCACGAAATGGCGGGCCGCGTCGCCACCACCGGCGAGGGCGTCACCGGTTTTTCCGAAGGTGACGCCGTCGTCGTCGCCAATTCCGCGCCCTGCGGGGATTGCGGTCCCTGCCATATGGGCCGCGAGAACCTTTGTGAAGACCTGCACTACATCAACGGAGCCTTCGCCGAATTCATCCTGGTGCCCGAACGCTTCGTCGGGCGCAACACACACCACATCCCCGACGGCCTGTCTTTCGCCAAGGCGGCGCTGACGGAACCGCTGGCCTGTGTCCTGCACGGGCTGGATGCCTGCGAACTGGACCGGTATGGGCAGCACGCGGATGGGGGCGGCCCCGTCGACGTGCTGATTTTCGGCGCCGGACCCATCGGCTTGCTGTTCGTGGCGGCGCTGGCGCGGGATGGCCACAGGGTGTATCTCGCCGACCCCAACCCCGGGCGCCTCGCCATGGGCACCGAACTGGGCGCGGCGCACACACTCGAGATCGAGCGCGGCGGCGGACAGGCCGAACGCATTAAGGCCGAGACTCCCGATGGCCAGGGCGTCACCGTCGCCATCGATTCCTCGGGCGTACCGGAAGTCTGGTCTGACGCCATCCAGTGCGTGCGGCCAGGCGGACTGGTCAATCTGTTCGGCGGCTGCGCACCAGGCACCTCCATCGAACTGGACACCCACCTGGTGCACTACTCGGAACTGACCATCAAGGGCGTCTACCACCATCGCCCCGACACCATCCGCCGCGCCCTGGCGATGCTCGCCGATCCGGGTTTCAAGGCCGACAAGCTGCTCTCCGCCGAGCGCCCCATCGATCAGGTCGAAGATGCGCTGCGCTCCATGATGAGCAAGGATGCTTTCAAGGTCGTGATTAAAGGCCGATAAAAGTCGTAAACGCCTCGACCGGTTCGCGTTCCGTCACCAGCCCGTTTTCCGGCGCGTCCGGGTCCATTTTTCCCAGCGATATACCGCAGATGACGATTTCCTCTTCCGGAATTTCCAGCTGTTCGCGGATAATTTTATGATAAGGCGCGAACGCCGCCTGCGGGCAGGTGTGCAGCCCCATTCCCCGGGCCGCGATCATGATGTTTTGCAGGAACATGCCGTAATCGAGCCAGCTTCCGATTTCCAGAAACCGGTCGATGGTGAACATCAGCCCCACCGGCGCGTCGAAGAATTCGTAATTGCGGCCATGTTGGGCGTGCATCCTGCCCCGGTCGCCTTTTTCGATCCCCAACAGGCCGTATAGATCCCAGCCGACCTTGCGCCGCCGGCCCTTGTAGGGTTCGGGGAAGCTTAAGGGATAATAGTTGTATTCCCGCTCGTCCTCGCTGTGGTCGGCGTTATGAGCGTCCAGGATTGCCTTCGAGAGAGCCTCTCTGGCTTCACCGGCAACGGCATAGACCCGCCACGGCTGCATGTTGGTGCCGCTGGGAGCCTGACTGGCAAGGGCCAGCAACCGCTCCACTGTTGCCCGGTCCACCGGGTCGGGCAGGAAGCGCCGAATCGACCGGCGGGTCTTAATCGCCTGCTCGACGGTTTCGGCGGCGGGAACTAAATCCGCAATTGAATTTTCCGGGTCGGACACGGGTCTTTTCCTTTCCATTGATCGTCCCTGCTGGAACCAGGGTTGCAGGATAACCATAAGGAGCCTATATATAGGGTTGATATATATCATTCCAATATAGATACACCTTATTACGATTTTGCCCTATCAGCGGCAGGGATCAAGACATGGACTCAAAAACCCTTTGCCTCGGCGCCTTGATGCTCGGTGACGCCAGCGGCTACGAGATCAAGAAACTGTTCGAAGAAGGCCCGTTCAGCTACTTCCACCAGAGCAGCTTCGGCTCCATTTACCCGGCGCTCGGCAAGCTGATGGCGGAAGGCCTGGTCACCTGTGACGAACACGCTCAGGAGGGCCGGCCCGACAAGAAAGTCTACAGCCTGACAGACAAGGGCCGTGCCGCCTTCCGAAAGGCGCTCTCCATTAATCCCCAGCGTGACAGGATACGGTCAGAGTCCATGTATATGCTGTTCTTCGCGCACCTGTTGGACACCGGACATGTGCGCAAGGTCTACGACGGATATCTCGAAGGTTTCCGACAAAACATAGAATGCCTGGACGGCCTGAGTTCCGATGGGATCAGCCCGTCGCGCCAATTCGTTCGCGGTTTCGGCCGGACGTTCTATGAAGCCGCGGTCAAATATATGGAAGAAAACCGGCACATGCTGCTGCCCGAAGACGAAGCGCCAAAAGCCAAGGGAGACAAGACATGAAACGGTCCCACCTGTCGGCACTCGCCATCGCCGGTGTTGTCTTTTTATGGCTGGCGTCCGGATTGATCGGCGGGGACCCCGCGCCTAGCCCTGAGAAAACCGCCAAACCTTCGGAGGATGCCGCATTAATTCAGGTCCGCACCCGCGACATGACGGCGGAGAAACAGGCCAGCCAACTGATCGTGTTCGGGCGCACCGAAGCCGCCCGCACGGTCGCCCTGCGCGCGGAAACGGCGGGCCGTGTCGCCGCCATCCCGCTCGACAAGGGGGTGGCTGCAAAAAAAGGCGAGGTGATCGTGCGCCTGACCCCGGACGATCGCCCGGCCCGCCTGAAGGAAGCCAATGCCGCTGTCGAACACGCCAAACTGGCCTATGAGGCGGCGCGCAAACTGTCGAAAAAGGCGTTCCGCTCCAAAGTCCAACTGGCCGAGAACAAGGCCCAGTTGGAAGCCGCCCGCGCCAGACGGGCGTCGATCCGCACCGAAATCAGCCAGACCGAAATCCGCGCCCCCTTCGCCGGCGTCGTCAACGACGTCACCGTCGAAGTCGGCGATTACCTGAAAATCGGAGACGCCACCGCCACCGTTATCGAACTGGACCCGATGCTGGTAGTTGCCGAAATTGCCGAGCGTAACATCGGCCGCTTTCGCTTGGGCGGTTCGGCCTGGGCCCATGTCACCGGGCTTGGCTCATTTGACGGAACCGTCAGTTTCATTTCCCGGACGGCGACACCGTCGACTCGAACCTTCCGGGTCGAAGTGTCGGTTCTCAACCCAGACGGGCGCATCGGCGAAGGCATGACCACGGAGATGCGCCTCGATCTGGAAACGGTGCTGGCCCACCGGATATCACCGGCGGTCCTGACCCTGTCGGATGAAGGCATCGTCGGCGTCAAGACGGTGAATGCGGACGACATGGTGGAATTTCACCCCATTCGGATCATTTCCGATGCGCCGGCCGGTATGTGGGTGGGCGGCCTGCCTGATCACATCCGGGCCGTCACCGTGGGGCAGGAATTCGTCAAGGTGGGCCAGAAAGTCCAACCCGTCCCGGAAAAGATTTCATCTGATAAGGCCTCATCTGATAAGAGGGGGGCCAACTGATGCTGGCCCTGATCGATACCGCCTTCGCTTATGCCCGCACGACGCTGTCCACGCTGGTGCTGATCCTGCTCACGGGGACAGTCGCTTACGTCAACATCCCCAAGGAAGCCGAGCCGGACGTCAACATCCCCATCCTCTATGTCAAGATGAGCCACGAAGGAATCTCGCCGGAAGACGCCGAGCGCCTTCTGATCCGGCCCATGGAGCAGGAATTGCGCGCCATTGAAGGGGTCAAGGAAATGCGCTCCATCGGGTTCGAGGGCGGCGCCAACGTGACACTGGAATTCGAAGCCGGGTTCGATGTCGACAAGGCGATGAGCGATGTCCGCGAAAAGGTCGACCTGGCGCAGCCGGAACTGCCCGAAGACACGGACGAGCCGACCGTCCACGAAGTCAATATCAGCCTGTTCCCCGTGCTCGTTGTCACCCTTTCGGGCGCGGTTCCGGAACGCACCCTGATACATCTGGCCCGCGAACTCCAGGACACCGTCGAAGGACTATCGAGCGTATTGAAGGTTGAAATCGCCGGCGACAGGGAAGAACTGGTCGAAGTCCTGATCGACCCGGCCAAGGTGGAAAGCTATGGCCTGTCCCCATTGGAAGCCATTGCGGCGTTCAAGAATTCCAACCTGCTGGTCGCCGCCGGCGCCCAGGACACGGGGCGCGGGCGGTTTTCGCTGAAAGTCCCGGGGCTGTTCGAGAACACTCGCGATGTCCTGATGCTGCCGATCATGACGGAAGGCGATTCCGTCGTCCGCATGGCCGATATCGCGGACGTGCGGCGCACCTTCAAGGACCCGGAAACTTTCGCCCGGGTCGACGGCCGGAACGCGCTGGCGCTGGAAGTCTCCAAACGTAGCGGCGAAAACATTATCGAAACCATCGAAACCGTGCGGCGTATCGTCGAAGACGAACGCCAGGCTTGGCCGGATGGGCTTCGCCAGGCAGTTCAGGTAAACTTTTCCCAGGACAAGTCCAAGCAAATCCGCACCATGCTCAACGACCTTCAAAACAACGTCATCGCCGCGGTACTGCTGGTCATGATCGTGGTCATCTGGGCCTTGGGTATCCGCACCGCCGGTCTGGTCGGAATCGCCATTCCGGGTTCGTTTCTGGCCGGGATCCTGGTGCTGGCGTCGATCGGCCTGACCATTAACATCGTCGTTCTGTTCTCTTTGATTCTAGCCGTCGGAATGCTGGTGGATGGGGCCATCGTGGTCACCGAATTCGCCGACCGTAAAATGACCGAGGGCGAACCCCGCAACCGGGCCTATAGCCTGGCCGCCAAGCGTATGGCGTGGCCCATCATCGCGTCCACCGCGACGACGCTGGCCGCCTTCGCGCCGCTGGTATTCTGGCCGGGTGTCGTTGGCGAATTCATGAAGTTCCTGCCCCTGACCCTTCTGGCCACGCTCACGGCATCGCTGTTGATGGCATTGGTGTTCGTGCCGACGCTGGGCGCCTTTATCGGCAAGCCGGGTGCCGCCGACCCGGAAACCATGAAGGTCCTGGCCGCAGGGGAAACCCTGGACCACCTGCAACACGTACCCGGCCTGACCGGCGTCTACGTTCGGGCTTTGGAAACGGCCCTGAAGCATCCGGCTAAGATCATGGCCGGCGCCGTTGCGGTGCTGATCGCCGTGCAAACAAGCTATGCCATGTTCGGCAAGGGAATAGAATTCTTCCCCGCAGTGGAACCGGACTTCGCCAAGTTGCAGGTGCGCGCGCGCGGCAATCTCTCGGTTCAGGAAAAAAGTTCCCTGATGGCCGAGGTGGAACGCCATATCCTGGCGCTGAATACCGAGCGCGGTGAGTTCACGACCGTTTACACCCGCACCGGCATCGAACAGAACAGCCAGGAAGCCGAAGATATCATCGGCACCGTGACGCTCGAATTTACCGACTGGGACAAGCGCCGCAAGGCCGCCGTCATCCTGGCCGACGCGCAAGCACGGGTCAGCGGGCTGGCCGGGATCATCGTCAATCCGCGCGAGCAGGAACGCGGGCCGCCTGTCGGCAAGCCGGTGCAGATTCTGTTGTCGTCGCGCTTCCCGGAGCTCTTGATTCCGGCGACGGAGACAGTCCGCCGCCAATTCGACGGCATGGCGGGCCTGACCAATATCGAAGACAGCCGCCCACTGCCCGGCATCGACTGGCAGATCATCGTTGACCGCGCGCAGGCGGCGAAATTCAACGCCAACGTGGACGTCGTCGGGCGCGCCGTTCAACTGGCGTCTACCGGCATCAAGCTGGGCGAATACCGGCCCGATGACAGCGACGAGGAAATCGATATCCGGGTTCGCTATCCCATGGCGTACCGCACCATCGACCAGCTCGACCACATCCGCGTCGTGACGCCTTCGGGCGCCGTGCCGATCAGCAACTTCGTCCGCCGCTCCGCCCAGCCCCGCGTCGGCACGCTGAACCGGACAAACGGCAACCGGACCATGAGCATCAAGGCCGATCTGGCGCCGGATGTGCTGGCCGACGAAAAAGTTAAGGAATTGCAGGCCTGGCTGGAAACCGCCGCGCTGGACCCCCGCGTGAAGGTCGTCTTCAAGGGCGAGGACGAGGAGCAATCCAAGGCCAAGGCCTTTCTTGTCAAAGCCTTCGGCGTCGCGCTGTTCATCATGGCGATCATCCTGGTGACCCAGTTCAACAGCTTCTATTCGGCGTTTTTGATTTTGTCCGCCGTGATCATGTCGACCATCGGCGTCTTTATCGGCCTGTTGGTCACCGGCCAACCGTTCGGCATCATCATGGGCGGCATCGGCGTGATCGCGCTGGCCGGCATCGTCGTCAACAACAACATCGTCCTCATCGACACCTTCGACCGCTTGAAGGAAACCACGGAAACCCCACGCGAGGCCATCCTGCGCACCGGCGCACAACGCCTGCGCCCGGTGCTGCTGACGTCGGTGACGACGATCTTAGGGCTTTTGCCGATGACGCTCGGCGTCAACATCGACTTTTTGACCCGGGACATCACCATCGGCGCACCGGCCATGCAGTGGTGGTCGCAGCTCTCAACCGCCATCGTCTTCGGCCTCGGCTTCGCCACCATCCTGACCCTGGTGGTGACGCCGTCGGCGCTGATGATAAAGGTCAACGTGCACGACTGGCTGGCGCGGCGGAGCAAACTTAAAATAGCGGACGCCTAGAGCCAGTCTTCGATAAAGTCCTCGATGATGCGGTCCAGGCTTTCGTCTCCGGGCATGCCGAGCGTCTTGGCGCGGGTGTCTTCCATGACCTGCGGCCACGACGAGACGATGGCCTTAACGGTTTCATCGTGCCGGGGCGTGATGGGGCCGAGGGTTATCCCCTTCGCCGCCGCGACGCGCTCCAGCGCCTCCATCATCTGCGTGACTGAATAGGAATTGTTGGGCAGGCCGACGACCCGGTCGGGGCCGATCTCCGCACCGTCCGCCTCCATCAACCCGACCAGCCCGGCGATGGCATTGCGCGCGCCGATCACCATCATGCGTGTGTCTTTATCCACCGGCAGGACGTGTTCCAAGCCCTGCAAGGGTTCGCGGAAAATTCCGGACGCGAAACCGGACGCCGCCGCGTTGGGTTGGCCGGGGCGGATGATTACCGTCGGTAAGCGTGCCACCCGGCCGTCGATATAGCCCTTGCGGGTATAGTCGTTGATCATCAACTCGCCCACGGCCTTGGTCATGCCGTAGGTGGTCTGCGGCGTAACACGGGTCATGTCGGTGACGGTGTCCGGCATCCCTTCCCCGCCGAACACAGCGAGGCTGGAGGCGAAAACGAGGCGCGGCGTGGCTTCCCGCGCCCTGAGAGCATCAAGAACGTGCCGCCCGCCGTCCAGATTGACCCGGATCGCGAGATCGAAGTCCTTTTCGCCGCCGGCGCTGACGACGGAGGCGAGATGAAAAACCCGGATATCGTCGCGGTCGATCAGCCCGAACACCTGATCGCGGTCGGAAATGTCACCGGCGACGGCCGTCGCCTTGCCGCCCAAGTCTTCGGGCAGAGTGTCGGGCACAACGGCGTCGAACAGGACGATGGACCCCACGTCCGCGCGTCCGGCCAGCACCTTGGCGATGCCAAGTCCCAAAAACCCGCAGCCGCCGGTAATGACGATTTTCATCGCTGATTGTCTATCACGGCGGCTGCGGTATTCAGGTGTTTATTTGAAGGTCCGGGTTTCGCCCAGCTTCATCACGACGACGTTGGTCGGAAAGTTTCCAAGCGCCGCCTTGAATTCCGCCGGCGTGCCCTTCAACAATCCGAAGGTTCCGTAATGGAAGGGCACCACGGTTTTCGTCTTCAGCAGGTTTTTCACCGCATAGGCCGCGTGCGTCGGGTCCATGGTGAACCAGCCGCCGATGGGCAGGAAGGCGACGTCGGGCTTGTAGTATTCGGCGATGAATTTCATGTCGGCGAACACGCCCGTATCCCCCGCGTGATAGATGGTATAGCCGTCTTCCAGCTTGATGATGTAGCCCGCCGGTTCGCCGCCGGGGTGCATGCTCTGTTTCTTTTTGTCATCGGTGTAGACCACTTCGGACGAATGTTCGGCGCGCACCATGGTGATGGTGATGCCGTCGCCGATGGGTTTGACCGGACCCGACTTGTTGATCCGGACCAGTTGCTTCATGCCGATCCAGCCGAGCGTCGCGAAGGTGCGCCCCATGTCCGCATTGAGGACAATTTTGGCGTTGTTCATCTTGGCAATCTCGACGGAGTCGCCGACATGGTCGCCATGGCCGTGGGTGATCATCACCAGGTCGACCTTGCCGAGCTTCTTGAGGTCTTTCAGCTCCTTCGGCGTTTTCGGGTTTTTGGTGATGAACGGATCGACAATGATCACCTTGCCACCCGGCGTGGTAATCTTCAGCGCCGATTGGCCGAACCACTGGATTTCTGCCGCTTCGGCGGCATGTACGGCGAAGGCCAAGGCCAAGGCCGCGACGGCGCACGTAATTTTTCTGATCGTCATGATTGTTATCTCCCTGTTTGAGTGTGTTTCTTATTTTTGTGTAAAAAAATGTATACGAAGTTTTTGTTCCCCGCCAGATGGTTGCTTATTCGGCCGCCAGTTTTACGCCCTCATCGGCCATCACCTTTTTGACGGCGGGAACCTCCACCATGCGTTGGGCAAAGCGCCACAGGTTGGCATAGTCGCTGCTCGGCGGGGTAACGCGCAGACCCCAGCGGATATGCACCAGAGCCAGCGGATCGGCCAGCGTCATGCCGTCGCCAATCAGCCAGTCGCGTCCTTCCAGCCAGCCATTGAGACGCTCGAGGCACACGGCGAAGCGCTTGCGTGCCGATTCCCTGAGCTCTTCCTGCTCCGCTTCGCCCTCAAGCCAGCGGAACGGGCGTAGCCACAAACTGAACGCCGGGTGTTCCTGAGACGCCATGAACATCAGCAGCATCATCATGCGGGCGCGTTCCCACGACCCCGGCGGTGGCGAGACGCGGCCTTGACCGTACCTTTCGTCGATATGCAAAAGCATGGCGACGCTTTCCGTAATCAGCCCTTCCTCGGTTTCCAGGCTGGGGGCCTGGCCCATGGGGTTGACCGCCAGATGTTCCGGGCTGGTCAGCAGATCGCGGTCGACCATGGCCATTTCGTAATCGACGCCCAGATGTTCGAGGATGATATGCACCGCCATCGGGCACGCGCCGGGCAGGCCGTAAAGTTTCAGCATTTATGCGTTCTCCGGGTAAAGCGCCGCAAGCCCCGCTTTGGAGGCCTCCGAGACGCCGCGTTCGGTGATCAGGCCCGTCACCAGCCGGGCCGGCGTGACGTCGAAGGCGTAATTGGCCGCCGGGCTGCCGGGGGGCGAAATGGTAACGGTCTCGATGGTTCCGCTATCAGTGACCCCGGTGAGTTTGGTGACTTCGCCGGCGTCGCGCTGCTCAATGGGCACGTCCCGGACGCCATCGTCGATGGTCCAGTCGATGGTCGGGCCGGGCAGACCGACGTAAAACGGCACATTGTTGTCTTTCGCCGCCAGCGCCTTGAGATACGTTCCGATCTTGTTACACACGTCGCCCGCCGCCGTGGTGCGGTCAGTCCCCGTAATGCAGACATCGACCTGGCCATGCTGCATCAGGTGGCCGCCGACGTTGTCAACAATCAGGGTATGGGGCACGCCGTGCTGGCCTAGTTCCCAGCAGGTCAGGCTGGCGCCCTGATTGCGGGGCCGCGTTTCATCGACCCACACATGCACCGGAATGCCCGCGTCATGGGCCTTGTAAACGGGAGCCAGCGCCGTGCCCCAATCCACCGTCGCCAGCCAGCCAGCGTTGCAGTGGGTCAGCACATTGATCCGGTCGGGCTTGCCTTTTGCTTCCCAAATCTTCTCGATCACGCCGCGCCCGTGTTCGCCCAGGGACGAGCACATGTCGACGTCTTCATCGCAAATTTCCGCCGCCCGCGCGTAGGCCGCGGCGACACGGTTAGCCTCCGCCAGGGGCGCGAGCAAGGCTTTCAGGTCATCCAGCGCCCAGCGCAGGTTGACCGCCGTCGGGCGGGTCGCATACAGCACCTTATAGGCGTTCTCCAGCCCGGCATCGGAGGTATCGCCCCGCATCGCCAGCGCCATGCCGTAGGCCGCCGTCGCCCCGATCAGCGGCGCGCCGCGCACCAGCATGTCGCGAATAGCCGTGGCCGCGTCGTCCAGCGTCGTCATGCCGGCGACGACAAACTCAAACGGCAGCTTCGTCTGGTCGATGATCTCGACCGTCGCGCCGTCTTCACCAAGCCAGATGGTGCGAGTCGGTTTGCCGTCAACCAGCACGGTCAGTCCGCGCCTTCGACGGCGAACAGGTCGCGCACCGCGCTGTCGCCCAGCAGGTCATGGGCAGCCTGATAGCCGTCGGAGCTATAACACGCTTCCGCCGCGTCCATGCTTGGGAATTCGATGACGACGATGCGTTTTTTCTCATTGCCCTCAAACGTCTTGGACGCGCCGCCGCGGGCAAGAATTTTGCCGCCGTGCTCGGCCAGCACCGGCCCCGCGGCCTCGGCATAGGCCTTTAGCTTGTCGGTGTCGTTGATGGCGTCATAGGCGCCGATCCAGTATGCCTTATGTGTATCTCTGGGCATTTTTCTCTCCCTTGAATGACGATTAATCGCCCAAAACCCGCCCGGCGACGGCGGATAGCTTTTCCACCATCTTGGGGTCGCGGGCGTCGGGTTGGGTGATGATGGCGTTGTCGAGCGCGGTTTGGCAGCCGGCATGACAGGTTTCGGTGCGGCCCGACAGCCTCGGCGCGGCATCCTTGACCAGGGCGCGGGCCTTTTCCGCGTTTCCCAGCAGCACGCCGATGATGGCGTCGACAGTGACGTGATCGTGGTCCGGGTGCCAACAGTCGAAATCGGTGACCATGGCGACGGTGGCGTAACACATCTCGGCCTCGCGGGCGAGTTTGGCTTCGGGCATGTTGGTCATGCCGATGACGTCGCAGTTCCAGCTTCGATACAGTTCGGATTCCGCCAACGTCGAGAACTGCGGCCCTTCCATGGCGAGGTAAGTGCCGCCCCGCTGATAGGGGATATCCAGGGTTTTTATGGAGTCTTCGATGGCATCGCCGAGGCGTGAACACGCCGGATGGCCCAGCCCGACATGGGCCACCAGCCCGGTGCCGAAAAAGCTTTTCTCCCGCGCAAAAGTGCGGTCGATGAATTGGTCGGCGATGACAAAGGTGCCGGGCGGCAATTCTTCTTTGAACGAGCCGCAGGCGGACACCGAAAGGATCTCGGTCACGCCGGCGCGCTTGAGGGCGTCAATATTGGCGCGGAAATTCAGCTCCGACGGCGGAATCTTGTGGCCGCGCCCGTGCCGGGGCAGGAATACCATTTTTTGCGCCCCATGATCCGTTGAAAGCTCACCCATCAGCAATTCGTCCGACGGTTCGCCGAAGGAAGACGTAACCTTTTCCCAGCGGGTGTTTTCCAGCCCGTCGATGTCGTAGACGCCGCTGCCGCCGATGACGCCGATGACGGGAGGTGTGCCGGGGATGGTTTCCGGTTCGTTTTCCGGGGCCGCCATCAGCCGAGGGCCCCGGCGAACAGGTCGAGGGTTCGCACCCGTGCGGCTTTCATGGAGTCTTCATCGTAGCTGCCGCGCCGGTCGCAATTGAAGCCGTGCCCGGCGTCGTAGAGATACACGTCCAGGTCCGGGTGGGCCTTGGAAATGGCGTCGACCTCGTCCAGCGGGATCGAGGCGTCTTCGCGCCCGAAATGCAGGATCGTCGGGCACTTGGGGGTTTCGCCGATCAGATCGATGATGCCGGCGCCGTAATAGCACGCGGCGGCGTCGAAATTGAGCCGGCAGGCGGCGGCCCAAACAACCACGGCGCCCCAGCAGTAACCCGTAATGCCGACTTTTCCGGCGCTTTTCACCGCTTCATAGGCCGCAGAAACATCGGCCATGACGTTATCGAGGTTCTCGTTGCCCTTGGCCTTGAACTCGCGCCCGACGGCGATGTCATCGGCCTCATAGCCCAAATCCACGCCCTTCTCGAAGCGGTCGAACAGCGCCGGCGCGATCGCCAGATAACCGTCCTTGGCAAAGCCGTCGGCGACGTCCTTGATATGCACGTTAACGCCGAAAATTTCCTGAATGACGACGACCGCGCCCCTTGGTTCACCATCGGGTTCGGCGCGGTAAGCGTCGAGAACGTGGCCGTCGGTGGCAGTCAGTTGAATGATTTCGCCCATGATTGCTCCCTGTATATTGCGTGCTTTTAATTGGCCGCCAGCCTAGCGCAAAACCGGAAAATGCAAAACACCTGGACGATGTTGAATTTATCCTGCGGTCTATAAAAACTTTTTAATCCCCCTTACCGCGACGGCTCCAAATACAGATACCCCAGGCCCGCCGCGACGCCGAAGCCGCGTGCGCTTTCCAGCGCCAGCGGTTGCAGGGTCAGGTGATTTTTGCCTGCTCCGATCAGCGCCTGCGCGCCGGCGCCGACGCCGACGGAGGCCGATGCCCGCCCGCCGATATATTTCCCGGCCAGGGGGTGCGAACCGCCGACGTTTCCGGTGGCCCCCAACACCGTAAAGACGAGGGTTTCAGACTTGTTCCAGTTGAGATCGATGCCGAGCCCGATGCCGGTCTCACCCTTGTAGATCGCCTGGCGCTCACCGGTGATGGAGGTGAACACGCATTTCACCTGCACGGTGGAATGGATCAAGAGATTGGTCCCGGAACCCGGAATCTGCGTGCACTTCAGAACACCCAGCTTGACCCCGGCATGGCCCGCCCCTGCGGGCGCGCCCGCGCCGATCAACACCAAGCCCAAAAACAATGCCGTAATGGTTTTTTTCATTGGCGATAACTCCCATGGAAAAGACTTTTCACAGGATAGCACTTTGATGATATGGGGAAAGCCCGGATGGCCGTCTGGTTAAATGCGTGTGTGTGAAGGGGGGTATTGTTCAGACGTTAAACCGGAACAGCATCACGTCGCCGTCCTTGGTGATGTAATTGCGGCCTTCCTGGCGCATCTTTCCCGCGTCCTTGGCCGCCTGTTCGCCGCCGAGCGAAATATAATCGTCGAAGGAAATGGTTTCCGCGGCGATGAAGCCCTTGGCGAAGTCGGTGTGGATAGTGCCGGCCGCCTCCTGCGCCGTGGCGCCTTCGGAGATGGTCCAGGCGCGGACCTCTTTCGGACCGACAGTGAAGAACGTCAGCAGCCCGAGAAGCTGGTAGCCTGCGCGGACGACACGGGCCAAACCGGTTTCGGTCAGGCCCAGGCTTTCCAGAAACTCCGCCCGTTCCGCCGGGTCGGTCAGCTGCGCCACCTCTTCTTCGATCTTGGCCGAAATCACCACCGAGCCCGAACCTTCGTCCGCGGCCATGGCGGCGGCCTTCGCGCTCAATTCATTGCCGTCTGCGGCCGAGTCTTCATCCACGTTGAGGACGTAGAGAACCGGCTTCGACGTTAACAGCCCCAGCATGCCGAAGGTCTTGCGTTCATCGTCGGAAACGTCGAGCGTTCGCGCCGGTTGCCCGTCTTCCAGAACCTTCAACGCGCGTTCCGCCAGGGCTAGTTCGGCGATTGCCGCCTTGTCCTGGCCGCGCGCCTTTTTGGTCAGCGGCTCAATGCGCTTAGCCAAGCTTTCCATATCCGCCAGCATCAGTTCCGTGGTCACCGTCCCGGCATCGCCCACCGGGTCGGCGGCCCCGTCTACGTGGGTGACGTCACCGCCGTCGAAACAGCGCAGCACATGCACGATGGCATCGACTTCGCGGATATTGCCGAGAAACTTGTTGCCCAGGCCTTCGCCCTTGGAGGCGCCCTTGACCAGACCGGCGATATCGACGAATTCCAGTTGCGTCGGCAGCACCTGTTCCGGATTAGCGATCCTGGCCAGCGCGTCGAGGCGGGGATCGGGTACCGAGACCCGGCCCACGTTGGGCTCGATGGTGGTAAACGGAAAATTGGCGGCTTCCGCCGCCTGGGACTCGGTCAGGGCATTGAACAGCGTCGACTTGCCGACGTTGGGAAGTCCGACGATACCGCAGTTAAAGCCCATTTTCGTTATCCGTTTCGTTTTTGGTTTTCGGTTTGTTATTTCTGGGTGGATTGACGTCGGCGGCCACCCGGCTCATGAAATCGGCGTCCTTGGCGTCCATCAACAAGGCGGCATGATCGGCGATGGCGGCGAGAAGCTTGTCCAGCCATTCGCCGTCGGCCTTGGAAAAATCGTTGAGCACATGACCCGTGACCCGGTCCTTGTCGCCCGGATGACCGATGCCCAGCCGCACGCGGCCGTAATCGGGACCGATGTGGCCGTGAATGGACCGCAACCCGTTGTGCCCGGCATGGCCGCCGCCCCGTTTGACGCGGACCTTGGCGGCATCCAAATCGATCTCGTCATGCAGGACGATGATGTCTTCGGGAGCGATCTTATAGAACGCACAGGCCGCGGCGACGGCGCGCCCGGAGTCGTTCATGAAGGTTTCGGGTTTAAGCGCCAGCACTTTTGCGCCGTCGATCAGTCCTTCGGACAAAAGGCCGTGGAACTTCTTGCGAAAGGGCTGGAAGCCAAAACGCTCGGCTATCACGTCGATGGCCATGAAACCGATATTGTGGCGGTTCTTGGCGTATTCGGATCCCGGATTTCCCAGGCCGACCAGCAATAGCATGGCGCGTCCTCCGCCGGGCGGAGATTACTCCTCGCCGCCCTCGGCTTTCTCTTCGCCATCGGCAGCCTCTTCACCTTCGCCTTCTTCGCCTTCGACGCCCTCTCCTTCTTCCACGCCTTCTTCGCCTTCTTCCTCGATCTCGACCAGAAGCGTCGGGGCGGCGATGGTGGCGATGGTAAAGTCGCGGTCGGAAATGGTCAGTTCCACGTCTCCAGGCAGTTCGACAGAGCTAATGTGGACGCTGTCGCCGATATCCAGGCCGGTCAGGTCGACGGTGATGCTTTCCGGAATGCTGTCCGGGTTACAGAGCATTTCGACCGTATGGCGGACAACGTTGAGAACGCCGCCACGCTTGATACCGGGGCTTTCTTCATGGTTTTCGAAGATCACCTGAACATCGATATTGAGGCGGGTGGAAGCGCTAAAGCGCATGAAGTCCACATGAATGGGCTTGTCGGTCACGGGATCAACCTGCAGGTCACGAGCCAGGACCCTATGTTTCTGTCCGCCGACTTCGATTTCGAACACGCGGGCGAAAAAGCCGGGGCCACGAAGCTGCTTTTGCAGATCCATAGGGTCGATGGAAATCAACACCGGTTCTTCTTTGTTCCCATAGATAATGCAGGGGACACGGCCGGCGCGGCGGGTCGCGCGGGCGGCGCCCGTGCCTGACATATCGCGCGCTTCGGCGGCGAGTGCTATCGATTGAGCCATAATAAATTCTCCTTGGTTTCGCCCAGCCGGATATCACATCAGGTGCCGGCGGCGATTTGCCTTCCGAAAGGCGGGGGATACATACCCGCCTTGGCCCGCCCGGTCAATCAATGAAGTGAAGTTTTTCCGTTTAGTCGAACAGGCTGGAAACGGACGTTTCCTCACTGATCCGGTTGATCGCCTCCGCGATCAGCGGCGCGATGGTTAATTGCTCGATATTGTGGGACACGCGGACCGCTTCGGTACCCTGGATGGAATCCGTAATCACCAGTTTTTCCAACGGTGAAGACGACACCCGGGCGACCGCGCCGCCGGACAAAACGCCGTGCGTCACATAGGCATGCACCGATGTCGCACCCTGTTCCATCAGGGCCTCGGCGGCGTTGCACAGGGTGCCCGCCGAATCGACGATATCATCGACCAGGATACAGCAGCGGTCCTTGACGTCGCCGATAATGTTCATGACTTCCGACACACCGGCTTTTTCACGGCGTTTGTCGATGATGGCGAGGTCCCCGTTGACCCGCTTGGCAAGTCCCCTGGCGCGCAGCACGCCGCCCACGTCGGGCGATACGATGACCAGATCGTCGCCGTTCAACTTGTCCTGGATGTCCTTGACCAGCACCGGAGCGGCATAAAGATTATCCGTCGGGATATCGAAAAAGCCCTGAATTTGGCCCGCGTGCAGGTCCATGGTCAGCACCCGGTCGGCGCCGGCTTCGGTAATCAGGTTGGCGACCAGTTTCGCCGAAATCGGCGTCCGGGGGCCGGATTTGCGGTCCTGGCGGGCATATCCGAAGTACGGGATGACCGCCGTGATCCGCCGGGCCGAGCCACGCCGAAGCGCATCCAGCGCCACCAGAAGCTCCATCAGGTTGTCATTGGCTGGATAGGACGTCGACTGGATAAAGAAAACATCCTCGCCGCGGACGTTTTCCTCGATCTCGACAAACACTTCCATATCCGAAAAACGCCGGATACTGGCTCTGGTCAAAGGCAGGTTGATGCAGGCGGATATCGCCTCGGCCAGGGGCCGATTACTGTTGCCGGCAAGAATTTTCATGATGTCCCGATTGCTCCGTCGAGGATTTGGAGGCGGCGAAATCTATCAGCCCCCCGGCCCCCTGTAAATGTGAATCCATCGCGGGAACGGCGTTCCCACTCCCCCGTTATTAAATGCGTCTTTAAAACACTCCGGTCTTTGACCCGTTTCCTCTGTTTCCTCTCTCCGAAGGCGCTGCGTCATAGTGGTGCCTCAGGGCGGTGGAAGGGCGCGCCCCGGCACCCGTGGCATGTCCGCGCGTCCGGTGAACTTGATTTTGCGGCTTCTGGACGTTTGTTTGCGCTCGATCCCGAACAGTTCCTGAATGCCGGCGATGGCGGCGAGAGAAACGATGTCCGCCACCCGCCCCCAGGTTCCGTTGAGGCTTCCTGCCTTGATCGCGTTTTCCTGCACCGCCTTGCCCACTTCGTCACCATCCACGGTATTGACCGCCCACACGATCCGGGCCTGCTGGTGGCCATTGATGGCGGCGCTGAGTTCAACATTGCCTTCGATCACGAAACCGGCCTGACGGGGGTCTTCCGTCACCGTCAGGTCGCTTTTGCGCATCGCCGTTTTCATGGAGCTAAGCAGCGCCGTATTGCCGTCGCCCGGCGCGCCGCGAACAACTTTGACCAGGAACGAGGGCCTTTTCCAGCCGACCGGCGGCGGGTTGGGAACAATAGCGCTCGGCCCCTCTTGCGGGACCGGCATCAGGATGGATTTGTCCTTGCGCCGGATTTTGTTTTTCGGCGGCGCCTTCTCCCGGTCTTCCGGCACCTTCATCAGCACACGGGGGCGACCGACATTTTTCACACTTTTCTTTACGGATTCAGAACTGGACTTAACCGTCGGGCCTGCCTTGCGCCGCGTCTCTTTTCTAAACACCCCGGAAACCTTGTCGGTCAGGACCGCCACCGCTTGTTGGTCGGTGGGGCCTTTGATTCGAGCCCGAATCACAGGACGGATCACGGTTTGGGGCCGGGGCGCGGCAACCAAATTCGTAACCCGCGCCGCAACAGGTTCGCGCACGCCTGCCGGGGCCGCGGAATCGCGGATCGCAGCTTCCCTGAGAGCCGCCTGCCGCACAGCCTGTTCCCTGGCCGCTGTGTCCGTCACGACCGGTTTCATACCCACCGGCATGGCCATGGGGCTGACATAGTTCTGTACCATCTCGGCGACACGCGGACCGGCGTCGAAGACCAGAAGGTTGATCGCCTCCGCTGAACCGGTTCGCCACAGATTGGCATCGACGACGATTTGCTGGCGGTATTCGGCCACCACTGTCCCGTAGGGCGCGCGCAATTCCCAAACCGCCGTCGCCCAGATGACGGAGCCGCGTTGCTGGGCTTCGTCGATACGCCCGACGATACTCGGACCCATTTCATTGATTTTTTCCGCCAGCACCGCCGGTTTCCCCACATCGCGGAGAGATGCCACCACGGCGTCGGCGAGAACCAGGGGGGCTGGTCCACCGGCGCCTTTCACCGGAACGACGAAAATCAGATTGGAGGAATCCACGGACGCCTTGAACCCATCGTCCTGGGCTGCTTCCACCGCCGCCGTTTCCGGTGCAGCGGCTGGAGTCTGCGCTCCCCCCAGGCCGACAAGATTTGTCAGGCTGGACTGACAACCGCTAAGGCCCGTGAGGGCAAACAAGACAATGGTTAATGTGCGAAGAATGCGCTGCATTACCTGAACTTCGGAACCCGCCTGAACCAGCCTGAAAAAGAAATCAAAGCCCTTTTCAAGGCCATCTCATTTGTAAAACCCCGGCGCCCAGAACGCCTTTTCCAACAACCACGGAGACCGCCGCCGCAAAACAAAAGAAGACGACGGACCGCGAATCGCTCTGCCCACTTAAATCTACCAAATATGGGGGGTCTTTTCACCGGAAAGGAAGAATCCCACCATCCCTAGCAGAAGCAGCCGCCTTTACCAAGGCCTCAGAGAGGCCGTGGTAAAGGCCTGCGCACGTCTTGCTAAATTGTCCTTAACTATTTGGAATCAAGGAGTTTTCTTAAGGCGTTGCAGGCCTTCAAGTTCAAGGCTTGGGGGCGGCAGGGTGAGCTTCTTTTTGGACAGGGGAATCTCCGTATTCAATACCCGTTCCGGCGGGCCCAAGCGGGCCGGGGATGTGCCCGCCGCCCGTAAAATGCCCTGGATTCCCTCTAGTGCGGCTTCGGCGACAATCACCGCGACCTCCCCCCAGGCGGCGGCGAAGGTTCCCGCCCGGACCAGGTTCTTCTGCGTCGCCTTGCCGATTTCGCGGTCGTCCGTCGTCGATACGGTCCAGACGATCTCCACCCGTTGCAGGTTGTCGTTGTCGGGCGGCCCGACATTGACAACCGTATCCAGAACGAATTCGGCGTACCGTTTGTCCCGGGCGACGATAAGCCCGGCCCCTTTTATGACGGCTTTGATCGCGCGCTTCAGGGATTGGTTTCCGTCGCCGGGGGCGTTTTTCACGGTGTTGATCCAGACGCCCGCAAGTTTCGGCTTCACCGGGTCGCGCTTCGCTTCCCTGTTTTTTTCATCCTCGCCGATTAGGGCGGAAATGATTTCGGGCGCGTTTTCGCCGACGTCCGCGATCACGTCGGCCGATCCGAAATCCCAATCCCGGCGGCTGCCATGCACACCCTCCACCTCGACGCCTATAGGTTTGCCGTCATAATCGAACAAGGTCCAGGTTATCAGCACCACGTAGGGCAGATCGGGATTGTCCTTGTTCAGCGACGCCTCGCCCTTGAGCGTATAGCGGCTGTTGGCGCGCGGGTTGGTGGTGGCGTGGATGCCGCGCTTTTGGAAACCTTCGGCGACGGCGTCGGTCAACAACTTCGACATCGGCCTGGATACGCCATTGATCGACTGCACCAGGATTCCTCTGGCCGCCGCTTCTGTGACAAGCGGGTTGGCGGGGGCCTCGGGCGCAGGCTTGAACGGCCGCGGCAGAGGCCCGCAGGACACGGCAAGGACCTGAAGCAGGACCAAAGCCAGAATCTGGGCCAGAGCCGTAATTGGGAAGCGGCGCCTCATGTCACTGCGCAGGCGACCATAAAGGCCAGGATCAGGGCGGCCGTGATGATGAACATATGCGGCATGGCCCGTTACCCGTCCGCCAGCAGGATCGCCGACAGCCCCCGGCCATAGTCCTGCTCGCCGCGATGGGTGGCGCGCCGGTAGCTGAAAAAACGATGTTCGTCGGCGCAGGTATCTCCGGCACAGGTCTCGAAGGCTATGCCGAGAACGTCCAGCTTCCGGCCTATATACCCCGGCAAATCGAACAGGAAATGCCCGTCCCGTGTCGAGGGCCGAAAGAATCTCCCGTTGGCCGGGTCGGCGTCGGCGAAACGCACCCGGAACTCCGGCCCGACTTCGTAAGAATCCTGGCGGATGCACGGACCGATGGCCGCCCGGATGCGTGACGGCTCCGCGCCAAGGCTCCTCATCGCTTCAACCGTGGCTTCGGTAATGCCGCCCAACGCGCCTTTCCAGCCGGCATGGGCGGCCCCGATCACGCCCTTTCCGGAATTGGCCTGCGTATCTGCGAACAGCACCGGGACGCAATCTGCGGTCAGGATTCCCAGCGCCACGCCGGGCCTGTTGGTCACGGCGGCGTCGGCTTTTGGCGCGTCGCCCGGGTCCCAAGGCTCCTCGACGACGGCGACATCCGGCGAATGGACCTGATAGAGCGTCACCAAATTCACCGCGCGCCCGACCTCACCTGCATCCTCGACAAGGCGGGTCATCGCGCGGGTCCGGTTGGCCGCGACATGGTCGGGGTTGTCGCCGGATCCGAAGCCGCAATTCAGCGAACCGAAAAGCCCCTGGCTGACGCCGCCCGCACGAGTGAAGAAGGCGTGCCGAACACGGCCGGATTGGTTTAGGGATTGTGCGGTAATCATGAGCTTTAATGTACCAGCCGGAAGCGGATTTATTCAAATCCGGGCGGCACCGGCAGGCCGGGACTGGTCAGGGCCACGACCTTGAACAAATGCCCCATGCCCTCATCCGACGTCAGCCGCGTCAAAGCCTCGGCAATTTCCTGGGCGTGTGCTGGCGAGGCCCCGGCCAGAGCCTCGGCGCGGGCCTGAATGCTGAGTCCGGCCAGGAACCGGCCCTGGGTGACGGGACCGTACACCACGGCGCCCGCGTCGGCGGCCTCTTCACTCAGCGCCCCGAAATCCACATGCGCCGTCAGGTCGGCGGTGCCCGGCTGCGACAGGGGTTCGTGATAGGCGTGATCCTTGACCGCCTGCAGGGTTTCGCCGCAGGCCGTGCGCTCGTGGCCGTAATCGATAAACAGCACGCAACCGGGGTGTCTGTTCAGGCGTGCCGCCATGCCCTGGACCAGCGCCTTGGCCGCAGGGCGGGTTTCGATGATGTCGCCGGGCGACGCGGCCAGGTCCGGCGGCACGGCGCCGTCCTGGGTGGCCGCGTCGGACAGGGTGAATTGAAAACCGTTTTCGGATACGTCTACCAGACGCTCGCGCCAACCGTCGTCCGTCATTTGATACTGGTGGATCGGCAAGGCGTCCAGGAACTCGTTGCCGATAGCGGCAAACGGGCCTTCGGGAACCTCGGAAAAGTCGCTGATCCAGCGCAACGCCTGGGCCCGGCGCAGTTCATCCCCAGTCCTGGCCAGCAGAGTTTCCTCCTGCACGCCCTTGAGCGCCGGGCTGATTTCCACCAGCGACAGGGACAGGGATTCGAGAAACCCCTCCACGCCCCGCCCGGCGCGCAGCACATCGGACATCAGGGTGCCGCGACCGGGGCCGAGTTCGACCAGATGGAAGGGGTCCACTTCGCCCATCACCTGCCATTGGATAGCACTCCATAGCCCGATCAGTTCACCGAACATCTGGCTGATTTCCGGCGCCGTGATGAAGTCGCCGCCGCGTCCGAACGGATCCTGACCCCTGCCCTGTCCCATGTAATAGCCGAGCCGGGGATGGCCGAGGGCATCGTCCATATACCGGGCAACCGTCAACGGGCCTTCGGCGGCGATACGCTGGCGGAAATGTTCGCTTAAACCCGGCATGCTTTTCAGGCTTTCCGGTGCGGGCGCAGCATCAACCACAGCCCGGCCATGATCAACGGCGCGGACAGCCACTGTCCGGTGGTGGAACCGAAGCTCAGGAATCCGATGTGCGCGTCCGGCTGCCGGAAAACCTCGACGACCGTTCGCGCGCCGCCGTAGCCGGCAAGGAATACACCGGTGAGAAACCCTGGTCGGCGGCGCAACGCCTCGTTTCGCGACAACCACATCAAGACCGCGAACAGCATCACGCCTTCCAGGCAGGCCTCATAAATCTGGCTCGGATGGCGGGGCTCGGAGCCGCCACGGGGAAAGATTACACCCCACGGGGCATCGGTGACGCGGCCGAACAGTTCCCCGTTGATGAAATTGGCGAGCCGCCCGAAGAACAGTCCGATAGGCGAAACGCAGGCAACCCGGTCGGCAAACAGCCAGAGATCTATTCCCCGCCTGCGGCAGAAAATAATGGTGGCGACGATAACGCCCAGCAACCCGCCGTGGAACGACATGCCGCCCTGCCAGAGCGCGAACACGGCCAGCGGATTTTCGAGATAGGCCCCCAGGTTATAGAACAGCACGTAGCCCACACGCCCGCCCAGGATCACCCCCAAAGTCGCCCAGACCAGATAATCATCAGCCTCTTCCAGGCTTGCCACCTCGGGCGTTCGCCGCACCATACGGCGCAATACCTGCCAGCCCAGCAACAGGCCGCCGATATAGGCCAGCGAATACCAGCGGATGGCCAAAGGCCCGAAACTGATAATCACCGGGTCGATGGCTGGAAAAGGAATGGCGAAGATCATGCCGGGCGATTCATGTCCTGCTTAACGGTACGGATCATCGGTATTGAGAAAGCCGGTGACGTATTCCCGGACACCGTCCTCGAGCGAGGTAAAGGGCTTGTCATATCCGGCGGCGCGGATGCGGTCCATATTGGCTTGGGTGAAATACTGGTACTTGGCGCGAATTTCGACCGGCGTATCGACGTATTCGATCTCCGCCTCCTGGCCCAGGGCGCCATACACGGCGTGTGTCAGATCCTTGAAACTGCGGGCCTGGCCGGTGCCGCAATTGAACAGGCCGCTAACGCCGGGGGTTTTCAGCAACCACTGGACGATATCGACGCAATCGCCGACCCAGACGAAGTCCCTGAGTTGTCCGCCGTCCTCGTAGTCCGGATTATGGGACTTGAACAGCGTCGCCGTTCCGCCGTCCCGCGCATTGGGAAAGACCTGGGAGACGACGCTGCGCATACGGCCCTTGTGGTATTCGTTGGGGCCGTAGACGTTGAAGAACTTCAGCCCCGCCCACTGTGGCGGGCGCGGTTCGTTGTCGGCGATCATGCGCGCGACCCGGTGGTCGAACAGGTTCTTGCTCCAGCCGTAGGCGTTGAGCGGGCGAAGCGCGGCGAGAGCGTCGAGCGAGCCGTCGTCATCAAAACCCAGCGCGCCGTCGCCATAGGTAGCAGCGGAAGACGCGTAGACCAGGCGCACCCGGTGTTGCGTGCACCAGTGCCAGATATCCAGCGACAGGTGGAAATTGGTGTCCATAATCAGGTCGACATCGGTTTCCGTGGTCGACGAGATGGCGCCCATATGGATGACGGCCTCGATGTTGGAGGCGTTTTCGTCGAGGAATTCGAACAGGTTTTCGGGCGCCACCACATCCCACAGCCCACGCTTGGCGACGTTGCGCCACTTATCGGCCTCATGCAGGCGGTCGCAGACAATGACCTTGCCGGCGCCTTGTTCTTCGAGCGCGCAAACGATATTCGATCCGATAAAACCGGCCCCGCCGGTGACGACGTACATTGTGCAGCCTTGCCAATCCGTTTCGAAGTCAGAGTCTTATAAGTCTCCCAGTCACAAGCCGCAAGGTTAGGCCGTTGCACAACCTTGCGACAGGGCCCGCACGGGAACATAATACACGTCCCCTTTCAGCCGCCCGGGAAATATCAGGGAGATCACACATGCAGACACGCGCGAAAATCTTCGACGACCTTGCCAAGGTCGCGGGCGGGGCGGCTTCGACCCTGAGCGGCCTCAAGGGTGAGGTCGAAAACCTGGTGCGCCATCAGATCGAGCGCCTGCTCAGGGACGCCGACATGGTGCCCCGGGACGAATTCGACGCCGTCAAAGCGGTCGCCGCCAAGGCCCGGACCGAACAGGAAGCACTGGAAAAACGGGTCCGCGAACTGGAAAAAAAACTCGGCATCAAGGCGCCCGTTAAGGCCAAGGCCAAGGTTAAACCCCAGGCTAAAACAAAGGCTAAAACAAAGCCGGGGGCGAAGCCCAAAGCCAAAAAGGCCCCGGCAAAAAATAAGTCGAAGAAATAACGCCTCCCCTGCCCCAGCCGTCACCCCTGGGCCCTTATCCACAGAAAAATAGCGCCTCGCGGCAACACACTCTTGCGCCCGAGTCCGGCTTGGGGCAATCTATCCCTTGTAAGGATCGGGGGTGGCTCCACAATATATGGTACCAGTCACTATATATGGGAGAAAAGCCCGTCCGGTCCGGGTTTCAGCCCCGTTCGGGGCGCTAGTAAGGGGGAAGCGGGCATGGCGACTCTTAACATCCAACACGAAACCTTCAACTCCAATCCGCTGGACGTGGTCGAACACCTGGTCGAAGACAACGACTGGCCTTTCGACCGCCGCGGCGATGATGAAATCGCCTTTCAAATTCCAGGCTCCTGGTGCGATTACAGCCTGTTCTTCGCCTGGAACGAGGAAGCCGGCGCCGTTCATTTCAGCTGCGCCTTCGACATGCGGGTGCCGGAAGACAGAAAGCCCTTCGTCGACGAACTTTTGGCCATGGTGAACGAGAAACTGTGGATGGGGCATTTCGGCGTCTGGACCGATGAAGGCTTGCCAATGTTCCGCCACGCCATGCCCATGCGCGGCACCCAGGGCCCGGCCCTGGGGCAAATTGAAGATCTGGTGGATGTGGCGGTCCTGGAATGCGAGCGCTTCTACCCCACCTTTCAATACGTCATCTGGGGCGGCAACACGGCGGCCGAAGCCGTCCAGGCGGCGATGATCGACACCGTGGGCGAGGCCTGAACAGGGTTTTCCGATAAGGCGCGTCCACCAATTCAGGACCCATATCACGATGGGCGAAACCATACTCCTTGTAGGTTGCGGCAAGATGGGCGCGGCCCTTCTGGGCGGCTGGCTGGATCAGGGCATTAAGGCATCCGATATCACCGTCATCGAACCCTTTGCGGAAACCGCAAAAGCCGTGGCAGAACGCCATGGCGTCAATGTCCTGGCGGACATGTCGGAGTTTTCCGAGAATCCATCCCCGGATACCGTAGTTTTCGCGGTCAAGCCGCAGTCCATGGACGACACCGTCCCCGCCTATGCCCGGTTTACACCAGAGGGCGGGGACACGGTGTTCCTATCCATCGCCGCCGGCAAGACCATCGCCTATTTTCAAGGGTTACTCGGCACCGAGGCTGCCATCGTCCGCGCCATGCCGAACACGCCAGCGGCGATTGGCCGCGGCATCACCGTGGCCGTGGCCAATGCCGCCACCAATGACAGCCAGATCAAACGCTGCGACGGGCTGTTACAAGCCGTCGGCGCGGTCGCCTGGGTCGATGACGAGCACCTGATGGATGCGGTCACGGCGGTCTCCGGCAGCGGCCCGGCGTATGTTTTCTTATTGGCCGAATGCATGGCAGACGCCGGGATCGAAGCCGGCCTGCCGGCGGACCTGGCCCGCCAACTGGCGCGGGCAACCGTCTCGGGCGCCGGTGAGCTTCTGCACCGGTCTTCGCAAACGGCGGCAGACCTTCGCACCAATGTGACCAGTCCCGGCGGCACCACGGCGGAGGCGTTGGATGTCCTTATGAATGAAAAAGGACTCCGGAACCTGATGACCCGGGCCATCAACGCCGCCGCCCGGCGGTCCCGGGAACTGGCCGGTTAGCCCCCACCTGATTGCCAACACCGCCTAAAATCGGCGACAATATACCGCTTCGAAAAGGGGAGTCCCATGGTGAAGAAAACCCGTAAAACGAGCCGGACGTCGAAAGGCACGGCGGCGCCCGGTGATCGCGTCATCAACGCCGCCCTGGGCTTGGCGGCAGAGCGCGGTTGGCGCGGACTGAGCCTGGCGGACATCGCCGAAGGGGCCAGATTGACGCTGGCCGAAGTGCGAACCCTGTTCCCCTCCAAAGCCGCTATCCTACAGGGTTTCACGCGGCGCACGGACGAGCGCGTTCTGGCTGCCGGCACGGCGGATGGATCGTCACCCCGCGACCGCCTATTCGATGTGCTGATGCGGCGTTTCGATGTTCTGCAACCGCACCGGGACGCCGTTCGCAGCATTGTCCGCGATGTCGCCCTCGATCCTCTGGCAGCGATTTGCCAGGGACCGCAGTTGTTGTGCTCCATGGCCTGGATGCTGGAAGCGGCCGGCCTGTCTTCCGCTGGTATTGACGGCGCCATACGAACCAAGGGATTGACCGTGGTCTACCTGCGCGCCCTGGCCGCTTGGCTTAACGACGACAGCGCCGATTTATCGAAAACCATGGCCGCGCTGGACCGGGGGCTCGCCCGCGCAGAACGTTTGGCCGGGGTTTTTTGTTCCACAAGACAGGCCGAAACCAAGACCGCCTGAGCCGCCCCCCAGAGAACCACAAAGTGAACCACCAAGAGATACACTATGGACATCACCTTCGACGACTTCGCCAAGGTCGACGTCCGTGTCGGCACCATTGTACGGGCCGAACCCTTTCCGGAAGTTCGCAAACCGGCGATCAAGCTGTGGGTCGATTTCGGCACGGACATCGGCGAGAAAAAAACATCGGCCCAGATCACCCGGCATTACGATCCCGACACCCTGCCCGGACGCCAGGTCGCGGCGGTGATAAATTTTCCGCCCCGCCAGATCGGAAAATTCATGTCGGAAGTGCTGGTGCTCGGGTTCCCAGATGATGACGGCGAGGTCGTCCTGATCGGCCCCGGCCACCCGGTGCCCGACGGCGGGAAACTCTATTAATTTTTGGATTTAATCGCCGGAATCAATCTGTTCGGCAACGACGGTTTTCAGCTTGTCCGGCTGGATCGGTTTCTGGATGACCTGATAGCCGCTGGCGGTGGCCTCTTGCAGGCGGCCGGGCTCGATGTCTCCGGTCAGCAGCAGGCCTGGGATTTTTTCTCCCCAGCGTTCCTGAATATCGCGGATGGCGTGGCTCCCCTTGTTGCCCTGCTGCAGCCGGTAATCCGCGATGACCAGGTCGGGTGCCCGGTTTTCCTCGGCCAGACGCTCCATTGCTTCGCGCGAGGACGCCGCCGTAACCGTGGTGAACCCCCAGCTTTCCAACAACAGGCTGAGCGCATCGCGCACCGCCGGGTCGTCGTCGATTCCGACCACCAGGGCGCCGGTAGCGTCTTCGAAGGCATCCCTCACGGCCTCCTTGTGATCGGCCACAGCTACCCCACCTTCGTCAATGGGAACGCGGACGCGGAACACGGACCCGCCCGATGGAGGCTGGGAGACCTCGATGGTGTGGTTCAGCAGTTTCAGCAGCCTCTCGACGATAGCCAGCCCCAGACCGAGACCGTTTCGCAGAATGCCGTCTTCTTCTTCGCCCTGATAAAATTCCTCAAAAATCCGTTCCCTCTGGTCTTCGGGGATGCCGGTTCCGGTATCCCAGACCTCGACCCATGCGTGTTCGCCCCGCCGGCGGCACCCGAACACGATACGCCCGTGCCTGGTATTGGTGACGGCATTGACCAGAAGATTACGCAGCACCCTGTCCAGCAGCCCCGGATCGCTCCGCACAGACAACGTCGACGGCACATGGACCAGTTCCAGGCCCTTTCTTTGCGCCAGCGGTTCAATTTCCTCCGCCAGCCGCGCCGTCAATTCGCCGATGGTAAAGCGCCGGGTTTCCGGCACCACCAGATCGGCCTCCAGTTTGGAGATATCCAAAAGGCCGTTTAACAGTTCCTGCAGGGATTTCGAAGAGGCTTGAATCTTGCTGATGATTTCGCCGCTAACCGCATCATGCTGGCGTCCCGCCAGGACATCCACGAACATGGCCAAGGCCTGCATGGGCTGGCGCAGGTCGTGGCTGGCGGCGGCGAGAAAGCGGCTTTTCGAAGCGCTGGTCATTTCCGCCTGTTCCTTGGCCCTGGCCAGATTGTCTTCGCTCCTTTTCTCCCCCGTCATGTCCTGGATCATGGCGAAAAAACCTACGACCTCGCCGGCCGGCGAAATATCGGGAATCAGGCTGCCGCGGACAAAGGTGCGCCCGGCTTCGCGGTAATCGACCCATTGTTCAAAAAAGACGTTTTCTCCCGCCAACACCCTGCCCAAGACGGGTTCGAGCTGTTTGCAGGTATCCGGTCCGTTGATTTCATCAATTGTGTGGCCGACGATCTGGTTGCGCCTACGGCGAAAATGTTTTTCATAGGCCAGGTTACAAAAACGGTAGCGCCGGTCCTTGTCGATATAGGAAAACAGCGCCGGCATGGCGTCGGAAAAAAGGCGCAGCCGTTTTTCGCTTTCCTTGAGCGCCTCTTCTGTACGCCGGCGCTCGGTCACGTCCCGGCCAACGCCGTGACATTCCACAAGGCCCCCTTGGCCGTCGAAAATTCCGATATTCGTCCAGTTCAACCACCGACGCATCCCGTCATGACGGATGGCGGCATATTCGAATTCGACGGTCGGAGACTCCCAGCTAAGATCTGCCAAGCTTTGTTTGAAGGCATTTGCATCCGCCTCGGACAGAAAACTGCCGACCGGTGTGCCGATCAATTCCTCCCGGCTTTTATTGTAAAACCGGCAGTAAGCCTCGTTAGCGAAGATCCGCGTACCGTCCGCATCCCAGCGGCAGATCATGTCCTTCTGATCTTCGATCATCGCCTGATAGCGCGTTTCCCCTTTTTCGGAATCGTGCAAGCGATCTTCGGACATCTGGTGACGGTAGGCCTGAACAAGCCAGCCGAGAAACCCGGCCAGAGCCAAGAGCACCAGTATCAGATCAAGCAGTTGGTGTTGCATGGCGTCTCCGGAAAGGGAGGATATTTAAATGCGGGACTGGGGTGCTCCCGGTGAAGGGGATTCCACCAATCCCTGCGCAGTCGCCGCGAAAACCGCTTCCGTGCGGTTGTTGACGCCTAAGGCCTTCAGCAGGGCCGCCACATGCAATTTCACGGTTCCTTCGGCCAATTTCAGTTCCGAAGCGATCTTCTTGTTGGAATACCCGCGCGCGATATAGCCCAGAACGTCCCGCTGGCGCGGCGTCAATCGGGGCGGCGGCGGAACCCTGGCGGGCGGATCTTCTTTTTCCCAACCGACCATGGACGGGGGAAGATACGTGCCACCGGACAGAACCCGTTCCAGGGCGACACGGATGACTTCGCTGTCGAGCGCCTTCGGAATATAGCCCGACGCGCCGCAACCCATGGCCCGGCGCACATCCTCGTTGCTTTCGTTGGCCGAAACGACGACGACCGGAACCTCGTCCAGCCGATCGCAAAGGGCCGACAGGCCCGTAAAGCGTTCCATACCCGGCATGGACAAATCCACCAGCGCCAGATCCAAGTTCTTTTCCGAACCGGCAACGGTCAAGGCTTCCGGATAATCGGTGGCCTCGACAACGCTGATTTCAGAATCCACGCCAGCAAGAACCAGACGCAAACCGTCCCGAAACAGGGCGTGATCGTCGGCAAGAAGTATCTTCACAGGTTCTTTGCTTTCCTTTTTGGCCCCTATCCTACCGTAAAGACGAAAGAACGGGGCATTGTAGCCAACAAACCTACTTTTGTTGCGGAAAATTTAAAAACATAAACCCACTTCACACGATGAATAAAAGACCAAGTGGGTGAAATTTACTGAAAAAGTCCCTCAAATACGCTGAAATCACATCATAGTATTCATCTAACGCCGTGGGTGTGATCACCGTCACACCCTGGAGGTGACTGGTTTCCGGATCATAGAGGAACCCGCAAACGCACCCGCAGGCCTCCATTGGGGGAATCCCCAAGAGCCATGTCGCCGCCGTGGCTGCGGATGACATCGCGCGCAATGGTCATGCCGAGCCCGACCCCGCCGGTGCCGGGATTGCGTGAGCCTTCGATCCGGTAGAAGGGTTTGAAGACGTTCTCGCGTTCTTCTTCCGGGATACCCGGACCATCGTCGTCAATGGTGACTTCGACAGCATCTTCCCTGAGCCCGGCGCGAACGGAGACATGCTCGGCGTACTGAATGGCGTTGTCGATCAGGTTGGTCAGACAGCGGCGGAAGGCATTGGGCCTGAGCGACGCCGTCAACTGGCCCTCCGTATGCAAATCGACGGCCCCGCCCCGCCTGCGCGCCTGAGCCGCGGCCTCATTCAAAAGCGCCGTCACGTCCGTCTTGCTGGGTTCCTCCGCGCCCTCGCCCCGGGCAAACGCCAGATAGCCATCCAGCATGTGTTCCATTTCGGCGATGTCGCCTTTCAGGTCTTCCATGCCCGGTCCCGCCCCAATCATTTCAAGTTGCAGTTTCATGCGGGTCAGCGGTGTGCGCAGGTCGTGGGATACGCCTGACAGCATATCCGTGCGCTGGCTTATCTGGCGCAGAATGCGTTCGCGCATGACCAGGAATGCTGAAGAGGCTTGACGAACCTCTGACGCCCCTTCGGGCTTAAATTGGAAAACGTCGCGGCCTTTGCCGAAATCGTCGGCGGCCATGGCCAGCCGGCGGATCGGCTTGACCTGGTTGCGCATGAAAATGGTCGCCACCACGAACAGGATCAGCGACGTGCCGACCATCCACAGCACGAAGACATAGGCCGTCGAGCTGAACAGCCGCTTTTGCGTCGTGGTTACGTGCAAAACACCCGACGCAAGCTGTACTTCGATAAGCACGGCGCGGTCGATGGTATCGGTATCCAATTGGAATGGCTTGGAGACATGGGAGATCATGGCCCTGGCCATCATCCGCTCCATCAGGCCGCTGGGCGAACGCGTTACGTTGGGAAGAACCGCGCCTTCTTTCAGCGACACCACCAGCCCCATGTTGCCGGCGGCGACGTTGAATATCCGTTCCCGGCTTTCCGCATCGGGAGCCCGCCGGATCAGGCTAATGACGGCGGCGATATCGCCGGCCACGCCACGGGCCAGCTTCAACGTCACCTTGTCCCAGTGGGTTTCATAGAAAATAACAGCCGAGACCAGTTGCAGGATCACCAACGGCGTCACGATGATCAGCAAGGACCGGCCCAGCAGGCTTTTCGGCAGATATTTCTTGACGGTCAGGCTCATGGTTATCCCGCTTGGGTCCTAATCCGGACGCAAAACATAGCCTTTGCCGCGAACGGTCTGCAGATAGCGCGGCAGTTTCGGTTGTTCCTCTATCTTACGACGAAGACGCGTGACTTGAACATCTATGGCGCGACCGCCGCCGCCGGCCCCGGTCAGCGAAATCAATTCCTCGCGGCTGAGAATTTCGCCCGGCTGGCGGGCCAGCGCGCCCAGAAGCGCCGCCTCCACGTCGGTCAGGCGAATTGCCTGACCGTCACGGCTGAGTTCACCACGGGCGGGAAAGAACACGACATCGCCCAGCCGCACATCATCCGGCGGGGCGCTGGGCGAAGGTATCCGCCTAAGAATGTTATGTAGCCTGAGCAGAAGTTCCTTCGGCTCGAACGGCTTGACCAAATAGTCGTCCGCGCCCCGCTCCAGGCCATTGATGCGATCTTCCGGCTCGCCCATGGCAGTCAGCATGAGGATCGGAATCTTGCTTCTGGCACGCAGGTCTTCGGCGAACTCCAGGCCGGTTTCTCCCGGCATCATCAGGTCCAGAACGATAATGTCGAACGCGAACGTAGTCATTTTGCCGCGCGCGTCGGCGGCGTCCGACGCCGTCACCACCATGAACCCGTGTTCTCCGAGAAACTTGCCGAGAAGGTCCCGCAGGCGGTTGTCATCGTCAACGACAAGAACGTGCGGCAGGCCTTCGTTCATCGGGGTATCCCCACGCGCTTGCGATCGTCTTCGTTGATCAGCCCGCGCAACACATCCAGGAACCCCTGAACCGAATCCTGGCCCGCTTCACGGTAGGCGGCTTCAATCCACCGGCTTTGCCGTTCGGTCAGACGGCGTTCCAGGTTGGACCCCTTGGCCGTTAAGTACAGACGTCGGCGGCGCCGGTCGGCGGCGTCGGTCCGTTGCAGGACGAAGCCTTCCTCGATGAGTTGGCTCAACACCCGAGACAGGCTTTGTTTGGTGATCCGGAGAATCTTCAGCAATTCCGAAACGCTCATACCCGGATGGGCGCCGATGAAATAGATGACCCGGTGATGGGCGCGGCCAAAGCCGAAATCCGCCAGCAGCGCATCCGCCTCGCCGGTGAAATCCCGGTAAGCGAAAAACAGCAACTCCATTGCCGGGCGCAGTTCCCCTTCTCCGGAAGTCTTCTCTTCCGGAGATTTTTCAACCGGGGGCAGTGAGCCGGTTTGCTTTCGGGCGATAGGCCCCGGATCGGTCATGAACGGACTCCGTTACACGCTGCATAAGAAACAGCGGAACAAAATTTAAGTCAGTGTTATTGACATATATGCCCAAGAATGTTACCTAACGCAAGAACCTTTTGAATATTTTGCAATTTACGAAAGAAAATTTCATGGAGAGTATTCCCTTTGACGACCGGGACGGTCAGATCTGGTTCAACGGTAAACTGATTCCCTGGCGGGACGCCAAGCTGCATGTCCTCAGCCACGCGCTGCATTATGCCTCGTCCGTATTCGAAGGCGAGCGTTCCTACGGCGGCAATATCTTCAAACTGACGGAACATTCCGAACGGCTGGCGTTCTCCGCCAAGGCGCTTGGCTTCGAACTGCCCTATTCGGTCGCCGAAATCGACGCAGCCTGCATCGAAACCTGCAAGGCCAACAACATCGTTGACGGCTACGTGCGCCCCATCGCCTGGCGTGGGTCGGAAATGATGGGCGTTTCGGCGCAGGCGTCGCGCATCAATGTCGCCATCGCCGCCTGGGACTGGCCGTCCTATTTCTCGCCCGAGGCGCGGATGAAAGGCATTCGCCTGAAAACCTCCAAGTGGCGCCGTCCGTCACCGGAAACGGAACCGGTGCACGCCAAGGCGGCGGGGCTTTACATGATCTGCACGCTGTCCAAGCATGACGCCGAGCAACAAGGCTATGACGACTGCCTGATGCTGGACTGGCGCGGCCAGGTGGCCGAGGCCACGGGCGCCAACATCTTCATGGTCTTCGGCGACGGCAAGCTGCACACGCCGACGCCCGACTGTTTCCTCGACGGCATCACCCGGCGCACGGTAATCGACCTAGCCCGCGCGCGCGGCATCGAGGTCATCGAGCGCGCCATCATGCCCGATGAATTGAAGGACGCGACGGAAATCTTCCTCACCGGCACGGCCGCCGAAGTCACCCCGGTCGGCTTGATCGACGAGCGCACGTTCACCGTCGGCGAAATCAGTAAATGGATGATGGACGACTACGACAAGGCCGTCGGCAAAGTACCGTCTCAGGCGGAGTCGGCGGCGGAGTAAGAGGCCAAACAGGCCCTACAGATTGCCCCCCGGCTTACCGAGCGCGATCTCCGTCAATTCCTTTGTGATGTAGTCGAAGGCCTCGTCGACGGAATCCGTCTCGAAGAAAAGTTCCAGGTCTTTGGCCTCGATCGTACCGTGCTTGACCAGCGCCTCCATATTCAGGACATCGGACCAGAATTCCGTGCCGTAAAGCACGATCGGCACCGGCACCGAAAGCTTTTCCGTCTGCATCAGGGTCAGCACCTCCATCAGTTCGTCCATGGTTCCGAAGCCGCCCGGGAAGATGATGATCGCCTTGGCCAAGTAGACGAACCAGAATTTGCGCATAAAAAAGTAGTGAAACTCGAAGTTTAGCTCGCGGGTGATGTAAGGGTTGTCGTTCTGTTCGTGCGGCAGCGAGATATTGAGCCCCGCATTGATGCCGGACACCTCGCTGGCGCCCCGGTTGGCAGCCTCCATGATCCCGGGGCCGCCGCCAGAGCAGACGATGAAGCGACGGTCCGTGCCTTCCAGCCCCTTCGACCACTCGGTCAGCCGGCGCGCAAGCTCGCGGGCATCCTCGTAATAACGCGACATCTTGAGATCGCGCTCGCACGTCTCGATATCCGCTCCACCACCGCCATCGGCCTTGGCCGCCTCCAGGGCTTTTTCGGCCTCTTCGCGGGGCTTGATCCGGGACGAACCGAAAAACACCACCGTGTCCTGAACGTCCATGTTTTCGAAACGGTTATGGGGCTCCAGGTATTCCGACAGGATACGTAGCGTCCTGGCCGCGTTGGAATACAGGAAGCGGTCATTCTGATAGGCCTTGGACGGCCAGTCGGGATTGTCATCGACCATATGCGTTACTTCTCTATCCAGCGCTCGGCGGCGGCGTCGTCGGACGAGCGCGCGTCCACCCATTGGCCGCCGTCCGGCGTGACCTCGCGTTTCCAGAACGGCGCCTTGGTCTTCAGCCAGTCGATCAGGAAGTGCGCCGCCTCGATTGCCGCTTGGCGATGCGCCGAGGCCGCCGCCACCAGGACGATGCGGTCGCCGGGGGCTAGTTCGCCATATCGGTGAATAATCAACGTATCGGCCAGCGGCCAGCGGCTGCGGGCTTCGGCCTCGATCTCGGCCAGTGCCTTTTCGGTCATCTCCGGATAATGCTCGAGCGTCATCGTCTCGATCGGCTTATCGCCGGCCATATCCCGGACCAGGCCGACGAAGCAACTGACCCCGCCGACATCCAGGTTTCCGTCCGAAAGCTTTTCCAGTTCCCGCCCGACGTCGAAATCCTCCGCCTGTACCCGGATCATCCATTAGCCCCCCGTCACCGGCGGGAAAAAAGCGATCTCGTCACCGGCAGCAACGGGATGGTCGACGCCGACGTATTCCTGATTGACGGCAACGCGGACCATGGCCTCGTCGGAAAAGGCTTCCGTATAGCCGCCGCCGCGCCCGATCTGCCATTCGATCAGGTCGGCCACCGTGGCGACCGTGTCCGGCGGGGTCACGTCCTCTTGCGAAAGTCCGGCCTTTTCCCTGAGCCAGGCGAAATACAGCAGCTTCATTCCTTCACCTTCCGGTTACTTCGTTGAACGGCAGGAACGGAACCATCATACCCTGTTCCAGCCTGTCGGTGTCTTCGTCCAGTTCGACCAGGCCGTCGGCCTCGACCATGGAGCTCAAAATCCCCGCCCCCGACGAATGGTATTTCATGGCCACGGGATGCCCGGCAGCGTTGATTTCCAGTTTCACCCGTGCCCATTCGCGCCGTCCCTTTTTCTTTTTATAGTCAAACCCGGCCTCAACCGGGAAGTGATGCGCCGTCACGTCGCCCGCGCCCGATAACAACAGCACCAAAGGCCGTCCGACCACCAAAAACGTCACCATCGCCGCTACCGGGTTGCCGGGCAGGCCCAGGAAAGCGACGTCGTCGACCTGGCCCAAGGCAATGGGGCGGCCCGGCTTAATCGCCAGCCGCCAGAAATTGATTTGGCCTAAGCCTTCCACCGCGTCCTTGACGTGGTCTTCCTCACCGGCGGATACGCCGCCCGAGGTGACCAATAAATCGTGACCGGAGGCCGCTTTTGCAAGGGCGGCGGATATGGCGTCGGCGTCGTCTTTAAGGATGCCTAAGTCCGTCACCGCGCAGCCGAGGCCTTCCAGCAACGCCATCACGGCATAGCGGTTGGCGTCATAAATGCAGCCTTCATCGGCTTCTCCGCCGGGATCACGGACCTCGTCGCCGGTGGAGAATACCGCAACGCGAAGCCGCGAAAAGACCTTGAGCGTAGCCCTGCCGACCGACGCCGCCAGACCGATCTCCTGCGCCCTGAGCCGCTGGCCGGCGCGGATGATGACGTCGCCCGCCTTGACGTCCTCGCCGGCGAAGCGGCGGTTGGCGCCCTGTTTCAGGCCCGCGGGCAGCACCACCACATCCCCCTCAGAGGTGCAGTCCTCTTCCATAAAGACCGTGTCCGGCCCCCCATCTTCCCCATCGGGCATCGGCGCGCCGGTGAAAATACGGTACGCCTGCCCCCGCTCGGCGGGCCGTTCCAGCGGATGACCGGCGGCGATGCGCCCGGATACGGCAAGCCGCGTGTCGCCGTCCGCCTCAAGATCATCGAAATTGACCGCATAGCCGTCGACGGCGCTGTTGTCGTGAGGCGGCACGTTGCGGTCGGATTTTACGTCTTCGGCCAGGATGCGCCCCTGGGCCTCGCGCAACGCCACGGTTTCCATCCCCATCACCGGGCCGACGCTGTCTTTCAACCGGGCCAGCGCGTCATCCAGGGGCATCAGCTCGCCGCCGAAGGCGAAACAGTCGTCCTTAAGCTGCGCCATCGTGGACCCCCGATTCCAGGCCCGTATGGCCGATGATGAAGTCGGCGATGGCCTTGATGTCGTTCAGGCTGATCAGCGGAACCCCCCGCCCCGCCAGTCCGGGCAGGTCGGCGGCCTTGGCGTCACTGGCGACGGCGACGATGCTCTGGTCTTCCGCCGCCAACAGGGGCTTGCCGACGGCAGGGCGGTAGATTTCCATTTTTTGATGGTTGTGTGACTTGAAACCTTCGATCAGCACCAGATCGACGTCTTCCATGCGGGCCAGAAGATCGTCAATGGACGGTTCGGGGGCATCCCGGTTTTCGTGCAAAATCGCCCACCGGCTGGAACCGGTAATCAGCACCTCGGTCGCGCCGGCCATGCGGTGTTCAAAGGAATCCTTGCCTTTTTTATCGATGTCGAAGTTGTGGTGCGTGTGCTTCATGGTCGAAACCGTGAGGCCCCGCCCGATCAGTTCCGGCAACAGCCCGGACACCAGCGTCGTTTTGCCGGAACCGCTCCACCCGACGAGGCCGAAAATTTTCACGCGTTTTCTCCGTCCTTATCGGAACCGGACACCGGTGGGTCTTCCGGCCCATGGTCGGTTTCCGTAATGTGGCGCAGACCGGCGCGCAGATAGTCATATCCGGTCACCAGGGTCAGGATCGCCGCCCCCCACAGGCCCCAGATGCCGACCTCTGTCGTCGTCAGCGGCCCGAAATCGGGACCGGACGGGCCGATCAGCAGAAAGCCCAGCGCCAGCATCTGGATCGTGGTCTTCCATTTCGCCAGTGTCGTCACCGGCACGCTGACCTGAACCTGGGCCAGGAATTCACGCAACCCCGAGACCAGGATTTCCCGGCACAGAATGACCGCCGCCGGCAGCACCGTGAGGCCGGAAAAGCGGTCGATCCCGACCAGCACCAGCAACACCGACGCGATCAGCAGTTTATCCGCGATAGGGTCGAGAAAACGCCCGAACGCCGATTGCAGGTGCCAGGCCCGGGCCACGAAGCCGTCGAAGAAATCGGTCACGCAGGCATAGGTATAGGCGCCAAAGGCCAGCCAGCTACCCAGCGGGTCTTTCACGAACAGCAACAAACCGATCAAAACCGGGATCGCGATAATCCGCGAAAACGTCAGGATATTGGGTAGATTCTTCCACATGGTCCGATTCCAGAATACGACGCGGGCATTCTAGCCTTACTGCTCCGTTTCGTGAAACCATTCATAAATCCGGTTGGCCGTGGTCCTGTTGATGCCGTCTACGGCTTCCAGATCGGTGCGCCCCGCCTCGGCCACCGCCTTGGCCGCGCCGAAATGATGCAACAACGCTTTTTTCCGCTTCGGCCCGATCCCAGGAACGTCATCCAGCAGCGAGCGCACCAGCGCCTTGGACCGCTTGTTGCGGTGCGTACCGATGGCGAAGCGGTGCGCCTCGTCGCGCAGCCGTTGCAGAAAAAACAACACCGGGTCGCGGGGCGGCAGCGACAGCGGTGCTTGGCCATGCAGGAAAATGCGTTCCCGCCCAGCGTCGCGGTCGGGGCCTTTGGCGATGGCCGCCACATCGACCCCGTCGATGCCCAGCTCGGCGAACACCTCCAGCGTCACGCCCAACTGGCCTTTGCCGCCGTCCACCAGCACCAGGTCCGGCCACTGGCCGCCGGTGCGGTCCGGGTCTTCCTTCAGTGCGCGGGAAAACCGGCGCCGCATGACTTCGCGCATCATCGCGTAATCATCCCCCGGCGAGAAGCCTTCCGAGGCGGTTTCGGCGGCCCCCTCCCTTGCGCCCCGGATGTTGAATTTCCGGTAGGCCTTTTTCATCAGCCCTTCCGGCCCGGCGACAATCATCGCGCCGACCGCCTTGGTGCCGGAAACGTGGCTGTTGTCATAAACTTCGATGCGTTCGGGTACACCGTCCAGGTCCAAGGCCTGGGCCAAGCCGTCCAGCAACCGGCGCTGCGTGGCGCTTTCGGCCATGCGTCGTTGCAGCGCGTCGGCGGCATTGGAGACCGCGTACTGGATCAGGTTGCGTTTGGCGCCGCGCGCCGGGCGCAACAGGCGCACCGAACGCTCGGCCCGGACGGACAGGGCCTCTTCCAGCAACGCCTTGTTGGGCGGCGTATGACTGAGCAGGATCAGCTTCGCAGGCGGCGCCTTGGAATAAAACTGGCCAAGGAAAGCCTCCAGCACCGCTTCCTGGGAATCATCGCGGGCGTGGCTGGGAAAGTAGGCGCGGTTGCCGTAACTGGCGCCGGCGCGGAAGAAAAACACCTGCACGCAGGTCTGCCCGCCGGCCTGATGCACGCCGATGGCGTCGGCCTCGCCGATGCCCGTCAGGTTGATATCGTGCTGCGCCTGAATCCGGGTCAGCGCGCGGATGCGATCGCGGTAGGCGGCGGCCTGCTCGAACTCCTCGGCGTCGCTGGCGGTTTGCATAAGGGCTGCGAAATGATCCTGAATCCTGCGCGAACCGCCGGTCAGAAAGGCGCGGGCCTGTTCGACGGACTCCCGGTATTCGTCCTCGCCGATGCGGCCCACGCAGGGCGCTGAACAGCGCTTGATCTGATGCAGAAGGCAGGGCCGGGTGCGGCTGGCGAACACCGTGTCGGTGCAGGACCGTAAAAGAAACGCGCGTTGCAGGGTGGCCAGCGCATCGTTGACCGCCCACACGGAGGCAAAAGGCCCGAAATAATCCCCCTTGCGGCTTTGCGCTCCGCGGTGCTTGAGCACCTGGGGATACGGATGATCCCCGGTCAGCAGGATCGAAGGAAAGGATTTATCATCGCGCAACAGGATGTTGTAGCGCGGCCGATAGCGCTTGATCAGGTCGGCTTCCAGCAACAGCGCTTCCGCCTCGGTGTGGGTGGTGACGAATTCCATCGCCACCGTTTCCAAAACCATGCGCCGTGTCCGATTAGCCTGATTGGCCAGACGGGTGTAGCTGGTCACGCGATTTTTTAGGTTCTTCGCCTTGCCGATATACAGAACGTCGCCCTTGGCGTTGATCATGCGGTAAACGCCGGGACCACCGGGCAGCGTTTTCAGATACCCCTGAATGACAGCGGCGCCGGCGGCGGGTCCACCGTCTGTCTCCGGGACCCCGTCTGGCGTCCTGTCTCGGGAAATCGATTTCGGCGTTTTCGACATACCCTATTATGCCCTCCGAAGACGTGACGCCCGCTTGTTGGACGAAAAAAAATCAAACGCGTTTAATTTAAATTTTATCAACCCGGAACTATCCACGAAACCTGTGGATAAGGTTGTTGAAAAGCCTGAGTCCCGAGCATAGCCCCTTACCATAGCGTGATTTTTTAAACTTTGCCTGATTTTTAGGCATAGTTTTAATGCGTTGAAATAAAAAGAGAATTTTTATTCGTGCTTTAACGTGAACCGGAATTGTAAATGACTGTCATGAAACAGACACATATGGTTACAATGTTTGCCCCTGTGCACAACTCACCGTAAAGGTATCGGCGATGGCGTATTGGGAGATCAACTTCGCGGTTGCTTTAATTCTCGAATCTATACTTCGGAATTAAACCGTTCAATTTCGACACCGACGCTTTGTGCACCTTCCAATATGTCCAATTTCTCTACCCGGACACGGGCCGAAAGCACGCGTGCGTCCTTCAGACACATTCCGGAGATGTCTTCGGCCAGGGTTTCGACCAGATTGACATGCCCGCGTCCGATGATCTTACCAACGCCATCGGCCAGTTTCTCGTAACACAGCACGTTGTCGATGTCGTCGTTGATCGCTTGGCCGTTTTCGTCAACGGCCAGATCCAGGTTGATGCGGACACGCTGGTGGGCCTGTTTCTCATGACCATGAATGCCTATGGAACAGTTGACGACCAGATCGCGGATGAATACATGGCGGATCGAGCGAGACGCATCGGCGACCTTCGGCACCTCAAACAATTTTAGGGTATTCGCGGTCATGCTGGGTTTAGCCTATTCCTCTTCCGCCGTACCCGGCGCCCAGCCAAGATGCTGACCGCCATCGAGCACGATCATTTGCCCCGTCATGGACGGAGCGTCAAGCACGAACTGGATCGCCCGGCAGATCTCTTCCGGCATGGCCGGGCGCGACAAAGGCTGCGCGGACCATTGGCGTTGGAATTGTTCTTCCGTTTGATGAATGCTAGCCAGGGTTGGGCCCGGACCGATCGCGTTGACGCGGATCGACGGCGCCAAGGCCAGCGCCAGGTTCTGGGTCAACCCCCACAACGCCACTTTGGACACCGTATAAGAGGTAAAAAACGGCGTCACGTTCCAGACCCGCTGGTCGATCAGATTGATAACATTTCCGTTTTCGCCATCCGGCAACTGCCTGACGAAGCCTTGCGTCAATTGAAAGGGCGCCCGCAGGTTAACCTGCATGTGGGAGTCCCAGGAGGCTTTCGTCGCCGTCTCCGGCGTGTCCTTTTCAAATACGGAAGCGTTGTTGATCAGGCAGTTTAGCGGACCGACGGCCTGCCTAGTCTGATCGATAAGCCTGCTGGCTCCGTCTTCATCGGCCAGATCGGCCTGCACCACGGCGGCCTTGCCGCCCATTTCGGCAATTTCGCCGACAACGACTTTGGCTTCCTCGGCGGACCGATTGTAATGGACCGCCACGGTCCACCCGGATTTTGCCAAATCCAGGGCAATGGCGCGGCCGATACGCCGCGCCGCGCCGGTCACCAGAGCCGTTTTCAGGGTGCTGTCACTATCCGTCATGGGCCGGAGAATGGGCGATCCGGCCCTTTGATGCAAGGCCTCTCGGGCCACCCCTCATCATCAACCGGATCAGACCTGGAACAAGCCCGCCGATACCCCGGTATAGCCGATAAAGCCGATATAAAGGGCCAGGAAAAAGGCCCCGCTCCAACGTCCCGGATGCCATCGCCCGGCCAGGATCGGAAGCACCAGCGCCGTTGCCCCTACCATGACCCAGATATCGAAGGACAGGATGTTTTCGGACACCGGCAGCGGCGACACCATGGCCACCAGGCCGGCGATGCCGAGAATGTTGAACAGGTTTGAGCCGACCACATTGCCCACCGCAATGTCTGCATGGCCGCGAAACGCAGCCACCACGGACGCTGCCAGTTCCGGCAGCGAGGTTCCCAGCGCGATCACCGTCAGGCCGATAACTTCTTCCGAAACGCCGAAGACGCGGGCGACATCAACGCCGCCTTCAACCAGCAGATGGGCGCCCCAGACAATTCCCGCCAGCCCCAAAACGGTGCTCAAGATCACCGCCCACAGGGGGGCCGCGATGGGGCTCATGCCTTCCACTTCCAACACATGTTCGGCGGCGGCCTTTTCGTCCTTGCTTTCCTTGCGGTAGGTCGACGCCAGAAAGCCCAGGAAGGCAACGAACAGGGCGCCGCCCGACCATAGCTCCAACTGTCCCTGCTCACACAGCAGGGCGAACATTAAGGTTCCGGCCATAAGGACGAAACCGTCGCGCATATTGGCGCCGGCCGGCCCCCGGATCGGCGACAGCAGGCAACTGACGCCCAGAATCAAGAAAACATTGGCGATATTGGAGCCGATGATATTACCTACCGCGATCCCGGGCACACCGCTTAAAGCGGCATCCAGAGTCACCAGAAGTTCCGGCGCGGACGTGCCGACGGCGACCACGGTCATGCCGATCACCAGCGGCGGAACATCAAGGATTTTCGCGAGACTGACGGCGCCGCGAATAAAAACTTCCGCAGCCGCCAGCAAGACGGCAATGCCGCCAAAAAGTTGAAGATACATCATGCCCGGGAAATCATCCGCTCAGAAAGGTCGTGAAACGCTGCAACGATGTCATCATAAAGCCGGCGCTTGAATGGCACAATCAAACCCGAGATCTCTTCCAGCGCGACCCAGCGCCATTCGGAGAATTCCGGCTCGTCGTGGGCCTCCAGGTCGATATCACCGTCGTCGCCGGTAAAGCGTAGCGCAAACCACTTTTGGGTCTGTCCCCGATACAGCCCGCCCCAGGCGATGCCGATCAGTTCATCGGGCAGGTCATAGGTCAGCCATTCGGTGGTTTCGCCGATGATTTCCGCCTTAGCTGTCCCCGTTTCCTCTTCCAGTTCCCTTAAAACGGCGCTTTCAGGGCTTTCTCCCTCATCGATGCCGCCCTGGGGCAATTGCCAGGCATCGGAATAGGCCCCGAAACGCCGGCCGACGAAAACCAGCCCGGACGGGTTGAACAGCACCGCGCCGACGCCCCGCCGGTAGGCCAGGGCCTCCCGGTTCACTGTTGGATTTTGGCTTGGGTCCTGAGGTGTATCGCCGCTCATGTGGCTAAATTGGGCATTTGGCGCTATTCCGCGCTTTCAGTTTTGACCAGAGCCGAAACCGGAACCAGGGTGATTTTCTTACCCTTCAGGGTCTTGATCCAGGCAATCAGGCGCGCAATGGTCGCCGGATAGGGTTGGGCGATGGCGACGGCGGTCGAGCGTTCTTTGAGCATTTCTTCCAGGCGCTGCAACTTGGCGTCAATCCCGGCGCGGCTCGGTTCCTCATCCAGGATAATATCGCCGACCACCAGGGGAAGTCCTATTTTCCGGGCGATCTTGGGCCCCAACAGGGTGCTTTGGACGCCCGACGTCAACAACATCAGCCCGCGGTCCTTCAAAATTTTCAGAACCGATGTCATCAGCGCATCGGAAGTGCCGAAGCGAGACCCCATGGAGGTGGCGACGCCGATATACCCCGTCACCTGGCTGAGAAGCAGTTCCAGGCGCTTGATGTTGTCTTCTTCCTTGAGCGCTGTGTCCAAGGAAAGGGGGCCGGCGTCCTGAACAGGGAAGCGTTCGCTTTCCATCGGCAGCATCATCAGGACTTCGTGGCCGACCAGGCGCGCGCGCACCAGCCAGTCGCTGAGATCCCTGGCATAGGGATTAAGCGCCAGGGTCACATCCCCAGGCAGCTTGCCGATAGCGGCCCGGCTTGAAGCCCGGCTCAAGCCTAAGTCCATGACGACGATGGCCACACGTTTGCCCTGGTTCTCGCCTTCATAGGGCCGGGCGTAGACTTTCCAGGACACCGAACCGTCCTTGCCGGTGATCGGCAGGGCTCCGGTCAGGCCCTCTTTTTTCTCGATCAGGCGGGCATCGGGGGTCGGGCCCAAGGGCCTGCCGCCGGGGAAATCGGGCAGGGTTCTCAATGTCACCGACGTCACCGAGGGGACAACAACACCCGCGCCTGTGTCCTTGGTCTTGTCGCCGATGACGTTCAGCGAACCACTGAGCGGATCGGCCCGGCCGCCGAAACGCCCGCTGATATCGCCAACCGTCCGGGCCAAGGACGCCCCCGAGGATGCCCCAGTGGCGGTTTTTCCCGGCTCGCCCGTCTGGTCGGTCGGCGTGGGTTTTCCAAAGGCGGAATTCCGGGGGGCACTCGGAGTCATGGCGCCTTTGGACGCGGTCCCTGTGGAAGACGTGCCTTTTGAAGACAGGCCGGTAAATTTATTCAGGCCGCCGCCCCTGACGGCTTGTCCCGGCCGGGGCGGCAAAGCCATGCCGGCCATCGGCCCCTTGTGTTCGGAGGCGGCCTTGCCGGCCGCCGGCTTCTGGCTCTCGTCGTCGCCGCTAAAATACCACCACCCCGCCCCGCCGGCGATCCCAGCCAGCAAAACCACGGCCCCGGCGATGGCGATATAGACCGGGCGGCGAGAATGGGGATGATCGTCATCGTCATCTTCGTCGAAATCGCCGAAATCCACATCGTCGATATCCACGTCGTCTTCGACAACCGCAGGCACGACTCCATCTGAGCCAGCGCCTTCCTCGGCACCATCGGGGGTAGCCTCCTGAGCGGCCTCCGGAGCGGC